>CAJLCS010000022.1 GCA_905205195.1 uncultured Eubacteriales bacterium
CAGATGACATACCGGGTATGAACCGGCTACTCTACCAACTGAGTTATGCCGCCATATGGTCAAGAACGGGCCTGCTGAAACATCAGCTTTGTTATTATAGTGGACGTTTTCGGATTTGTCAAGTAAAAAAATCGTTTTTTCTGGAAATAATCTCTCCGGAAAGGAGGGACGGCATGGAGCTGTGGAGAAAAAGCGTGCTGTTCTATCTGGGCGGGACGGCGTATATGGGGCTGGAACTGGCCTACCGGGGCTGGACCCACGGCAGTATGTTTCTGGCCGGCGGGACCTGCTTCCTGCTGCTGGGCGGGCTGGAGGAGGCAGAGCCGAGGCTGCCGCCGGTGCTGCGGCTGCCCCTGGGAGCAATCGTGATTACGGCGGTGGAGCTGGCGGCGGGGCTGCTGATCAACCGGGACTACACCGTCTGGGATTACCGCCGGACGCCGCTGAACTACTGCGGGCAGATCTGCCTGCCCTACTTTCTTCTGTGGATTCCCCTCGGCGGCGCGGCCATGGGATTTTACCGGCTTTTAGAAAGAAAAATCCCATCTTAAAAAAAAGTATTTAGGGAAAAATAAGGGATGCTTGTTGAATTTCGTCCGGGGGTATGGTATGATGGAACCACCATAAAGAAGGAGGATCATCCCATGAAAACCTGTCCCACCTGCAACCAGCCCGTCGATGACGGCGCGGCCTTCTGCGGCAACTGCGGCGCGCCGCTGGGCCAGCAGCAGCCCGGTGCCAACCCCAACGCGGCGCAGCAGCCCCCCTATGGCGCATATCAGCCCTATCAGGCCCCCGTCAACCCCTACGATCACACGGCGGATTTCGATGCGAAAGACATTTCCGAGAACAAGGTATATTGTATGTTCGCCTATCTGTCCGGCTTTATCGGCATCATTATCGCCCTGCTGGCCAGCGGTTCCTCACCCTACATCCGGTTCCATATCCGTCAGGTGCTGAAGTTCTCCGTGGTGGATGTGCTGCTGGGCATCGTGGCCGCGCTGACCGCCTGGACCTTCATCGTCCCCATTGCCGCCGGTATCATGTTCCTGGTGCTGCTGGTCATCAAGATCATCTGCTTCTTCCAGGTCGGTTCCGGCAAGGCCGTGGAGCCTGCCATCATCCGCAATCTGAATTTCCTGCACTAACGTCAAAAGGGCTGTCTCCCGGCGAGACAGCCCTCTTTTTTTACTCGTTTCCCGTCAGTTCCCGGGCCACGGCCCGCAGCCGGGCCGGGTCCGGCTTGGTGACGCGCCGGTCGTAGGTCAGCAGGCCGTTGACCTCGTCCTCCACGTCGGACAGCTGGGTATACACGGCGGCGCAGAGCCCCCGGGGAATCAGCGGTGCGATCTGCTGCCGGTAAAGCTCCTCCAGCCGGGCCGTCAGTTCCTCCCGGCTTTCGCAGCGCCCATAGCCGTAGGTTCGGCCCGGATTGGCCGTGTGTCCCGGCACCGGCAGGCTGATGCCGCCGAATTCCGACAGCACCAGCGGCTTTTTCCCCGGCCGGAGCCGCACCCGGCGGAAATACACATGGCGGCTGTCCACGTCGGTCTGCCGGACGGCAAACCAGCCGGAGGCCGTGTCCACGGGGCGGGTGGGATCCAGCGCCTTGAGCAGCCCGTAGGCCTCCCCCGCCCGGCTCTGGCCCCAGCCCTCGTTGAAAACCGTCCAGAGGCACACGCAGGGATGGTTCCGCAGCCGGGTCACCGCGGCGGTCATGTCCCGCCGGAAGGCCTCCCGCACCGCACTGCGCCGGTTGTCCGGCCGGTCCGGCAGGCGGCGCAGCCCCAGCGTGGGCAGCGCCGTGTCCCACACAAACCCGTACCGGCCGCCGCTGACCATGTCTTGAAACACCGCCATGCCCAGCCGGTCGCAGTCGTAGTAAAACTGCTCCGGCTCCACCTTGATGTGCTTGCGGAGCATATTGAAGCCCATGGCCTTCATGGCCAGAATGTCCTGCGCATAGCATTCCGGCGTCGCGGGCGTGAACAGGCCGTCGCTCCAGTAGCCCTGATCCAGCACGCCGTGGAAAAAGTAGGGCTTGCCGTTGAGGCACAGCCGGGCCACGCCGTCCACCTGCCGGATGTCCACCAGCCGCAGGGCGAAATAGGATTCCACCCGGTCCCCGGGAAGTTCCACGGTGCAGCGGTAGAGATAGGGGTCCTCCGGCGACCAGCACCGGGGCCGGTCCGGGGTGAACACCGCCCTGCCGCCGGTCAGGGGCAGCGTGACGGTCCCCTCCGGCGCCGTCACCGTCACATGGCCGGTATGGGCGGGATCGCCGGTATCCAGCACCGCCTGCCGGTCCGTCACGGTGACGTCCAGCTGCCGGATGCCCCCCTCCGGCAGGCTTTCCATCCACACCGTCTGCCAGATGCCGGACACCGGCGTGTACCACATGCCGCCCCGGCGGAGCCGCTGCTTGCCGTGGGGAATCCAGTCCCGGCGCAGATCGTCCCGGCAGCGGATTTCCAGCCGGTTTTCCCCGGCCGTCAGCCGGTCCGTCACGTCCGCCGTCATGGGGTCATAGCCCCCCAGATGGACCGGCCCCACGGTATCGCCGTTGACCCGGATTTCCGTCTCCTGATCCGCCGCGCCGATGTGCAGCAGTACCCGGCCCTGGCAGAAGTCCTCCGGCAGCCGGAACGTCCGGGCGTAGCACAGCCACGCCCCCTCCGGAAAATGCCGCCCCACCCCGGACAGGGCCGATTCCGGCGGAAAGGGCACCCGGATGGCAGTCTCCGCCAGCACCTGCCCCTCCGGTGACCGGACCGTCAGGCTCCAGCTGCCGTTCAGGTTCAGGTAAGAACCCCGGCGGAGCCGGGGCCGGGGGTACGCCTGCCAGGGCGTCCCCGTCAGCGCCGCCCCGGCGGCGGTATCCAGTGTCACCATGGTCCATTCCTCCTTTTTCCTTTATTGTAGCGGACGGCGGCCGCCGGTGCAAGCGCAAGGCCAAAACTTTTTCTTGACAAGGGGAAAAACTGCGCTATAATAAGGCCATAAACCGTCGAAGCGGAGATAACGTCGCTTGCGCATCGCCAGAGAGCCCCCGTTGCTGGAAGTGGGGTGTTAAGCGGAGCGGCAAATGGACCGCAGAGGGCAGTGGGAAAGGCTTCGGCCGAGTATCTTCTGACGCAAGCCAGCGTTAACGGGCAGCGATGTGTCGGCATCGTACTGAGCGGCCGGATCTTCCGGCAAACAAGGTGGCACCGCAGGTATTCGTTCCTGTCCTTGTTCTCCATAGGGAGAGCAGGGGCAGTTTTTTTATGGTCTGAAAGGGGAAACGGCAATGAAGCACTTGCATTTCCCGGGGCGGCGATGGCGTCCCGGCATCATCCGAACATCCGTCCACTGATATTGAAATAAAGGAGAAATTTCCAATGAAAAAACTGATTTCCGTTCTTCTCGCCGCCCTGCTGGTGCTGGGCGTCTTCGCAGGCTGCGGCGGCAAAACCGCCTCCGGCTACCGCATCGCCGTGGTCCAGCAGCTGGACCACCCCTCCCTGGACGAAATCCGCACCGCCATCGAGCAGGAGCTGGACGCCAAGGCCAAGGAACTGGGCATTTCCGTCACCTATCAGGACTACAACGGCCAGAACGACGCCACGGCCCTCAACCAGATCGGCGCCCAGGTGGTGTCCGGCGGCTTTGACGCCGTGATCCCCATCGGCACGCTGGCGGCCCAGTGCATGGTCACCGCCACGGAAAGCGCCGGTATCCCCGTGATTTACGCCGCCGTCTCCGATCCGGAAACCACCGGCCTGACCGGGCTGGACCGGGTCACCGGCACCTCCGACGCGCTGAATACGAACCTGATTCTGGACATGATGCTGGCCGTCAACCCCAACGTCAAGACCGTTGGCCTGCTTTACTCCAATTCCGAGGTCAATTCCGAAGTGCCCATCGCCCAGGCCAAGGCCTATCTGGACGGGAAGGGCATCGCCTATCTGGAGAAAACCGGCAACACCGCCGACGAGGTCCTCACCGCCGCCAGCGCGCTGGTGGGCCGGGTGGACGCGGTGTTCACCCCCACGGACAACGTGATTATGGCCTCCGAGGCCGCCGTGGCCGAAATTCTGAACAAGGCCGGTATCCCCCACTACACCGGCGCGGACTCCTTCGTGGCGGCGGGGGCCTTCGCCACCTGCGGCGTCAACTACACGGCGCTGGGCGCCCAGACGGCGGATCTGGCGCTGGAAGTGCTGCAAACCGGCAAGGTGCCCGCTTATCAGGTGGTCAGCGGCGGCATCATCGCCGTGAACACCGACACCGCCGCCGCGCTGCAGCTTGACTACAGCGTCTTTTCCGGCATGGCCGGCACCGTCAAGGAGCTGACCACCCAGGCAGACTGACCGAAAGAGGGAGTAACCGTGGGACTTTCAACCGTTCTGACCAGCGCACTGGAGCTGGGCTGCATTTATACGCTGGTGGCGCTGGCCCTGTACCTGAGCTTCCGGATTCTGAACATCGCGGATATGACCACCGACGGCGCCTTTACCCTGGGCTGCGCCGTGTCCGCCGTGGTGGCCCTCCACGGCCACCCGGTGCTGGCGCTGCCCGCCGCCATGGCGGCGGGAGCGGCGGCGGGGCTGATCACCGCCCTGCTGCAGACCCGGTGCGGCATCCCCTCCATTCTGGCGGGCATCATCACCGGCACCGGGCTGTACACCGTCAATCTGGCGGTGATGGGCTTTTCCTCCAACGTGAGCCTGATCCGGGCGGACACGATTTTCACGCTGGCGGCCCCCGTTCTGGGCCGGGGCGGGAAGCTGATCCTCGCGGCGGCGCTGGCCGCTGCCGCCTGCGTGCTGATGGTGCTGTTTCTCAAGACCCGGGTGGGGCTGTCCGTCCGGGCCACCGGCGACAATCCGGAGATGGTCCGGGCCAGCTCCATCAACACGGGCTTTACGGTAACGCTGGGGCTGTGCCTGTCCAACGCCCTCACCGCCCTGTCCGGCGCGGTGCTGGCCCAGTACCAGAAAACCGCCGACATCAATCTCGGCACCGGCATGGTCATCATCGGGCTGGCGTCGCTGGTCATCGGCGAGACGCTGCTGGGCCGGGGCGGCCTGTGGTGCAAGGCGCTGGGGGTGCTGGTTGGCAGCATTCTCTACCGGCTGGTCATTGCGCTGGCCATGCGGCTGGACCTGCCCAGCGAATGCCTGAAGCTGATTTCCGCCGTCATCGTGGCGCTGGCCATTGCCCTGCCCAACCTGCGTAAGGGCCGGGCCGCGAAGAAAAAGGAGGTCTCCCCTCATGCTTGAGCTGCAATCCCTCCGCAAAACCTTCTATCCCGGCACCGTCAACGCCAAGACGGCGCTGGACGGCGTGTCCCTGACCCTCCGGGACGGGGATTTCGTCACCCTCATCGGCTCCAACGGCGCGGGAAAAAGCACCCTGATGAACGCCATTGCCGGAACCTTCCGGCCCGACGAAGGAAAAATTCTGCTGGACGGCCGGGACATCACGGCGCTGCCGGATTTCCGGCGCAGCAAGTTCATCGGCCGGATGTTTCAGGACCCCATGAAGGGCACCGCCCCCCACATGACCATTGAGGAGAATCTGGCGCTGGCCTACCTGCGGGCGGTCCGGGGCCGGTCCCCCTTCTCCATGATTACGGGGGCGGACCGGCAGGAATTCCGGCAGCGGCTGGCCGACCTGCATCTGGGGCTGGAGGACCGGATGCAGCAGCCGGTGGGGCTGCTGTCCGGCGGCCAGCGGCAGGCGCTGACACTGCTGATGGCCACGCTGGTGCCGCCGAAGCTGCTGCTGCTGGACGAGCACACCGCGGCGCTGGACCCCGCCACGGCGGAAAAGGTGCTGGACCTGACCAAGGCCATCGTGGCGGAGCATCACATCACCTGCCTGATGGTGACCCACAACGTGACGGCGGCGCTGGCCCTTGGCAACCGGACGGTGATGATGGACGCCGGAAAAATCGCCCTGGATCTGGCGGGGCCGGACCGGGACGGGCTGACACCGGAGGGGCTGCTGGCCCTGTTCCGGAAATCCGGCGCCGAAAGCGACCGGCTGCTGTTCTCCGTAGGCACCCGCGCATAAGCACAAAAAATACGCCCGGAAGGTACCGAAAAGCGGTATCTCCCGGGCATTTTCCGTTTTTTCGTCAGATGGGGGTGCAGACAAACGGCTCGTCGGTCCGGACCACATAGTCCTCCGACGCCATGGGTGCGGTGACCTTCCGGAAGGTGAACCGGCAGCTTGCCGGGTCGCTCCAGCACTTGACCAGATGGCGGCTGCGGCTGTTTTCCACCTCCACGTTGTCAAAGCAGACCTCCCGGCAGTTGGCCATGTGCATGAAGGGCACGTCCTCAAAGCCGGGCCGCATGGAAAACCGCACGTTCTCAAAGGTCACCGAGGCAGGCTTTTCCGTGTCGCCGTAGGCCGTCAGCGGCATGGAGATGCCCGTGGCCTCGATGTTCTCGAACCGGATGTCCGCCAGCGGCTCGTTGAGCTGCCAGATCTCGTTACCGGAGTAGTTGAAGTGCAGGAACCGGTCCGCCCCCTCCACCCGGCAGTCCCGGATGACGATGTTGGAGGCGGGATAGCGGACCTTCTGGGTGAAATCCGCAAAATAGGTAAACAGGCTGAGCATATTGTACCGGTGGTTTTTGTCCTCGGCAGCGTTGGTGCCGTTGATGCCCGCCTGCTTCTCTTCCTTCGTCAGGGAGCCGCGGAACAGGAACCGGGCCGGGGCAAAAATATGGCAGTGGTGCACCAGCACGTTGGTGCCGCCGAACCGGAAGGCGCTGCAGGCCGTGTTCAGCTCGCAGTCCTCCACCAGCACGTTGCGGTTGTTGAAGCCCGCCACGCAGTCGTCACCGGTGTAGAGGCGGCAGCGCCGGACCACCACATCGTCGCAGCCCCGGAAATGCACGCCGTCGTGGCCGCCCTCCACCGTCACATCCTCCACCAGAATGTTCCGGCTCTCCCGGGTGGAATGGGCCCAGTTGGCGCTGTTGCGGATGGTGTAGCCCCGCAGGACCACATGGCGGCAGCGGTGAATGCTGAAGGCGTGGGGACCCCGATAGCCCTCCTCGCCCTGCTCGTCGTAGCAGTTGCAGCCGTCGATCATGGCCCCCGGCTCGCCGATGACGGCGATATTCTCCGCGTCAAAGGCCCGGATGACGGCGTTGTGCCAGCGCAGGCCGTAGGGCTTGATGGTTTTGTCCGTGTCCGCGTTGCGCTCCAGCTCGGCGGGGTTCACCGGCTCCAGCGTGTCGTTCTTCAGAATAAAGTAGTCCTCCGGGTTCCGGCTGGCCTTCAGCACCGCGCCGCTGCGAAGCAGCAGCGTCACGCCGGAGCGCAGCCGCATGGCCCGCACCGGATAAACGCCGGCGGGCACCTCCACGGTGCCGCCGCCCCGGGTGAAGCAGCAGTCAATGGCCGCCTGAATGGCCCCGTCCTGGAATTCCCGGCTGTCCGGCACCGCGCCGAAATCCAGAACCGAAACGGTGTATGTCGCATCCATAGGAAATTTCCTCCACATCTGCCCCCGCTTTCGGGGGATATTGTCTGTATTATAACCAAACCCCGCCGGACTGTCAATGAAGATTTCCGCCAAATTGCCGGCCGGTTTCTCTTGCGCCGCCGCCGGGTCCGTGGTATACTAGACCCAAGAAAAAAAAAGGGGGACGGCATATGAACAAGCTGCTGCTCACCGGTCTGATTCTTCTGATTCTGGGGCTTGCCGCCGGGGTGGGGGCCGTCCTGCACACCAATGCCCTGCACCGGGCCAGGCAGCGGGCAAGGTCCTCCGTCAATCCCCGGCGCCGGGTGCGCCGGGGGCTGGACGGCGCCGCCAAGGGGCTGTATGCCGCCGCTGCGGTGCTGCTGGTGCTTTCCGTCTTTTTCTCGGTGAAGGCAGGCCGCACCGCACCTGCCGCACCGGCGGAAACCACGGCGCCGCCGGAAACCACCGCGCCGCCTGCCGAAGCGTTTTCGCCCCACAAAACCGCCGCCAGCGACCCGGCCAACTGGGGCGTCACCTGGGAAATTCTGCGGGGGGAGGAGATTCTTTCCTCCTACACCCGGGAGGACCCCATTTTCTTTGACAATACCGAAGATTACGGCACGCTGCCCGGCGTGCTGACCTTCCGGGGCAATCCCCGGCGCTCCACCGCCTCCTTCGGCACGGCCACCGCCGCCGACACGCTGACGCCGGTGTGGAGCAGGGACACCTCGGCCCTGCCCATTCAGGGCGGCGGCGCCTGGACCGGCAGCGGCTGGACCGGGCAGCCGCTGATGGTCCGCTGGGATGCACAGACCCGGTCCGTCATGAATCTCTACCCGGAGAAAAAGGAAAAAGCCGATCTGGTGGAGGTCATTTACGCCACGCTGGACGGAAACGTCTACTTTCTGGATCTGGACGACGGCAGCTACACCCGGGATCCGCTGTTTCTGGGGCTGTGCTTCAAAGGCTCCGGCGCGCTGGATCCACGGGGCTATCCGATTCTGTACGTCGGCGCCGGAGACACGGACGCGGACGGCAACCGGCCCAGAATGTTCATCGTCAGCCTGATTGACGGCACGGTGCTCTACGAAGGCGGCCATCAGGAAACCGCAGCCCTGCGCCGGGACAACGACCGCTGGTGCGCCTTCGACTCCTCGCCGCTGGTGGCGTCGGATACGCTGATCTGGCCCGGCGAAAACGGCCTGCTGTACACCATCCGGCTGAACACCGCCTACGATCCCCAGGTGGGGACCCTTTCCGTCCGGCCGGATACGCCGGTCTGCGCCCGATACAGCACCGCCCGGTCCGGCGCGGAGCGGTACTGGTACGGCTTTGAGGACAGCGCCGTGGCGGTGGGGCACTACCTCTACCTGTCCGAAAACGGCGGAATGTTCTTCTGCGTGGACCTGAACACCATGGAGCTGGTCTGGGCCCAGGACACCAAAGACGACTCCAACTCCACCCCGGTTTTTGAAGCCGCAGGGGAAAGCGGCGGGTATCTGTACACCGCCCCCTCCCTGCACTGGACGGCGCAGGACGGCGCGGGAACCGTCTCCGTCTACAAGCTGGACGCCGTCACCGGGGAAATCCTGTGGGAAGCGCCCTACGACTGCCGCACGGTGGAGGGGGTATCCGGCGGCGTCCAGTCCTCGCCGCTGCTGGGCAGCCCCGGCACGGCGCTGGAAGGAAAAATCCTCTACACCGTCGCCCGGACGCCGGACGAGGGCAACGGCCTGCTGGTGGCGTTGGATACCGCCACCGGCAAGGAGTCCTGGCGGATGGTGATGGACAGCTACGCCTGGAGCAGCCCCGCCGCCTTCACCGCGGCGGACGGAACGGTCCGGGTGGTGGTCTGCGATTCCGTCGGGCGGGTCTTCCTGCTGGACGGCGGCACCGGACAGGTGCTGGACACGGCGGATGCAGGCTCTCTGGTGGAGGCCTCCCCGGCCATCTACGGCAATCGGCTGGTGGTGGGCACCCGGGGGCAGAAAATCTGGTGCATGGAGCTTGGGTAAAAATTCGCCCGGACCGAAATCGGTCCGGGCGTCATTTCGTTTTGTCAGGAGGGATTTTCGTCCTGGGGGGGCGTTTCGGCTTCTTCCGCCGCTTCCTTTTCCCGGGCGGCCGCCTCGGCCAGACGGACCTGCATTTTCGCCGGGTCGTGGGGCCGGAAGCTCTGCCACAGCAGCACCGCCACCGTCCCGGCGCAGGTTACCGCCGCCAGCAGCTGGCTCACCCGAACGCTGCCCCAGTACAGGCTGTCCATCCGCAGTCCCTCGATGAAGGTCCGGCCAAGGCCGTACCACGCCGCATAGCCCAGCGCCACCTGGCCGTCAAAGGTCCGCTTTTTCGACAGGAAATGCAGCAGCACAAAGCCGGCAAGATTCCACACGGACTCATAAAGGAAGGTGGGATGGTAATATTCCACCGTGCCGGTGAGGGTATTGTACAGTCCCATCCGCAGCGCCGTCAGCGTGGACGCGCCGAAGGCCTCCCGGTTGAAGAAATTGCCCCACCGGCCGATGCACTGGCCGATGAGAAAGCCCAGGCTCACCAGATCCAGCAGGGCGGGAATCCGGATTTTCTTCACCCGGCAGAACACGCACACGCCGATCACCGCGCCGATGACGCCGCCATAGATGGCAAGGCCCCCGTTCCAGATATACAGCACGGAAATGGGGTTATCCCGGTACATATCCCAGGAGAAAATGCAGTAGTAGGCCCGGGCGCAGATAATGGCGAAGGGCGTCACCCACAGCACGCCGTCCAGGATGTCGTCCTCCTTGATGCCGAACTGGGTACACCGGCGGCAGGCGTACACCACCGCCAGCACCATCCCCAGCGCGATAATCACGCCGTAAAAATGGATGTACAGGGGGCCGACGGAAAAGCCCCGGGGGGGATTCATCTCCAGCCCGAACAGCGGGAAGGAGATGGTGGAATAAACGGATGTGTTCATAAAACTCAATCCTCCTTGGTAATCGGCGTCACCACCGACAGTGCACAGCGGTCCGCCCTGGCCACGCGGCCGAGAAACGCGGCGATTTCCGCCGCCGTCACATCCCGGTAAAGGCCGGGGAAGCGAAAATAGTCAAAGCCCGTCAGATGATAGGCGCAGACCCGGAAGCAGGTGGCGTCGAAGCTGTCCAGATCCCGGATCCGGCGGCCCAGGGCGCTGCGTTTCATCCGCAGGAAGTCCGCCTCCGCCACGCCCTCCGACGCCAGCTGGGCGGCCCGGGCCACCACGGCGTCCCGGACGGCCCGGGGGTCGTCGCTGTCGCCGGAGCAGGTGAGCATAGCCATGCCGTCCACCGTCTCGAAGCCGCCGCCGAAGGACGAATCGATCAGCCCCTGCTCGTAAAGCTGTAAATACAGGGCCGAGGACTCGCCGAACAGGGCCTCCGCCGCCAGATCGCCCACGATTTCCTGCCGGACCGCGGCCTCCCCCGGCGGGGCAGGCTCGCACTTGAAGCCCAGGCAGAAGGTGGGCATGGCCACCTCCATTTCCTGCGCGGCATAGGGGGCCGCCGGTGTCATCGGCTCGTCCCAGTCCCGGAGCTTCTCCCCCGCCGGTCCCGACGGCGTCACCGTCTCCGCCAGCCGGGCCACCCGGTCCGGGTCCACGTCCCCCACCACGCAGAGAATCATATTGGCGGGATGGTAAAAGGCCCGGTGGCAGTCGTAGAGAATCTCCGGTGTGATGGCCGCGATGCTCTCCGCCGTGCCCAGAATGGGCACCCGGATAGGATGGCGGCGGTACAGCAGCGTCATCAGCGTTTCAAACACCCGGGTACCGGGGTCGTCCTCGTTCATGCCGATTTCCTGGCCGATGATGCCCCGCTCCTTTTCCACGCTTTCCGCCGTAAAATACGGGGTGGAGACGAATTCCAGCAGCAGCTTCAGGCAGTCCTCAAACCGGTCGGTGCAGGAAAAGTAGTAGGCCGTCATATCATAGGAGGTAAAAGCGTTGGGGCTGGCCCCCATGGCGGTGAATTCCTCCGACACGTCCCCCCGGCGCAGCTCGAACATTTTGTGCTCCAGATAGTGGGCCGTCCCGGCGGGGGCGGTTTTTTCCCTGCCGTCCAGCCGGTAGCGGGTATGCACGGCGCCGTAATCCGTGACGAAATAGGCCATTTTCTTGGAAAAGCCCCGGCGGGGCACTACCGCTACCGTCAGTCCGCTTGGCAGTACCGTCCGGTACACCGTTTCACCCAGGGCGGGATATTCCGTTTTTCTCATGTCTCCGCTCCTTTCAGGAAATAGCCGGTGTGCAGCCGTACCGTCCGGGCCGCCGCCGCCGCATCCGCCGCCGTTACCGCCCGGATCTCCTCCATATACGTTTCCGGCGTCCGGCCGGAGCCGCTGAGGGCCGCCGTTTCATAGTAGCTTTCCATGGCCCCGGGGGAATCATGCACTGCCCGCAGCCCCGACAGCAGCGCTTCCCGGGCGGCGGTCAGCTCGGCGTCGGTGATGTCCCCTGCCCGGCAAAGGTCCAGCTGCCGGAGAATCTCCGCCTGCACCCGGTCCCGGCAGCCGCTGTCGATGCCCGCCGACACCGTGACGATGCCCTTGGAGCCGTAATAGCCGGAGCCGATGGCGTAGCACAGGCTCTGCTTTTCCCGAACATTCCGGAACAGCTTGCTGGTCATACCGCCGCCGAACAGGGTGTTGAACACCTGCATGGCGGCAAACCGGGGATCCCGGTTGGTGACGGGGGTGACAAAGCCCAAACACAGCTTGCCCTGGGCCACGTCCATGGTTTCCACCACGTCGCCGCCGTCGCCGGCGTCCCGGAAGGGTGTCTGGGACGGCAGCGGCGATACATGGCGGGCAAGCGCCGCTGCCATGGGCCGCAGCAGCGCGGCCACCGCCTCCGGCGCGGCCCCGCCCACATAGCAAAGCTCCACCGGCGCGGTGTCCAGCAGCGTCCGGTAGTAAGCCGTCAGACTTTCCGGCGTCACCGCCTCCGCGTCCTCCGTCCGGCCCAGCCGGGGAATGCCGAAGCTGTCCCCCCGGCACATCCGCTCCAGCATCCGGGCGGCGGCGTAGGCCCGCTTGTCGTTTTTTTCGGATTCGATGGTGGAAATCAGGTTTTTCTTTTCGCTTTCCACATAATCGGCCCGGAAAATGCCGTTTTCCATGGCCGGGTCCAGCAGCAGCTCCGCCAGGAATTCCGCCATGGGCGCCAGCACCCGGTCCCCCGGCAGGGCGTACCGGTCCTCCAGAAAGCTTGCATAGAAGCCGGTGGTCCGCAGGTCCCCCACCCGCCGGACCTGGGCGCTGACGGAAGCGCCGTAAAGGTCGTCCAGATGCAGGGTGATCCGCCGCAGGTCCGGCCGCTGCCGGGTGCCCCGCAGCAGCACCGAGGGCAGCAGCGCCCCCGGCGCCGCCGACGCCCGGGTCATGGGCTCCACCAGCTGCACGCTCAGGCAGCCGTGGCGAAACCGGCGGTCGGTGACGCACCGCAGCGTGACCCCCGGCTGAAGGGAAATGGGTTCCATCATGGCGTTGCTCCTTTCGGGCTACTGTCGAAAAAGCCCTGCGGGCTTTTTCGACAGTAGGATTACAGCCCGCGGCGCGCACGCATTGTCCGCCTACGGCGGACAATGCGCACACTGGCGACCTGAGATATATTTTTTCCGACGTACGCGCCGCCGTCAAAAATTCATTTGATCCCTTCGTCGCCTGCGGGCGACGAACTCTGCGAGGCTTTTTTAACAGACTGTGGGGTTATTATATACCACTTTTCCCAAAATAGGAAGTCCCGGCAGAAAAATTCCCAGGGCCCCGTTGTCATTTCCCCGAAAATGCGGTACAATAGAGCAAATCTGACAACACGAAGGAGGATTCTGCCGTGGCATGGATCGAATGGACGGTGGAAACCGCCGCCGCCGACATCGAAGCGGTGGCCGCCGCGCTGACCGCCGGGGGCTTTGCGGACCTGGTTCTGGAGGATCAGGCGGAATTTGAAGCATTTCTGGACGAAAACCGGGCGTACTGGGACTATATCGACGAGGATTTTCAGGAAAAACTTCAGGGCCTGTCCCATATCAAGCTCTATTTAGAGGATACGGACGCGGCGGGCGCCGCCCGGCTGACGGCGCTGGTGCAGAAGCTGGGCCTGACGGCCCACAGCGCTCCCCTGCCCGACACGGACTGGTCGGAAAGCTGGAAAAGCAGCTATCCCCCGGTGGAGGTGGGCCGGAAGCTGGTGGTGGTGCCCTACTGGCTGGAAAACGAGGACCACGGCGGCCGTCTGCCGGTGATTCTGGACCCGGGGCTGACCTTCGGCACCGGTGCCCATCCCTCCACCCAGATGGTGATGGAGGCCATGGAGCAGTACCTCCGGCCCGGGGACGTCTGCCTGGATCTGGGCAGCGGCAGCGGCATTCTGTCCGTCGCCGCCCTGCGGCTGGGGGCCGCCTCCGCCGTGGGGGTGGACATTGACCCCAAGGCCGAGGACATCGCCCGGGAAAACGCCGCCTACAACGGCTTTTCCGCGCCGGAATTCACCGCCTGCACCGGCAATGTCACGGCGGACAAGGCCCTGATGGCCCGTCTGGCCGGTGAAACATACGGTCTGGTGCTGGTGAACATCGTGGCCGACGTGATCATCGGCCTTGCCCCGGTGCTGCCCCGGTTTCTGTCGGATCGCAGCATCCTCATCTGCTCCGGCATTCTGGACACCCGGCTGGACGAGGTCCGGGCGGCGCTGGAGGGCGCGGGGCTGACCGTTCTGGAAACCAAAGCCAAGGAAGATTGGCGCTGTGTTGCTGCAAAAAGGAGAAATTCATGACTGTTTCCTATCGTACCCGCCGGAGGCTAAAGCGGGCGGGCCTGATTCTGCTGGCGGTGCTGCTGGCCGCCGGAGCGGTGTGGGGCTGCTGGATGATCTGGCTCCAGCGGTATGTGATCTATGACCGGGACAAGGCCACCATCGATTTTCATCTGCCCGTGGGGCAGAAGGCCGGACAGGAGGCGCTGCCGCCGTCCGCCGACGAAACGGTGGCGGTGGCCGTGGCCGAGGACCTGCCCGCCGAGGATCTGGGATCGGAGCTGACCCAGCTCAACGGCTACTATGTGGACGGCGCCGCCCTGAAAAGCAATCCCACCTCCGTGGCGGCCCAGATCCGGAATCTCCCCGCCACGGTGCCCATCCTGCTGGACATGAAGGCCCCCGACGGCAGCTTCTACTACGGCAGCGCCCTGGGCCCGGCGGCGGAAGGGGTGGACACGGCGGCGGTGGACGCGCTGATTGCGGAGCTGGCCGCCGGAAAGCGGTACCTCATCGCCCGGGTCCCCGCCCTGCAGGACCGGAACTACGGCCTGAACCATGTGGACAACGGCCTGTTCCTCCCCGGCGGCGCGGGACTGTGGATGGACGACGAGAGCTGCTACTGGCTGGACCCCGCCACCAGCGGCACCCAGTCCTATCTGATGCGGGTGGCGGCGGAGCTGCGGGAAAAGGGCTTCGACGAGGTGCTGTTCTCCCAGTTCCGGTTCCCGGATGGCGACGGCTACACCTTTGACGGCGACAAGGCCGCCACCCTCACCGCCGCGGCTAAGCTGCTGGTCACCTCCTGCGCCACGGAGACCTTTGCCGTGTCCTTCTCCGCCGACGGCGACTTCACCCTGCCCGAGGGCCGGTGCCGCCTGTACTTCACCGGGGTGGAGGCCACCGCCGCCGCCGAAACGGCGGCCCGGATCACCACCGGCGACGCCCCCATCCGGGCGGTGTTCCTGACGGAGTCCAACGACACCCGCTACGACGTCTACAGCGTCTTGCGGCCGCTGGACACCGCCCATTAAGGAGCCGCCCATGAAACGAAAAAGCCTTCTTGTTCTGATCGCCGCCGAAGCGGCGGTGCTGGCGCTGGTGCTGGGCTGGGCCGTGTACCGGGCCGCCCGCCGGGACGTGCCTGCCGCCGCCGTCACCACGGCCCCGGCGGAAACCGCCCCGCCCACTACGCTGCCGGAAACGGCGCCTGCCACTGAACCCACCGTCCCCACCACCGTGCCGGAGACGGAACCGGAAACCGAACCCCAGCCCGAAATCTTCACCCTGTCCTTTGCTGGGGACTGCACGCTGGGCAATATGGCCGGGGACAACGGCAGCGCCGAGAGCTTCCTGGGCGTGGTGGGGGACCGGTACGACTATCCCTTCGCCGGGGTGCGGGCGCTGTTTGAAGCCGACGATTTCACGCTGGTGAATCTGGAAGGGGTGCTGACGGACCTGACCCAGCCTGCGGACCCGGAGAAGGAATTCTGCTTCCGCGGCCCGCCGTCCTACGCGGCCATTCTCACCGCCGGATCGGTGGAGGGGGTCACCCTGTCCAACAACCATACTTACGATTACGGTGCCCAGGGCTACGCCGACACGGAAAAGGCCCTGTCCGATGCCGGTGTCGCCTACGCGGGCACCGACGAGACCTTCCTTTTCACCACCAAATCGGGGCTGACGGTGGGCGTCTACGCCAACAGCTTCTGGATGGACACGGACCACATGGCCGCCCGGATCGCCGCCCTGCGGGAGGCGGGGGCGGAGGTGGTCATCGCCTCCTTCCACTGGGGGCAGGAGCTTTCCTACGCTCCCTCCGGCGACCAGATCCACTATGCCCACGCCGCCGTGGACGCCGGGGCGGACATCGTTTTCGGCCACCACCCCCATGTGCTCCAGGAAATCGAAACCTACGGCAGCGGCGTGATTTTCTACAGTCTGGGGAACTTTTCCTTCGGCGGCAACGGCAATCCCCGGGACAAGGACACCGCCGTGCTGCAGCAGGAAATCATCCGGGACCCGGACGGCACCGTCCGGCTGGGGACGCTGCGGCGGATCCCCTGCCGCATCTCCGGCCGGGAGGACCGGAACGACTTCCAGCCCACCGTGCTGGCGGAAAGCGACCCGGCCTACGCCCGGGTGCTGTCCAAGCTGGAGGGTACCTACGAAGGATCGTAAAAAGGCAGGAAATTTCTGAAAAAACAATTGACCTGCGCCGGATTTTCGGTTATACTTGATTAGTATCGGTCAATATGTGTTGCTGCGGCTGGGAAACCGGCTGTTGAGCATATGATTTTGTAACAGGAGGTGGATTTTCCATGAAGCGTACCTATCAGCCCAGCAAGCGTCACCGTTCCAAGGTGCACGGCTTCCGTCAGAGAATGGCCACGGCCAACGGCCGCAAGGTTCTGGCTCGCCGCCGCGCCAAGGGCCGCAAGGCTCTGTCCGCCTGAGCGGCAGCCACCGCGTTTTCATCGGCGGCACATCGCTCATAGCGAAACGGGAGCTATAGCGGGGCGAATGGAGTTCGCCCCGCTCCCTTTTTAACGGCAAAACGGAGGCCCGCATGAAGTATTCCAGTTCTCTGAAACTCAACCACATTTTCCGCCGGCTGTACGCCACCTCCGGCCGGGCCAACGGCTGTCTGGTGCTCTACGCCCGGAAAAACCGGACGGACCGGAACCGGGTCGGCCTGACCGTCAGCAAAAAGCTGGGCCACGCCGTGGTCCGCAACCGGGTCCGCCGCCGTCTGCGGGAGATTTACCGGCTCCACGAGGACCGGTTTCTGCCCGGCTGGGACATCGTGGTGGTGGCCCGGAGCAAGGCGGTGGACGCAAGCTTCGACGAGCTGACCCGCAGCTATCTGTCCCTGGCGAAAAAGGCCGGGATTCTGCGGCCTGCAGAGGAGGAAGAACCGTGAAAAATCTGCTGCTGCGCCTGATCCGCTTTTACCAACGTTCCGTTTCGCCGCTGTTTCCCTCCCGCTGCCGGTTTACGCCGACCTGCTCGCACTACGCCTACGAAGCTATCTGCAAATACGGAGCCGTCAAAGGCGGCCGTCTGGCGCTGCGGCGCTTTCTGCGCTGCCAGCCCTTCTATCACGGCGACTGCTACGACCCCGTTCCATGACTTCCACAAGGAGGAACGTCCATGTTTCTTGCATTCTCCCTTTCGGATTGTATCCGGATTCCCTTCGGCTATCTGCTGGACTGGCTCTACCAGCTGACAAGCAGCTACGGCCTGGCGCTGATTCTTTTCGCGCTGGCCGTGAAGATAATTCTCTACCCCATTCAGGCCAAGAGCAAAAAGGGCATGATGAAAATGTCCCGGATGCAGCCCCGGGTGCAGGCCATTCAGAAAAAATACGCCGACGACCCCACCAAACAGAACCAGATGGTACAGGAGCTGTACCGCAAGGAAGGCGTCAGCATGACCGGCGGCTGCCTGTGGAGCTTTGTGCCGCTGCTTCTGCTGCTGCCGCTGTATCAGGTGGTCCGGCAGCCCATCGTGTATATGCTCCACGAAAGCTCCGATACCGCTGCGCAAATCGTGGAGATCATCAAAAACGCCGATCCCTCCCTGTTCGGCAAGAACAACTACTACGATCAGATGATCGCCGCCCAGCACATTCCGGAGTTCCTCTCCGCCATTCAGGCCGAGCTGCCTAACCTGCGGGAGGCCACGCAGGCCGGTATCAACTTCACCTTCCTGGGCATTGACCTGGGCACGGTGCCCCAGTTCAACGTGTTCGCCAGCTCCTGGGTGTGGAACTGGGCCAACATCGGCGCGTTCCTGATTCCCATTTTCTCCGCAGGCAGCCAGGTGCTGAGTATGTTCGTCTCCCAGAAGATGAACAACTCCGTCATCACCAACGAAAAGGGCCTGCAGGACGAGGAAACCGCGAAAAAATCCCAGCAGAACCAGTCCACCCAGGTGATGATGTGGATGATGCCCCTGATGTCCCTGTGGATCGGCTTCACGGTGCCCAACGCACTGAGCCTTTACTGGTTTGTGCAGGGCGTGATCGCCATGCTGCAGGACATCTACCTGACCAAGCACTACCGCAAGATCTACGACGCGGAGGACGCCGTCCGGCTCCAGAAGGCGCTGGAGGAGGAAGCCGCCGAGGCCGAGAAGGAGCGCCAGCGGGCCGAGCGCCGGGCTGCCAATCCCGACGGCATTACCGACAACACCAGCAAGAAGAAGATGCAGAAAAAGCAGCAGCAGGCCGACGCCGAAGCCCGGGCCGCCGCTGCCCGGGAATATGCCGCGAAGAAGAATCCCGATGCCGCCGAGGAAACCGAAGACGTCAAGCAGGTGCTCTCCGGCGTACCCAGCCGACCCTACAGCAAGGGCCGCGCCTACGATCCCAACCGCTACGATTCCAATTCTACGGAGGAATAAGCTATGGAAAAGAGTATTGTGACCACCGGAAAGACCATTGATCTGGCCGTGGAGGCCGCCCTGGCCCAGCTGGGGCTGGACCGGGACAGCGTTTCCGTCACGGTGCTGGCCCAGGCCAAGTCCGGCTTTCTGGGCATTGGCGCCCAGCCTGCCAAGGTGCAGGTGACCTACGAGGTGGCGGATCCCGTGCCGGAGGCCCCCAAAAACGCCCTGTCCTCCGCCTCCCGCAGCAAGCCGCCCCGTCCGGCGGCGCCCAAGGCCCCGGAGGCCGCGCCTGCGGCGGTGAAGCCCGCCCAGCCCGCTGCGCCCAAGGCGCCGGAGGCCCCGAAGCCCGCCGAAGCGCCCAAGGCGCCGGAGGCTCCGAAGCCCGCCGAAGCGTCCAAGGCCCCCGCCGCGCCGAGGGCTGCCGAGGCCCCGAAGGCCCCCAAGGCACCCCGGTCCCCCCAAGCGGCGAAGGTCGAGAAGGTCTACGAGCCTGCGGCCCCCGGCAGCGTGGAGGAGAAGATTGAGCAGTTCCTCAAGGGTCTGCTGGAACATATGGGCTCTGCGGCCGTGCCCCACGCCATGAAGGAAAGCGACGATACTTACAAGGTGGAGCTGACCGGCGACGGTCTGGGCTATCTGATCGGCCGCCGGGGCGACACGCTGGACGCCATTCAGCATCTGGCCAACTACGCGGTGAACCGGGACGTGGAAGGACGCATCCGCATCAACGTGGACGCGGAGCAGTACCGGGAGAAGCGAGAGGAGTCCCTCCGCCGCTACGCCGCCAAGAAAGCCCAGCAGGTTCTCAAGGCCCGCCGCCGCACGGTGCTGGAGCCGATGAACGCCTACGAGCGCCATGTGATTCACGCGGCGCTGCAGGACATGGAGAACATCACCACCCACTCCACCGGCACGGAGCCGAACCGCCGGGTAGTCATCGAGTACGTCCGTTGAAAAGGGGACCCCGCAAGGCGCCAGCCTTGCGGAAAACGGAGCGGTGTGGCAGATACTGCGACGAAGTGCGCGGTTCCGGAGACGCACGGTGGCTGACGGAAACCATCGGCCCCGGAGGTTTGCCCGGTTCGTTCCCGTTTACGGGTGGCGGATGCCACGCAGAACACAAAACATCAGAGATACAAAGCGCAGCCGCTATCCGGCTGCGCTTTGTTTGTACGCCCAAAAAGCCTCGCAGAGTTCGTCGCCCGCAGGCGACGAAGAAGTCAAAATCATTTTCGCCAACGGCAATAAAGGGGCCCCGCAAGGCTGGTGCCTTGCGGGGAGAGGAGCAGTCCTGACACTGGTGGAGTTTTCCGCCTGCGGAAAACGGAGCGGTGTGGCAGGTACTGCGACGAAGTGCGCGCGGCAGACTGCAATCCTTTTGTCGGAAAAGCCCGAAGGGGTTTTCCGACAGTCTCAGCACGGCGGTCTTTACTCCGCCCTGCCGCCCAGCCGGAACCGGAACCGGGCGTCCCCTTCGCACCACATGGGGAAATTGGTGCCCCACTGGTTATTGAACAGGTTGGCCCAGATGCCCGCCGCCGTATCCGGCAGACGGTTATAGAAATGGTACACCGACGGTTCGCCCACGGCGATCAGCGCCGAGTCGATCAGCTCCAGCGTCTCGCCGCCGAAGCGGAGCAGCCCCTCCGTGGCGTGCATCTCCCGGTTGCCCAGCGACACCACCTCCAGCGGATGGATGTCCGATCCCAGCTTCCGGATGGCCGTCAGCGGCTTTCTCGGCCGGAAACCCAGCCAGAGGGCCTCGGGAATCCGGCAGGCGGGCTTGTCATACCAGGCAAAGTCGAACAGCACGGTCGTTTCCTCGGGCCGCACCGCCAGCACCAGCTCCGGCGGGCAGCCGTAGCATTTTTCGGCGTCGCCGCCCACGGCCAGCCGGAGGTACAGCGATTCCCCGTCGGTCAGGGCCTGCTTCAGCGCGGCATCCCGGACGTAGTAGCCGGGCATATCCCGCTCCAGCCCCCGCTTGCCGAAGTCGTCCACCGCCCAGTCCACCTGCCGCATGGAGGGCTTCAGGTACCGGTCCTTGAAGGCCTCCACCTCGGTCTGGGAGAAGGCCTCGTAGCGGAAGCGGCCCATGGTGTGATCTTCATCCGCCAGAATCCGGCCGTCCTTTTCGAGATACGTCACGGCGCCGGTGTCGTCCCACCGGATGTCCCAGCCGCCCAGGATGATTTTCTTCCCGGAAACCGGCTGCATTCCGTCGAAATTCGGCTTTTTCAGCCGGTATTCCGTCAGCGCCGCCAGCGCCCGGCGGCGAATCGGCCCTTCCGGCAGCGCCTGGGCCGCCGCCGTCACATACTCCCGCTGCTCGGCCCAGGAATCCTCCATTTTCTTGTAGTTTTCCTGATGGCGGACGGCGTTAAAGTGTTCGCGGTTGTAATTTTCGCTGTCCCGGAGCCATTTCTGCTCGTTGACGCCCCAGGTATGCTCCGGCACCAGCAAAAGATGCTCGTAAAGCGTCTCCCGCTCCGCCGGGCCAAGGTCCCGGGCCAGCCGCAGCAGCGCCCGGTAGGTGCTCATCTTCTGCGGGTCCGTGCCGCCGCCGTGAATCCAGGTATCACCCAGCTCCTGGGTGATCACCGGCAGCTGCCCCGCCACCGGCCGCACCGCCAGCGCCAGATCGTTCAGGTCCCCCGCCCGGATCTCCGCCCCGGGGTACCGGGCGTGGAGGTCGGCGTAGAGGTCCAGCACCTCCCGGGCGGAGGAAGGCCCCATATTGTCGCCGGTGTGGGCAAAATACACGCCGGTGTCCGTGCCGGGAATTTCGGAGAACGCCCCATAAGCCCCCTTGTTGTACATCACCGTGATCTCCGCCCCCTCGGGGCTGCGCCAGCGGAACAGGTCCGGCACGTCCGGCGCGGTGGAGGCGGGATTCACGCCCAGATGGAGGAATTCAATCCCCGCCTCCCGCAGCAGCGGCACGATGGCCCGGGTGTGCCCCGGCACGTCCGTCATTTTCGCCGCAACGGTCCGCACGCCGTAGGCCTCGTCCAGCCGGTGGGACAGGGACAGGCCGTAGCGGAACAGGTCCCGGTCCGCCAGCTCCGAATGGAGCGTCACCGGCAGGCCGTGCCAGCGCATCCACTTGCGACGGATAGCCTCCTCCATCTCCGCCCGGGCCTCCGGCGATGCCTGCCGCAGGTACTGCCAGGGCAGATAGCTGCCCGTGGTCCACACGAAGCCCTCGGGGCAGCCTGCCTCCGCCAGCTCCCGGCCCACGGCAATGGCCCGGGGGATCATTTCCCGGTTGTAGCGGTCCAGCACCACCCGGCTGAAATCGGTAAAGCCCACGTCCAGGTGGGTTTTGAAGAGAACCAGAATCTTTTTCATGTCCGTTTTCCTCTCTTTCTATGGTTGGCGCGGCTCCGTCCAGCCGTTTTCCCGGGGCAAACCGTCCATCCGCGCCTTGATTTTTTCCGGGACGGATCATCGTGCGCCGCAATCAGACGGTCCTTGGTAAAGCCTGACGCCGTACACCGGATCACCGCCCGACCATGAATGTCAAAGCGTCCGCATCACCAGAATTATACAGTCTGCTGCATCCGATTGCAAGAAAAATCATGCAACGCCGTGATTTTTCTTGCAATCGGGTCGGAATGTACAACCCCGTGACGCTTGACAGGAAATGGCTGTGCCTTTATAATCAAACCAACAAACGGAAAGGCGGTATTCCCATGAACGACATTTCATCCCGGCTGCTGGAGAATCTGCGCGGTGATGCGGCGGACTACCAGCTGCCCTTCCTCTGGCTCCACGGCGAGGACGACGAAACGCTGCTGCGGGAGCTTCAGAAAATTTACGACTGCGGCATTCGGGGCGTCTGCGTGGAGTCCCGGCCCCACGAGGGCTTCGGCACCGATTCCTGGTGGGCGGATCTGGACCTGATTCTGGGCCGGTGCAGGGAGCTTGGCATGGACCTCTGGCTGCTGGACGACAAGCATTTCCCCACCGGCTACGCAAACGGCCTGCTGGACGCCAAATACCCGGAGCGCCGGAAGAAAACCGTCTGCGAGCGCCACACCGACGTCCGCGGCCCCGTCAACGGCGGCGCGGTACTGGTGCCGCCGGAGGCGGAGGACATTCTCTCCGTCACCGCCTACCGGCGGGTGGCCCGGCCCGGCACCCAGGATCTGGAGCCGGAATTTCTGGACCTGACGGACCGGGTCCGGGACGGGCTGATCCCGCTGGACCTGCCGGAGGGCATCTTCCGGATTTTCACGGTGTACACCAGGGTCTGCGACGACCACCACATCGACGTGCTGTCGGGCCAGTCGGTGGACGTGCTGCTGGAGGCGGTGTATGAGCCCCACTACGCCCGCTACGGCAGCGAATTCGGCAAAACCTTCAAGGGCTTTTTCAGCGACGAGCCGTACATCCTCCGCAATTCCCGGCTGGCCCTCCGGGGCGGCGTGCCGGACAAGGACGTGGCCTTCCCGTGGAACGGCGAGGTGGAGCAGCTTCTGACGGAGAAGCTGGGCCGGGACTGCCGGGCGCTGCTGCCCACCCTGTGGTGGAACACGCCGGGGCTGTCCCCCACCCTCCGAACGGCCTACATGGACACGGTGAGCGCGCTGTATTCCGCCAACTTCAACCGGAAAATTCAGGCCTGGTGCCACGCCCGGGGCGCGGCCTACATCGGCCACATCGTGGAGGACGACGGCCAGCACTGCGGTTTTCTGGCCGGCGGCCACTACTTCCGGTCGCTGGACGGCATGGACATGGCCGGTGTGGACGTGGTACTGGATCAGATCGTGCCGGGCCTTCAGGACGTGGACGCCTGCGTCCCCTGCTCCTATGATATTGCGGACCCGGATTTCTTCTCCTTCAGTCTGGCCAAGCTGGCCGCCTCCCACGCCCACGTTCAGCCGGAAAAGCAGGGCCGGGTGCTGTGTGAAATGTTCGGCGCCTTCGGCTGGGCCGAGGGCACCAAAATGATGAAATGGCTGGCCGACCACATGATCGTCCGGGGCGTCAACCGGTTCGTGCCCCATGCCTTCTCCCCGAAGGAGGACGACCCCGACTGCCCGCCCCACTTCTACGCCGGAGGCGCCAACCCCCAGTACCCCGCCTTCGGCCTGCTGACGCGGTATGCCGACCGGCAGATTCACCTGACCTCCGCCGGGGAATACGTCCCCGGGGCGGCAATCCTCTACCACGCCGAGGCCGAGTGGTCCGGCGGACAGTACGACACCTTCTACGCCGCCGCCAGGCTTCTGGCGGAAAATCAGCTGGAATTTGACATTCTCTCCTGCGACTATCTGCTCACCGGGCAGGCGGAAAACCGCCGTCTCCGGGTGGGAAATACGGCGTTTTCCTGCCTGATCGTGCCGGAAAGCGAATATCTGCCCCGGACGGCGCTGGAAAAGATGAAGGCGCTGGCGGAATGCGGCGTGCCGGTGCTCTGGCTGGGCCGGAAAACGGAAAAGGCCGCCGATTGCCGCCCCTTCGACCCGGATTTCGGGACGGTGGTGGTAAAGGACGGTCTGGCATCTTACGTTCGCCGGGAAATCGGCTGGGACATTGCCCTGTCCGCCCCCTTCCGGGGGCTGCGGTACCTCCATCGCCGCAGCGGCGGCACGGAGCTGTACATGCTCTTCAACGAGGATGTGGAAAACACCTTTGACGGTGAAATCACCTTCTCCGCCGGGGCCGGGCCGCGGCTTGCCTACGATGCCTGGACCGGCAGGCTGACCCGCTGCGCCGACCGGCGCGTGACACTGGCCCCCTACGAAACCCGGTTTTACCTGTTCGGGGCGGAGGTGCCCGCCGCCCCCGCACCGGCGCCGCTGACCGCCGCCAAAGCCCTGCCCCTGCGCTGGACCGTCACCGCAGACGGCCGGACGTGGGAGGCGGACAATCTGACACCGCTGAACCGTACCCTGCCCCGCTTCGGCGGCACGGCAGTTTACCGGACGGAGCTGCCGGAAACGGGCGGCCGGGTGCTGGATCTGGGCGATGTCGGCGAAACGGCGGAGGTGCTGTTGGGCGGCAAGTCCCTGGGCGTGCGGATCGCGCCGCCTTACCGGTTCGACCTACCGGAGGGCGCCACCGGGCCGCTGGAGGTCCGGGTGACCACCAATCTGGGCTTTGCACGGCGGGACCGGTTCTCCCGCTATCTGCTGCTGGAGCCAACCGGCCTGCTGGGGCCGGTGACCGTCCGGTCCTGACGGAAAAATTCCGCCTGTTTCCGCAGCCTTCCAGGAGATCCCGCAAGATATCGTATTTTCTGCGTGAATTTTCGTCAACATCTTGTGTTTCGACAGCATTCGCGCAAACCCGGTGATATTATGTAGACGCAGCGGCAGGGATGAGCCGCACCGCGACTGCGGTGGCATCGTCGCCTCCCTCGCCCCGGCCCATTTTGACAATGGCAGCCGCCGTCTCCCCGACCGGCTGCGCCGCCGCAGCACCGGCCCGGCGTCGGACAGCCTCTCCGTCCACGCCGTCGCTCACCAGAACAAGCGTCTCTCCCCGACGCAGGGACAGCCGTTCCACCGTCTCCCGCCCGTCTCTCACCGACAGGCCCGGCGGCGGTCCGGCTGTCCCGATTTTTTCGGCGCCGCCGCCTCGCAGCAGATACGACGGCGCCGCGCCCCATTTGTACAGCACCGCCTTGCCCGTGTCCAGCCGCAGCTCCGCCAGATCCGCCGTCACCGCGCCGGACCGCTGCCGCAGCACGCACAGGCTGTTCAGGCTCCGCAGCGCGCTGTCCGCCGGGAACCCCGCCGCCAGCAGCCGGTGGAGCAGATACACCGCGTCCCGGCTGTCCTGGGCCGCCCCCGGACCGGTACCCATACCGTCGCACAGTAGCACATAGTACCGGTCCTCCGGCCCGGCGAACCAGACGCATTTATCGCCGTCGGCGCTGCCCCGCCCGGCGGACACCCCGGCCACCTCCGCCCGATAGGCAGGCGCGCCCGGCGCTTTCCGGTCCGCCAGCCGGTCGGACAGCCGCCGCAGGTACTCCCCCAGGAACTGATACTGCTGAATCACCGCCCAGCGGCATTCCGCCGTCCGCTCGTGGCCCGCCCGCAGGGCCCGGAACTGCTCCTGACTGCGCCGCAGCTCCATCAGCACCCGGCCGGGCTTCCGGCACCGCACCGGCAGATCCTCCGGCGTCAGCAGCGCCCGGCTCAGCACCTCCGGCGGCATGGTCTCCACCGCCGCCGTTTCGCCGCAGCTGCGGCGGCAGGGGCAGGACAGGCAGGCCTGATTGGCCGCCCGGGTCACCAGCGCCTGCAGATCGATCACCGGCTCCGGCGCTTCCAGCAGCAGCTGCTCCGCCTGGGTCAGCACCCCCGCCGTCAGCTCCAGCCGCACCTGGGCCAGGCCCAGCTCGCCGGTTCTGGGCGCCGCCACCCCGGCGGGAGCCAGTCCGCCCAGCAATCCTCCCAGCACCAATGCCGGAAGAAAGGTGGCGTTCCACCGGCCGGTGACGGCCATCATGGCGCAGGCCGACGCCGCCAGCGCCAGTGCCGTCCGCCAAGGGCTTTTTCCGGGCAGACGCCGGGCCAGCCATGCCACGGACACCACCGCCGTCACGGACACCGGCACGATCCCGGCGGCATCCACCGCCAGCCCCGCCAGTGCCGCCGCAGGGAAGGTACCGGCAGCGGCCATGGCTCCCGCCGCCGCCACGCCGAGATCCAGCCAGGGCACGGGGGCCACCTGGGACAGGGCCAGCACCGCCGCCCCTGCCGCCAGCGCATCCGCCGCCGGGTGATTCCGGCGGTGCACCAGCGTAAACAGCACCGTGGTCCCGGCGCCCAGGGCCACCCGGAGCAGATAGGCGGGAATCGGCGTGTTATCCCCCATCCGCAGCAGGAAAATCACGCCGGATGCCGATACCACCAGCCCCGCCGCCGCAGGCATCAGGGCGGGCTGCTCCTTCGCCGCCGGCCGGCTGCCCAGCAGCCACAGGGCCAGCAGGCCCCCCATCATCCACAGCAGCCCCTGCAGCCCCGCCGTCCCCCAGAACAGCAGATAGCCCGCGCTGCCGCCCAACGCAATCCACACCGCGCTCCACCCCTCCGCCGCGCACAGCAGACCCAGCGTCAGGGGCATGGCCCGGTTCGTCAGGCTGGCCGCGCTGAGCAGGCATCCCGCCAGCGCACAGCCCGCCGCTTCGGCCAGGGCGTGGATCCGGGGGTTCACCGCCCACTGCCGCAAAAGCCGCCGCCCCCGGCGGACATAGGAGGAAACTGTCATTGCTACCACAGCCTTTCGTGAATCTGGTAAGAAAATCCTACCACGGGCACCACAATTTTTCTGTCGGAATGGGTTTGCCGCGAAAGATTCTTGCATCCTGCCCCGCAGGGGTGTATAATGAGGCCAAAATCAGGAAACGGAGCGGTTCGATGGGGCTGGAATTTGAACTGAAATACGCCGCAGACGACGATCTGCGGCAGCGGATGGTCCGGGAGCTGGGCGGCGACTGGGTCCGCACGGAAATGGAAACCATCTATTACGACACCCCCGCCGGGGATCTGGCCCGGCTGCGATTCACCCTCCGGCGACGGCTGGAAAACGGCCGGGCCGTCTGCACGGTGAAAACCCCCGCCGGGTCCCAGGGCCGGGGCGAATGGGAATGCCTTTGCAGCCGGATCGAGGACGCGGTGCCGGTGCTGTGCGGCCTTGGCGCGCCGGAGGAGCTGGCGGCGCTGACCCGGGGCGGGCTGGTGCCCATCTGCAGCGCGAAATTCACCCGGCTGTCCCGGCTGGAGTCCATTCCCGGCGGACAGGTGGAAATCGCGCTGGACGGGGGCCTTCTGCTGGGCGGCGGCCGGACCGCGCCGCTGGGCGAGGCGGAGGTGGAGCTGAAATCCGGCACGCCGGAGGACGCGGAGGCCTGGGCCGGGGCGCTGGCCGCCCGATTCGGCCTGAAGCCCGAGAAAAAAAGCAAATTCCGCCGGGCGCTGGCCCTTGCAAAGGGGGAACAGCCGTGAATCCGCTGCAATCCCTGCTCGGCCGGTACGACCGGCTGGTGATTCTGGACACGGAAACCACCGGACTGTCCGCCAGCCGGGACGAAATCATCGAATTTGCCGCCGCCGTGGTGGAAAACCGGGAGGGCCGGGCGGCAGTCACCGCCCAATACGACCAGCTGGTGGCCCTCAGCCCCGGCGGCTTCGTCCCCGCCCGGATCGAGGCCCTGACCGGCATCTCCACCCGGGACCTGCGGGAGCGGGGCCTGCCCAAAACCCGCATCTGCCGGGATATCGGGGAGTTTTTTCAGGGAAATACCCTGCTTCTTGCCTATAACGCCCATTTTGACCTGACATTTCTTTACTATCTGCTGCTTCGCAGCGGCGACACGGCCATCCTGCGGGGCAAGGACAAGCTGGACCTGCTGACGGTCTTCCGGGACCGGCGCACCGCGCCTCACAAGCTCCGGGACGCCATCCGGGCCTACGGCCTGACCGGCCGGGTGGCCAACACCCACCGGGCGCTGGACGACGTGCTGGCGGCGCTGGCCGTGCTGGAGGCCATGGCCGACGAGCAGGACGATCTGCTCCGCTATGTCAATCTGTTCGGCTATCCCGCCCGCTTCGGCATGGAGGGAAAGCCCATTTCCTCGGTGACCTACCGGCCCCAGACCGGCTACCCGGCCCCGCCGCTGTACCACGCCGCCGAAACCGAACCATTACCGCTTTGAGAGGGGATACTATGTACAATCAGCAAGCATACGAGCTGGGCGCCCATCGCTCCAGCATCCGGGATCTGTTTGAATACGGACGGCAGCGCAGCGCCATCATCGGCGCTCAGAACGTCTGCGATTTCAGCCTGGGCAATCCGTCCATTCCGTCGCCGCCCCAGGTGGAGCAGGCCATCCGGGACATTCTCAGCGACACGGACAGCCTGCAAATCCACGGCTACACCTCCGCCGTGGGCGACTACGCCGCCCGGAAGGCCATCGCCGACGACCTGAACGCCCGGTTCCACGCCGGCGTGGCGCCGGAGGAGCTGTTTCTCGGCTGCGGCGCCGCGCCGGAGCTGGTGGCCGTTTTCCGGGCGCTGGCGGTGAAGGACGGCGAGATTCTGGCCATTGCCCCCTATTTCCCGGAATACAAGCCCTTCGCCGAAAACAGCGGTCTGACCTTCCGGGTGGTGCCGCCGGACGTGCCTCATTTCCAGATTCGTCTGGACGCGGTGGAGGCCATGCTGACGCCCCACACCGTGGCCCTCATCGTCAACTCCCCCAATAACCCCTCCGGCACGGTATACACCCACCGGACACTGGTGGAGCTGGCGTCGCTGCTGACCCGGAAATCTGCAGAGTACGGCCATCCCATTTATATTGTAGCCGATGAGCCGTACCGGGAGCTGGTGTACGACGGGACGACGGTCCCCTTCCTGCCCACCATTTACCACAACACCATCGTGTGCTATTCCTATTCCAAATCTCTGTCCCTCCCCGGCGAGCGGATCGGCTATGTGTATGTGCCCCAGGCCGCCGAGGACGGCAAGCAGCTGTATCTGGCGGTGGCGGGCGCCGCCCGGGCCTGCGGCCACGTCTGCGCCCCCAGCCTGTGGCAAAAGGTCATCGCCCGGTGCGCCGGCCTGCGGCCGGATCTGGAGGCCTACGACCGCAACCGCCGGACGCTTTACGACGGTCTGCGGCGTCTGGGCTACGAAATGCCCAAGCCGGAGGGCGCCTTCTACCTCTTCGTCAAGGCCCCCGGCGGCGACGCCGAGGCCTTCTCCCGACAGGCCAAGCAGCGGGATCTGCTTGTCGTTCCCGGCGACGGCTTCGGCTGCCCAGGCTATTTCCGGCTGGGCTACTGCGTGGACTACCGCACCATCTGCCGCAGCCTGCCGATTTTTGAAAATCTGCTGATTCACGGCTGAAAAACGGAGGAAACCCACCATGGAGCAAGGAAAAGTCATTCTGATTCTCTGCGACGGGATGCGGCCCGATGCGCTGGAGCAGGTCGCCCCGCCGCTGTACCGCCACATACGGCGGGAGGGGGCCTGGGCCATGGACGCCCGGAGCGTCATGCCCCCGGTGACACTGCCGGCCCACGTCTCGCTGATGCAGAGCGTGGATCCCCAGCGCCACGGCATTCTGACCAACACCTACACCCCCCAGTCCCGACCCATTGAAGGACTGTTCGATCAGCTCCACCGGGAGGGCAAGACCTGCGCCTTCTTTTACAACTGGGACGAGCTGCGGGACCTGTCCCGGCCCGGCTCGCTGAACTGGTACGGCTTTTCCTCCGGCGTGGAGGGCGGCTTCGAGAAAACCGACGAAGAAAGTCTGGCCGCCGCCCGGGCCTGTCTGGCGGCCCACAATCCGGATTTTCTCTTCCTCTATCTCGGTGCCCCCGACGAAGCGGGCCACGAAATCGGCTGGATGACGGAGCCGTACCTCAGATCGGTTGCCGCCTGCTGGGACCGGATCACCGCCCTGTGCAGTGACCTGTCGGCGGCGGACCATGTGCTGGTTACCGCCGACCACGGCGGCCACGGCCGGGACCATGGGCTGGACATTCCGGAGGACATGACCATTCCGCTGCTGCTGTCCGGCCCCCGGTTTGCCGGGCGGGGACAGCTGACCGGCGTGAGCATCAAGGACATTGCCCCCACCGTGACGGCGCTGCTGGGCGTGCGGCCCAGCCCCCGCTGGGAGGGACGGAGCCTGCTTTGACGGCAGGGCAGCAATGTGTACAAATCCGGCGTAACATTCCGTTCATATTTCAGCGGTCCTTTCGGAACTTCTTCCTTGCATTTTTCCCGGAGATCGGGTATACTGAACCGCGGTAAATAAAAATTCGGCGAAAGGTGGGACGTGGCAATCGCAAGATGGCCCCGTCCCCCTTTTTCGCCGCCAGAAGAGAAAGGAAGTACGCTATGGCAAAAAAAGAAATTGCCCAGGAAGCGGTGTATGACGCCCGTACCCTGGGGACGCCCAAGATGCTGGTTCTCGGCGTTCAGCACCTGTTCGCCATGTTCGGCGCCACGGTTCTGGTTCCCGCCATCACCGGCCTGAACGTGTCCACGACGCTGTTCTTCGCGGGCATCGGCACCCTGCTGTTCCACCTCATCACCGGGCGGAAGGTTCCCGCTTTCCTCGGCTCCTCCTTCGCATTTCTCGGCGCTTACGGTCTGGTCACCGCCACCGGCCAGGACATTCCCCTGACCTATTCCGGCATCGGCGTGGCCGTGGCAGGCCTTGTGTATCTGGTTCTGGCACTGTTCTTCAAGTGCTTCGGCGCCAAGAAGGTCATGCGTTTCTTCCCGCCCATCGTCACCGGCCCCGTCATCATCTGCATCGGCCTGTCGCTGGCCCAGAGTGCCGTGAATAACTGCACCACCAACTGGGCCGTGGCGCTGGTTGCCATTGCGGTGGTGGTCATCTGCAACATCTGGGGCAAGGGCATGGTGAAAATCGTCCCCATCCTGCTGGGCGTGGTGGCCTCCTATGTGGCGGCCATGATCTTCGTCCCGGAGGACCGGGCGGTGCTGGTCCAGAAGGTCAGCGAGGCCAAGTGGATCGGCCTGCCCATCATCTGGAACGAGTGCGGCCTGTCCATCTTCAATAAGAATCTGGACGTGGGAATGCTCATCACCGCCATCGTGACCATCGCTCCCATTTCCTTGGCCACCATCGTGGAGCACATCGGCGACGTGTGCGCCATCTCCTCCACTGTGGGCAAGAACTTCGTGGCGGATCCGGGCCTGCACCGGACCCTCACCGGCGACGGTCTGGCCACAGCCCTGGCGGCCCTGTTCGGCGGCCCCGCCAACACCACCTACGGCGAGAACACCGGCGTGCTGGCTCTGAGCAAGGTGTATGACCCCCGTGTCATCCGTCTGGCCGCCCTGTTTGCGG
>CAJLCS010000023.1 GCA_905205195.1 uncultured Eubacteriales bacterium
CGTTCCAGCTGTTGGAGGTGCTGTCGTAGACCATCCGATAGATCTGGCTGGTGGTCTTTGCCAGATAGGAGAGGTACAGCACCAGCTTGCCGTTTTCGGTGGCGGCGACCATGGAGCAATCGGGATTGCCGTTGTCGTCACCCATAAAGTACAGCTTGTAGCTGGACAGGTTGGTGCGGGAGACTTTGTAGTCGAGCTTGTACTCGCCGTCCTGCTGATACAGCTTCATGGTCCAAACATAGCCCTTGTTGTCCAGCACCAGGAACAGCTCGGCATCGGTTTCTTCCGTGCCGTCGCCGTCCAGATCCATCTTGGTGGCGCCACAGGAGGTCACGGCGGTGAACTTGTCGGCGCCGGTGGTGGAAAGCAGGTCCGTGAACATCACGAAGCCGTCGCTCTGCAGCTCGCCCAGAGGCGCGGGCGTGAAGATGATGAAGCTGTAGAAGCCGAACATGGTGGGCTTGTCACCGGTGGAGAAGACCTGGCTGCACTCCATGTCGTACATGGGGACATTAAAGCCGCCGTGGCCGTCGATGCCGGGGTAGGTGGCCAGATCCTTGCCGGTGGACGGATCCACCACATGGAAGTTGTGGGTGGTGCCGTCCATGACCACAACGTTGCCGGTGCGGTGATCCAGCGCGGAGGAAATCAGGCTGCCGGCCTGCAGCGTGGCGCCGCCCTTCCAGGTCGTGTCATTTTCCATATCCCAGGTGTAGAACGTGGCGTTGGCGTTGGCATCCTGCAGCGCGCCGTACAGGGTCGCCTTCACGGTTTCCACGGTGACGGTGCAGGAGGCGCTCTTGGTGGGATCGGCGGCGTAGGCGGCGGTAATCACGGCTTCGCCTTCGCCGATGCCGGTGACGATACCGTTCTGGTCCACCGTGGCGGCCGCTTCATTGGAGGAGTTCCACAGGACGGTGTCGGGATGGATGCCGAAGGGAGCCACCTCGGCGTTCAGCGCCAGCGTGCCGCCCTTGTACAGGTGGGCGCTGGTCTTGTCCAGCGTGACGGACACGGGGCCTTCTAGCTCGTCCCGGTTCTGATTGATCTTGTAGGTGGAGCAGTTGTTGGCGTAATCGTACACCCGCAGCACCAGGTGCGGCGTGTCACTGCCAATTTCGCCCAGATCCATGGTCACGGTGTCGCCCTTGGCGGCGCCTTCGGGAGAACCGGCCACCTTGGAGATGACCTTGCCGCTGTCGTAGTTATACAGCACGGCGGCTGCCAGATAGCGGTTGTCGGTGGCGGTGACGTTCAGATGGCGGACGCCGGTGGCGGTGTCTTCCTTGAAGAAAACCTCGTCCAGCACGGGGGCCGTCTTATCGATGTTGACGGTGTACACCTGGCTGGCGCCGTCGCCCAGGGCGTTCCAGTCGGTGACGGCGGTTTTTCCGCTGTAATCCACATAGTATTCCGGCGCCATGGTGATCTTCACGGTCAGAACGGTGCCTTCCTCCGCCTTGGGGGCGGCGTTGATGGACACGCTGCTCTGCAGCTGGTTCCAGAACCGGTTATTGATGTGGTAGTAAGCGGCGGCGATGGGATAGTTGGACTCGGTGTTCAGATATTCCTTGCCGTCGGAGCCTTCGATGGTCACCCGGGCGGTAGCCGCATTGCGGATCAGGGTGAAGTAGGCGTCGGACAGCGTGGAGGTGTCGGGGTTGATGGCGTAGCGGTCCGGATCGTAGAAGCCGTCTTCCACATAGGGGTTGCCGCCGAAGGAAAGATGCTCGCTGGTTCCGGTGTACTTCACGGTCATATCCTGGAAGCCCACGGCCTGATTGGTGGCGGCGTACAGGTAAGGCGGGCGGTTCTCCAGGCCGTAGCGGTAGGCAATGGTGCTGCCCACGTCGAACATGGAGGAATCGGTCCAGCTGCCGTAGTAGCCCAGCACGGGGATGGAGTGGGTGGTGCCCGTTTCGCCCTCGCTGCTGCTCGGCTCCTCGGCGAAGACATAGCCTTCCACATAGGTGCCGGTGCCGCTGCTGGCTTCGTCATACTGGTCCAGGCCCAGAACCTGGGCGTTCACGGTGACGTGGACGCTGCCGCCGGCGGGCACTTCCACGGTGCCGGTGGTCAGCCGCTTGAAGAAGAGGTAGACGTCGTAGGTGTCGATATCCCCGTCCACATTCAGATCGGCCCGATCCATGTGGGAAATGGAGGTCCGGACGCCGGTGACGTAGTCCAGCAGAGCCTGGCCGTCGGCGGCGTTGACCGTGCCGTTGCCGTCAAAGTCGCACAGCGTCAGGGCGGCGGGCGTGTCGAAGGTCATTTCCTGACCGTCCACGGTCCAGGTGACGTTGGAGGCCAGCGGCACGGTGGCGGTGTCTTCAAAGTTCACCGTGGTGCCGTCGGTGGCTTCGCCAACCAGAATGCCCTGGGTGAAGAAGTCGGCGCTGAGGTTGAAGGAGGTGGCTTTGTCTTCCAGATTGTGGATGGTGAAGCCGAAGCGGTAGGAGCCGGTCCGGTCGGGATCGTCGCCCAGCTCGGCCTTGACCTTGCCGTCGGCATAGGAGGCGGTGGCGTCGGCATCCATGGTCAGATAGCTTCCTGCGGTGACCGCGGCGCCGATGTTGGCCAGGCCCGCGCCCTGCTGCAGGATGGAATAGTAGCTTTCGCTGTCCTGATCCACCATGGGCACGGCGGTGGACATCAGCAGGCTTTGGGCCAGCTGACGGACGGTCAGACCGGATTTGCTTGCCAGGCCGGCGGCCTTGATGTACTGGGCGGCCAGCGCGGCCATACCCGCAATCTGGGGAGAGGCCATGGAGGTACCGGACATATTCTGATAGCCGCCGCCGTTTTTCAGGGAGTAAATGCTGCCGCCGGGGGCGGTGATTTCGGGCTTCATCTCCAGCGAGCCGGGAACGCCCCAGCTGGAGAAGCTGCTCATGGCATAGCCGTCGCCGGTGTCGGCCACGGTGGTGGGAGAATCACTGACCACCATCTTGCCGGTGTAGTAGAGCACCTTGCCGCTCTCGTCCTTCACGGCGGTGGCGGCAGCCTTGATGGCGGCGCCGTTGGCCTGAGAAACGGAGACGCAGGGCTCGGTGTGGGCATAGTCCGTCAGGTCCATGTTCAGCACACCGGCCTCGTTGTTGGCAATGATGGCGGCAATGGCACCGTTTTCGATGGCGGCATTGCCTTTTTCGTAGAAGGCGGTGGTGCCCCGGTTGCAGATGGCGATTTTACCGGCCAGCACGTCCTTCACCGCGGCGAATTCCTCGGCGGTGCCGATGGAATCCACATACACAAACTCGTGCTCGCCTGCAATGGTGACCATGGAGACGTTGGAGTAGTTGGCGGATTCGGTGTAGGGCAGCTTCTTGCCGCCAACTTCCAGATAGTTGAAGGTGGCGCCGACGTTATCCGCGGAGGCCACGTCCAGAGAGTTGGTGTAGGAGCCGGGGGAACCGGCGGTGGACCAGCTGCTGCCGTCGGCATAGGGATGGCCGTAGGTGGTCTGCTCGAACCAGTGACCGGCGTTGCCGGCGGCCATAGCAACCACCGTGCCGCTTTCGGTGATGGCGTCCATAATGGTCTGATAGGCTTCGGTGGCGCTGCGGGAGTAACCGGCGTTGGCGCTGCCCAGCGACAGGTTCACCGCGTCGGCGCCCAGCACGATGGCGTCCTCAATGGCGGCCATGTAGTCGGAGTCGTAAGCGCCGCCGGCGGCACCGAAGACCTTCATGGTCATGATCTGGGCATCGGGGGCCACGCCCTGGGTCAGCACGGTGTCCAGCGCGTCGGAATAGGTGCCGTCCTCGTTTTTGATGTACCGGTTGCCGGCGGCAATGCCGGTGACGTGGGAGCCGTGGTCACCCTGGGCGTCGTTGTCGTGGGTGATGTCCAGGCTGCTGTCCACATAGTTGAAGCCGAAGGGGATTTTGGCGTTGACGTACAGGTCCGATGCGGTGACGTCTTCCATTTTATGGAGGACGTTCAGCTGGCCCAGCACGGCGGCAATGTCGGCCTCGGTCATCAGCTTGGCGCCGCTGTCCTTCACGGCATAGGTGAAGGCGTCGGGGTCCAGAGACGGATGGTCCACGTCGGCGCCGGTGTCAATCACGGCAATCCGGGCACCTGCACCGGTGTAGCCGTCGGCCCAGGCGATGGAGGAGCCGATCATGGCACCGGAGGTAGACATATTGGGATCGGCAGTCTCGTCCTGATCCACCACGCAGGGGGAATAGCGGTTTTCAATCACCACTTCCTTGACGCCGGGCAGCTTCTCGATTTCCTCGATCTGGCCGTATTCCACGTTGGCGGAAATGATGTTGGCCGCCAGCGTCAGGCTCCAGACCACGTCCAGCGGTTGGCCGTCCAGCACCTGGGCGGAGATGGTGTCGGCCATCCGGTCCTGGGTGGCTTCCAGCTTCTGGCGGTACCGTCTGGCCTGGGTGCTGACGGCGATTTCGTCGGTGCTGAAGCCTTTTTCGATGGTGGAAGCGTCGGTGAGGATAATGGAGACACGGACCTCGTCCGTGTCGGCATAGGCCGCAGGCAGATCCTCCACCACGGCGTCTTCGTTGATGGGCAGCGGCGCGCGGAAGGCATCGTTGTCCATCTGCTGCCAGGTCAGGCCGTTTCCGGTGTGGACGGCGGTGCCGGTGCCGACGGCGCTTGCGGGGACCACAAGGCTCAGCACCATCACCGCAGCCAGCACCGCGGACAAAGCCCGGCAGCGGATGCGAGTGTGTTTCATCATGCGTACTCTCTCTTTCTCCGGAAATTCCGGCAAAACATAAGCGGCACCGGGCAAACAGCAGGCGGCGAAAACGGAACCGGCCGTTTGTTTCGGTGCAGCTTCTCTATTATAACACGCCGGGGGTGAAATGCAAGAAAAATATGAAAAATTGCATAACAAGAAGAGAAAACGTTTTAGATGATAGCAAAATGTTCCAAGACGCAAATTGCGGCCGCCCATGTTGCACCGAAGTGAAAAAAACGGGAAAACGGCGGATTTTCCACAGAATTTTTCTTGACTTCCGGCCGCGTTTCTGATAAAATAGCTACGCCGCATTGAAGGGGCGTGAAATCGGTGCGCCTGCACCGTGCCTCAAGAGCGAGACTACACAATTAAAGTAGGTGAAAACATGAAAGCAGTTATCGTTACCGGTGGCAAGCAGTACACCGTGTCCGAGGGCGATGTGCTGTTCGTTGAAAAGCTGAACGCGGAAAACGACGCCACCGTCACCTTCGATCAGGTTCTGGCCGTGCTGGACGGTGAAAACTCCAAGATCGGCGCTCCCGTCGTGGAAGGCGCGACCGTCGAAGCCAAGGTCGTCAAGAACGGCAAGGGCAAGAAGATCTACGTCCTGAAGTACAAGGCCAAGAAGAACGAGAAGAAGAAAATCGGTCATCGCCAGCCCTACACCAAGGTGGAGATCACCAAGATCGCTCTGTAATTTATGACAAGATGCGAGTTTTTTATGGAGGATGACCGGATTACCGGCTTCTCCGTTTCCGGTCACAGCGGCTATGCCGAGGCCGGTGCGGACATTGTCTGTGCCGCCGTCAGCACGGCGGTGACCATGGCCGAGGCCACCATCAACGAGGTGTGCGGCGCCAAGGCCAAGGTTCGGGTCAAAGAGGAGGACGCCCGCGTCACCCTGACCCTGCCTGCTTCCTGCGACGAGGAGGACACCGTTCAGGCGGTGCTTGCCGGCATGATGCTGACCCTCTGCAGTCTGCGGGACGAGTATCCGGATTATATTGAAGTTTTGGAGGTGTAAACACCATGCTGAAGATTGGTATTCAGTTCTTCGCGCACCACAAGGGCGGCGGCTCCACCAAGAACGGCCGTGATTCCGAGTCCAAGCGTCTGGGCGTGAAGCGTGCGGACGGTCAGTTCGTTCTGGCCGGCAACATTTTGGTCCGTCAGAGAGGCACCCACATTCACCCCGGTGTCAACGTGGGAATCGGCAGCGACGACACCCTGTTTGCTCTGGTTGACGGCACCGTCAAGTTTGAGCGGCTGGGCAAGGACCGTCGGCAGTGCTCCGTGTACGCCGAGCAGTAAGCTGTCATCGACTTGGAAGGACTGCGGTACGCGTTACCGCAGTCCTTTTTTCAGAATCGGGCATCCTGCGCTTCGCCGGATTCGCCTGACCGAAGGAGGAACACCATGTTTGTAGATAAAGTACGCATTACCGTGTGCGGCGGACGGGGCGGCGACGGCGCCGTGGCCTTCCACCGGGAAAAATATGTGGCGGCCGGCGGCCCGGACGGCGGCGACGGCGGTCACGGCGGCAGCGTGATCCTTCGGGTCAACGACAATCTGACGACGCTGCTGGATTTCCGCTATAAGCGCAAATACGCAGCCCAGGCCGGGGCCAACGGCCAGGGCCGCAATATGAGCGGCAAGCGGGGCGAGCCGCTGGTGATTCAGGTGCCCCGGGGCACCGTGGTCCGGGATGCGGCGACCAACCAGATCATTGTGGATATGTCCACCGGCGAGGATTTCGTGCTGGCCAAGGGCGGCCGGGGCGGCTGGGGCAACGGCCACTTCGCCACGGCGACCCGGCAGGTGCCCCGGTTTGCCAAGTCCGGCCTGCCCGGACAGGAGCGGGACGTGATTCTGGAGCTGAAGCTGCTGGCCGACGTGGGTCTGGTGGGCTTTCCCAATGTGGGCAAATCCACGCTGCTGTCCGTCACATCCGGCGCTCACCCCAAAATCGCCAACTACCACTTTACCACCCTTTACCCCAATCTGGGCGTGATTTATGTGGAGGAGGGAGTCTCCTTCGTCATGGCGGACATCCCCGGCATCATCGAGGGCGCCGCAGAGGGCGCGGGCCTGGGCCACGATTTCCTGCGGCACATCGACCGCTGCCGCCTGCTTGTCCATGTGGTGGATGTGTCCGGCAGCGAGGGCCGGGACCCGGTGGCGGATTTTGACGCCATCTGCGCCGAGCTGAAAAACTACAGCGTGGACCTGAGCAACCGGCCCATGATCGTAGCGGCCAACAAGTGCGACCTGCTGCCGCCGGACAGCGACAACCTCCGGCGGCTGGAGCAGCGGTGCAAGGAGGCCGGCTGCCCCCTGTACCGGATTTCGGCGGCCACCACCCAGGGCACCCGGCAGCTGATGCAGGTCATCGCCCAGCGGCTGCGGACGCTGCCACCGGTGACGATTTACGAGCCGGAGTATGTGGCCCCGCCGGTGGAGGCCGGGGATCCCAAGGCGCTGGAAATCGACCATCTCGGCAGCACCTGGGTGGTCGGCGGCGCCTGGCTGGAGCGGCTGGTGGCGGATATCAATTTCGACGATTACGAATCCCGCAACTATTTCGACCAGCAGCTGCGGAAATGCGGCCTGTTCGACCGGCTGGAGGAAATGGGCATTGCCGACGGCGATGTGGTGAGTATTTACGACTTCGAGTTTGAATACCAGCGGTAACGGCCAGAAAGTATTTGCCATTTTCAACTGTATCGTGTATAATGGTGGAGTCATCCCCGTAAGGGGAAGGCTCCACTAACTGTGTGAAAAGCCGTCCGGCTTTTCACACAAGATAGAGGCAGTCCGCTGCGCGCACTCGTCGCCCGCCGCGGGCGGGCAACTTGCACACTTGCGGACTGAGAAGTATTTTCTGTCAGGTACGCGCCCCGACAGAAAATGATTCCATTTGATTCGCTGCCTGCGGGCAGCGAACTCTGCGAGGCTTTTTGCTATGTTGAGTGGAGCTTTCCCTGCTTGGGAAGGCTCCACTTTTTTGGAGGTGTGCGCCATGATCCGGAATCTGAACCAACTGAATTTCCGGCCCTTCGGGACCATTTCCAAGACCCAGCGGGATCTGGTGCCGGAGACGCTGACCCGCCGGACCGTGCATCTGACCCAGGGGGATATGCCGGTGTACCGCAGCGGCGGGGACTGCTGGCTTTGCAGCGGCAGCGGCATGACGGTGCTGTCGGTCTCTTTGGACAATCGGGAGTTTGTGCATTTTTATCTGGATAAGCCGGTCTCCGTCCGGGCAGGCGTGTATTTTTCGCTTGTTTCCTACCAGAAGCAATCCACGGCGGAGCTTGCGTCCCAAGTGCCTCCGGAAACGGTGGGCACCCGGAGCCTGGACACCAATCTGGCGGCCAGTCACCGGCTGGAAATTTCCAATATTTATACGTTTTTCTATCAGGAGCGGGAGCAGGGCTTCCTGTTTCCGGGGGAGTCCCATCCCATGCCGGAGCTGACCTATGTGGATCAGGGCACCCTCCATTCCGTGGCGGACGGCCAGGATCTGGTGCTTTCTCAGGGGGATATGGTGCTCTACGGGCCGAACCAGTGGCATATGCAGTATGCCGACATCGGCGTGGCTCCCCGGTTTGTGACCATTTCCTTCGACATGGCGGGCAGCGACCTGTCCGGGCTGCTGAACCGGAAGATTCCGGCGTCCCAGCGGGCCGTGACGCTGCTGCAGCAGATGCTTCGGGAGCAGGAGCGCACCGACGTGTACGCCAACGATATGCTCATCGCCCTGCTGAGTGTGCTGCTGCTGACGCTGCTGCGGGAGGGCGGCAGCGACCAGCCGGTGAAGCTGAAGGCCTCCAATTCGGTCCACAGCGAAAACGAGATCATCCGCCGGGCACAGCAGTACATCAGCGGCCATATCCGGGAGAAGCTGTCGGTGCCGCTGGTGGCCCGGATGGTGGACGTGAGCCCCAGCTATCTGACGGCCCTGTTCCACAAAAATCTGCAAATTTCGCCGGGAGAGTACATCCGCCGGATCAAGCTGCAGGAAAGCAAGCAGATGATCCGGGAGGACAATCTGAATTTTACCGAAATCGCGGCGGCACTGCAATATTCCACGGTGCACCACTTTTCCCGGCAGTTCAAGGAAAAGTTCGGCATGACGCCGTCGGATTATGCCAAATCCGTCCGCTGACGGAAAGGAGACGATCAGATGGAGGTTATCAATTCCCTGCGTATCACCCAGACGGCGGCCACGGTGGCGGCGCTGATGGGATTTTCCATGCCCACGTCGGCGGACGAGCCGAACGGCATGGTGCTCGACGCGGCCCGGGCCAGACTGGGAGACCGGCCGGTGCAGCGGGCGCTGCTGTACAATCCGGACGCCATTGCCCTGTGGCTGTACCAGAAATATACGCCGCTTTTTGCCGAGACGGTGCGAAACGCTTGCATGGCGCTGCCGGTCCGGTCCGTGATGCCCACGGTGACGCCGGTGTGCTTTGCGTCCATGTATACGGGGCTGGAGCCGGAGGCGCACGGCATCCGGTCCTATGTCAAGCCGGTGCTGCAGGTTCCCACGCTGTTTGACGCGGCCATTGATGCGGGGCGGCGGCCCATCATCATTTCCACCGAGGGAGACAGCATTTCGAAAATTTTCCTGAACCGGAAGATGGATTATCTGTTCTGCAAAACCCCCGACGACTGCAACGCCCACGCGCTGGACGTGCTGCGCCGGAACGAGCATGACCTGGTGGTGGTTTACAACGGCAATTACGACGCCCAGATGCACCGCACCGGCCCGGAATCCAGGGAGGCGCTGGCCCAGCTGCGGCATAATACGGTGAACTTTGAGATTCTCAGCCGTCACGCCCGGCAGGCCTGGGCGGGAATGACGGCCATGACGGCGTTTCTGCCGGACCACGGCTGCCACGAAATCGACGGCGGCCTGGGCAGCCACGGGCTGGATATGCCGGAGGACCTGAACATCGTGCATTTTTATAACTTTTTTGCGTGAAAAGACCTGCCGGAACCGGCAGGCTTTTTCACCCGGAGAGAGGAGAATACCTTGGATTTTAAGGTGCTGTGCGTCGGCGACGTGGTGGGGGATCCGGGCATGGACCGGATCAGCCGGTCGCTGCGGTATCTCAAGCGCCGGACCGGCGCGGATTTTGTCATTGTCAACGGCGAAAACGCCAGCGTGGTGGGCATCACCCCCCGGCAGGCGGAGGATATTCTGGACGCCGGTGCCGACGTGATTACGCTGGGCAATCACAGCTTCGGCAAGCGGGAAATTGTTCCCTATCTGGAGGACAGCGACCGGATTCTCCGGCCGGCCAATCTGGCGCCCCAGGCGCCGGGCCGGGGCTGGGGGATTTACGACAGCCGGGCCGGGGAGATTGCGGTGGTGGACCTGATCGGCCGGTGCAACATGGACTACGGCCCGGACAATCCCTTCTTGCAGATCGAAAAGATCCTGAAGGAGACGCACTGCCGGGTGACGCTGGTGGAATTCCACGCGGAGGCCACCTCCGAGAAGCTGGCCATGGGCTATCTGCTGGACGGAAGGGTCAGCGCGGTGTGGGGGACCCACACCCATGTGCCCACGGCGGACGCCCAGGTGCTGCCTAGGGGGACGGGCTATGTGACGGACCTGGGTATGACGGGGCCGAGGAATTCCGTGCTGGGCATCCGGCCGGAACTGTCCGTGGCCAAGTTCCGGGGGGATCTGACGAGCCGCTATCAGTGGGCCGACGGCCCCACCAAGCTGGAGGCGGCCCTGTTTACCATTGACACGGCCACGGGAACATGCAAGAAAGCGGAAAGGGCGGATTTGCTTGATGAAACTACTGCATTCGGCTGACTGGCATCTCGGTTCGCCGCTGGGCGGCTTTGAACCGGCGCAGCGGGAGATGCTGCGGCAGGCGCTGCGGTCGGTGCCCGGGCAGATTGCCCGGCTGTGCCGCCGGGAGGGCTGCGATCTGATGCTGCTGGCCGGGGACCTGTTTGACGGTCCGCCAGACGCCGACAGCGTGGCGGCGGTGCGGGAGGCGCTGGAGGAAGCGGCGGTGCCGGTGCTGATTGCGCCGGGCAACCATGACTGGTACGATGCCCGCAGCGTCTGGGCCACGGAATCGTGGCCGGGCAACGTTCACATCTTCTCCCGGGCGGCGGTGGAATCCGTTTCCCTGCCGGAGCCGGACTGCCGGGTGTACGGCACCGCCTTTGAAGGCATGGATTGCCCGGGATTGCTGGAGGGCATTCGGGCGGCGGGGCCGGAGCGCTTCCGGATCGGCGTGCTTCACGGCGACCCCACCCAGAGCGCGTCGCCCTACTGCCCGATTACCTCCGCCCAGATTGCGGCCAGCGGCTTTGACTATCTGGCGCTGGGCCACATTCACAAATCCGGCACCGTCACGGCGGGAAAGACACTCTGCGCCTGGCCCGGCTGCCCCATGGGCCGTGGCTTTGACGAAACGGGCGCCAAGGGCGTCCTGCTGGTGACGCTGGAGCAGACGGCGGACCTTCGTTTTGTGCCGCTGGAGGTGCCGGTGTTCCATGATCTGGAGACGGAAGCGGGGGAGGACCCGGCGGCGGCCGTGGCGGCGCTGCTGCCCGGCGCCGAAAGCCGGGACTTTTACCGCATTACCCTGACGGGGCCGGCGGAAAAGCCGGATCTGGCGGCGTTGGGGCGCCGGTTTGCCGGATATCCCAACCTGACGCTGCGGGACCGGACCGTGCCGGTGCAGGACCTCTGGCGGGGGGCCGAGGAGGACTCGCTGGAGGGCGTATATTTCCGCAAGCTGCGGGACCTTGCCCGGGGCGAGGACCCGGAAACACGGGAGATTGCCCTGCTGGCGGCCCGGATGTCCCGGGACCTGCTGGACGGACGGGAGGTGACGCTGCCGTGATCCTGTATCGCATGACGGCTACCTTCGGCAAGCTGGAAAATCAGACGCTGGAGCTGAAGCCGGGGCTGAACGTGATCGCCGCCCCCAACGAATGGGGCAAGAGCACCTGGTGCGCCTTCCTGACGGCCATGCTCTACGGCGTGGACACCCGGGCCAAAACCACCCGGACGGCGCTGGCGGACAAGGAGCATTATCTGCCCTGGTCCGGCTCGCCCATGGCCGGGCGGATCGACCTGAACTGGAAGGACCGGGACATTACCATCGAGCGCCGGACCAAGGGACGGTCGGTGTTCGGCGATTTTCGGGCTTACGAAACCAAAACCGGCCTGCCGGTGCCGGAGCTGCCGGCGGCGGACTGCGGCCAGACGCTGCTGGGCGTGGAGAAAAGCGTGTTTCTCCGGGCGGGATTTCTGCGGCTGGCGGACCTGCCGGTGACCCAGGACGACGCGCTGCGGCGGCGGCTGAACGCGCTGGTGACCACCGGCGACGAAAGTGCCGCCGGGGACCTGCTGGGCCGGAAGCTGAAGGAACTGAAAAACCGCTGCCGCTACAACCGCACCGGCCTGCTGCCTCAGGCGGAGCAGGAGCGGGCGGCGTTGACGGAGCGGCTGGAAACGCTGGACGCGCTGCAGCGCCGGACGGAACAGCTGCATCAGCGTCAACAGGAGTTGGAAAACCGGGCGGCGGACCTTGCGAATCACCGGCAGGCACTGGCCTATGCGGCGGCCCGGGCCGATGCGGACCGGGTGGCCCGGGCGGAGGAAGCGGAGCAGGCTGCCGCCGACCGGTTGGCGGCGGAGGAAGCGGAATGCCGGGACCTGCCGGAGCTGGCGGAGGCGGATGCCCAGGTGGCGCAGATTCTGGAGCTGAGCAAACGGTGGGAAGCGCTGCAGGCGGAGCGGGAGGTCCTCCCGCCGCTGCCCGCGGCACCGGAAACGCTGCCCTGCTTTGACGGCCTGACGCCGGAGCAGGCGGAGGACCGGGTCCGGCAGGACGCCGCCCGCCTTCCCGCTCCGGCCGCCGGGCCGAAAGCCGGCTGGCTGACGGCAACGGGAGCGCTGATTGCGGCGACAGCCGGGGCGCTTCTGCTGGGACGGATGCCCGGCGCGGGCATCGGGCTGCTGGCGCTGGCGGCGGTACTGGCGGTGATGACGGCACTTCTGACCGTCAGGGACCGGCGTCGCCGCCGTCGTGAGGACGCGGTCCGGGCGGAGCTGCAAAGCCGGTACGGGTCCCTTTCTCCGGCGGACTGGCAAGCGGCGGCGCAGGCCTACGGGACGGGCCGGAAGGCCTATGAACAGGCATACCGGGCGGCGCAGGAACGCCGGGATGCACTGGACCGGAAAACGGCGGACCTGAAACAGGAAATCGGAGCCAAGGCCGGTCCGGCGGGGCTGCAGGAGCGGCTGGTGGACTGGATGAAGGTCCAGCGCAGCCGTCAGGCGTTGGAGGAGGCCCGCCGGGTGCTGCTTCAGGCCAAGGCCAATGCGGCGTCGGCCCGGGCTATGGCTCAGACGGCGGAAATGCCGCTGCGGCCGGATGAACTGACCCTGTCCCTGCCGGAAACGCTGCGGCAGCTGGAGGAAACCGACGCGGCGCGGCAGCAGATGCAAAGCACGCTGGGCCAGTGCCAGGGCCGGGCGGCGGCGCTGGGCAGCCGGGAAACGCTGGAGGACGATCTGCGCCGGGTGACGGAGCGCATTGCCGCGCTGGAAAAGGTCAACGCCGCGCTGGAGCTGGCCCAGACCACCCTGACGGAATCCGCCCAGGAGCTGCAGCGGCGGTTTGCGCCCTGCATTGCGGAAAAGGCCCAGAGCCTGTTTGCGCGGCTGACCGGCGGCCGGTATGACCGGCTGACGTTGCAGGAGGACCTGTCGCTGCTGGCCGGAACCCGGGATGAAACCACCGTCCGGGCCGCCCAATGGCGCAGTGACGGCACGGTGGACCAGCTGTATCTGGCTCTGCGTCTGGCGGTGGCGGAAGCGCTGACGCCGGAGGCCCCCTTCGTACTGGACGATGCGCTGGTCCGCTTTGACGACGAGCGGCTGGGCCGGGCGCTGGCGCTTTTGCGGGAGCTGGGCGAAAAGCGGCAGATCCTGCTGTTCTCCTGCCAGGAGCGGGAGAAGCGTCTTCTGGAAAAAATGGTATAAAAAGGCTCCCTTTCCGGGGACTTTCCGGAAAGGGAGTGATTTTTTTACGCTTCGGGGTTGCTTTGGGCGGCGCTGCCGGTGCCCAGCAGCGAATCGTAGGCCATCACATAGGTGACCTCAATCCGGTTCCGGGCGAAATAGTAGAGCAGCGTCTGGCAGACCAGGGCGGTGATGGAAAACAGGAAATAGCTGATGGTGTCGGACCAGGGCGGCGTGATATTCAGGAACGACAGAAGCACGTCGCCGTAGGCAATGAACATCAGCAGAAGCTGGGCCAGATAGTACCACCAGAACCGCAGGTCCAGCCGCAGCAGGGCCACGCGGTTATGCCACATCAGCTCCCGGCTGGTCCGCATGGCGGCAAGGGCACCCTTTTCCGGGGCATCCAGCAGCGCGTAATTGGCCATCCGGAAACGGTACATCACCGGCACGGCAATCAGCAGCACCAGTCCGCCGTAAATCAGCGTCAGCACGGGGATGGCCGCCTGCATGGCGGCGATGACGGCCGGTTCGCTCTGCATGGCCGCATCCAGGGTCTCCGTGTCCAGCGCATAGGGCGCCATCTGCTGGATCAGTCCGTAACCGGCGGGGGTGAAGGAGAAAATCTGGTAGCTGGGGAAAACGCACAGCGCGGCAATGCCCATCAGCAGCGCGCCCATCAGCAGCCGGAGCCGCAGCACCGGGCCGAACCGGCGGAAGCCCTCCAACAGCGTCTTATCCGGCGTATTTTGCGACCGGGCCAGACGCATGGCGGCGTACAGATAGCCCATTTCCCAGAAGGGCAGCGCCACGGATTGCAGGACCGTCAGAAACGACTGGACGCTGGACAGAATCGCCCGGGTCCCCATGCCGCTCAGGCCGCCGGTGCTGCCGATTTGCTCTTCCAGAACGAAGTTCAGCGAGGAAAGCAGCAGTGCCGCCGCCGCAACCACACCGGCGTAAATGAGAACGATGCGCTTGGCCTCCGGCCCGCTGCGCCGCAGGGCGTCTGCCGCCGGGGCCTTCAGGGAGGCGGGATTTCGTAAGTTCATCATGGTTTCACCCTTTCTTTTATTATTGTTATAAACCATACAGCGAAAAATAGCAAATGAATTTTTTGTAACAGTGGAAAAAGCGGGAACTTTGTGCTACAATAGGCCAAAACGTACCCGGCGGAGGTGGTTTCATGGAGCTTGGTCAGGCCATCCGGCAGGCGCGGCAGGAGGCGGGACTGTCCCAGAAGCAGCTGTGCGGCGACCGGATTACCCGCAATATGCTCTCGCAGATCGAGCACGGCGCGGCCAGCCCCTCCGTAGCTACGCTGCGGTATCTGGCGGAACGGCTGGGGGTCCGCGTTAGCGCGCTGCTGGGCGAGGAGCCGACGGTCCGCCCGGAGGAGACGGCGCTGGCCGAGGCCCGGGCCTGTCTGGCCCGGCAGGACTTTGCCGGGACGGAGGCGGCGGCGGACCGGCTCCCGCCCCAGGATCAGGAGGGCTGGCTGCTGCGGCTGTATGCCCGGACGGGCCTTGCGGCCCAGGCACTGGACCGGGGACAGCCGCTTTACGCGGCCCAGCTTTTGCAGCAGGCGGAGGAGGCGGCAGCCCGGACGGTTTACGACGGCCCGGCGCTGCGGCGTCAGCGGCTTCTGCTGCTGGCCCGGACGGGCACGGCGGACTGCCGGACCCTGGCCGCCCGACTTCCCGCCGGGGAGGACGAAAGTCTGCTGCTGCGGGCCGAAGCGGCGCTGGCCGCAGGCGACGGCGCCGAAAGCGGCCGGATTCTGGACGCTGCGGCAGACCGGGAAAGCCCCCGGTGGAACCTGCTGCGGGGAGAGAGCTTCTTTTCCCGGCAGGACTACCGCCCGGCGGCGGAGGCCTTCCGGAAAGCGGAGGCGGCCTATCCCCGGCAGGTCGTTCCCCGGCTGGAAATCTGCTACCGGGAGCTGGGGGACTTCCGCCTGGCCTACGAATATGCCTGCAAGGGGCGCTAATCCGCCGGACGGTTCCGCTGGGCGGCCAGATAGGCGGTGGGGGACAGCCCCGTTTCCCGCCGGAAGGACCGGCTGAAGGACTGGACGTTGGGATAGGCCAGCCGATCGGCGATTTCCGTTACGGTCAGCCGGTTGCGGGCCATCAGCTCCATGGCTTTTTCCGTTTTACGGCGGCTGATGTAATGCTGCAGGGTGTCCTGCTCCCTTTCCCGGAACAGGTGGGACAGGTAATGGGCGCTGTAGCCCAGGGCGGCGGAAATGCCCTGCACCGTCAAGGGCCGGAAGATGTTCTGATCCACATATTTCAGCGCCAGATACACCAGCCGCCCGGATTCCTGCATCCCGGCTTCGTCATACCGGGCCGGTTCGCAGCCGCACATGGCCCGGTAGGTCCACACCAGCATCTGGGTCAGCCCGGCTTCCAGAAGCAGCCGGCCGCCGGGCTGGGCATGACCGGATTCCTCCATACAGGTGCGGAAGCAGGGATAGAAATCCCGCCGGTTCTGGCGGATGCGCCGCTGCTCCTGCCGGAAGGTGTCGCAGACCGCCGTCCCGAAGGGCACGTCCCCGGGCAGGAACCGGAAGCCCGCGTAGGCGTAAAACAGAGACTGCCCCTCGTCGGCGGCAATGGCGTGGGTGCCGTAGGGCGGCGTGACCATCAGATCCCCGGCGGTGACGGACAGGCGCTGCCCTTCCCAGAGAAAGCTGCCGCTGCCGGAGAGAATGCAGCTGATTTCGCAGCAGCTCTGCCGGTGGGGCGCCACGTCGAAGCCCGCCTCCAGGCACAGCTCGCCGATCTGGATCAGATGCAGGCAGGAAAGGGGAACCGGCTCCGAAAAGTAGGACCGGTCGTAGTGAAATTTTGCCCCCAGCTCCCGATGCTTCATGCGCAAAACCTCCCGTTACCAATATGACCACATTATAGCAGATATTGATAAATGAATCAACCGATTCTGCCCTTGCTTTTTGCACCGCAGGGGCGATAATAAAGGCGAAAACCCTGCCCAAGGCAGGAGATCTTATCATCCGAAAAGGAGACATCGCCATGGAACCTATCAAAGTTGCCGTCATCGGCTGCGGCACCATCGCCAACAGCGCCCACATCCCGGCCTACATGAAAAACGAGAAGGCGGAAATCAAGTATTTCTGCGATATCATCCCCCAGCGGGCCGACGCGGCCGTGGAGAAGTACGGCTGCGGCAAGGCGGTCTATGACTACCACGAAATTCTGAACGACCCGGAAATCGAGGCGGTTTCCGTCTGCACCCCCAACCATATGCACGCGCCCATTTCCATCGACTTCCTGCGGGCCGGGAAAAACGTGCTGTGCGAGAAGCCGGCGGCCCGGACCTATGCCGAGGCGCTGACCATGCTGGAGGCCCAGCACGAGACCGGCAAGGTCCTGAACATCGGCGTGGTCAACCGGTTCAACGACGGCGTCAACCAGATCAAGCGGCTCATCGACGAGGGCGCGCTGGGCGAGGTGTACCATGTCTACGTCAGCTTCCGCTCCCACCGCTCCATTCCCGGTCTGGGCGGCAACTTCACCACCAAGGCCGTGGCCGGCGGCGGCGCGCTGATCGACTGGGGCGTCCACTTCCTGGATATCGTCATGTACTGCTGCGGCGATCCCAAGCCCCGCACGGTGACGGCGGAGACCTTCTCCAAGCTGGGCAGCAAAATGGAGGACTATACCTACGTCAATATGTGGGCCGGTCCTCCCAAGTACGACGGCGTGTACGATGTGGAAGACAGCATCGCCGGTATGGTCCGCACCGACGGCCCGGTGATTACCGTCAACGGCGCTTGGGCACAGAACATCGGGGAAGAGGAAATGTTCATCGACTTCATGGGCGACAAGGCGGGCATCCGGCTCCAGTACGGCAAGGATTTCGTTCTCTACGGTACGAAAAACGGGATGCTGACCAGAACCGAAACCAGCTTCCGGACCCGGAATCATTTCGAGACGGAGATCGATGCGTTCCTGCGCTGCGTCCGCAGCGGCGAGAAGCTGCCCTCCCACATCGATACCAACATTCTCACCTCCCGGCTGATGCAGGCCATGTACGACTCGGCGGCGTCCCACCACGAGGTGGATCTGACGGAGGCGTAACGGTATGAAGATCGGACTGGTTGATTTTTATCTGGACGAGTGGCACGCCAATCACTATCCCCAGATGCTCCACGACTGCTCCGGCGGCGAGATTGAAGCGGTTTATGCCTACGGTCGGATTGCAAGCCCCCTGACCGGGGTGACCTCTGCCCAGTGGTGCTGCCGGTACGGCCTGACCCTCTGCCCGACGATCGAGGAAGTGGTGGAGAAAAGCGACGGCATCATCGTCCTGTCCCCGGACAACTGCGAAATGCATGTGGATCTGTGCCGCATTCCGCTGGCATCCGGCAAGCCGGTGTATGTGGACAAGACCTTTGCGCCGGATCTGGCGTCGGCCAAGCGGATTTTCGCCATGGCGGAGGCCGGGGGCAGCCCGGTGTACTCCTCCTCGGCGCTGCGGTTTGCCACGGAATACGCCGACGTGAACCGGGCGGACATTACGGCCATCAATTCCTGGGGCCCCATGGACTACGAGACCTATTCCATCCACCAGCTGGAGCCGATGATGATGCTGATGGGCGCCGACGCCAGCCGGGTGCAGTTTTCCGCAAGCGAAAACTGGTACCAGCTGCTGATCGCTTTCGCCGACGGCCGCTTCGGCACGATTTCCGGCTTCCGCAACGGCTCCCCGTTCATGATGAACATCGCGGGACGGGAAGAATCCCGGGTCATTGAGGTGAAATCCGCCTATTTCCACAACTTTATGATGGAACTGGTGGACTTCTTCCGGACCCGGACCGTCAAGGTGCCCCACTGTGACACGCTGCGGATCATGGCGGTGCGGGAAGCGGGCCTGCGGGCCGCCGCCTGCCCGGGACAGTGGGTGGAGGTCCCCTCCGTTTAAGAAACCAAAACAAAAGCAATTCAGACAGAAAAAGGAAAGAGCATTATGAAAACCTACGGGATACTTTTAATCGGCTGCGGCCACATCGGCATGGAGCATCTGCTGGACATCTATCATCACGATAACGTCCGGATTGAAGCGGTGGTGGACCAGAACCCCGCCGCCGCTCAGGCGGCGGCCCGGCGCTGCGGCTGCCGGGACTGGGGCACGGACTACCGGCCCTTTCTGGACCGGGAGACGGTGGACATTGTCCTGATTGCCACCTATACCGACACCCATCTGCCGATTCTGCGGGAGGCGCTGGCCCACGGCAAGCACGTCCTGTGTGAAAAGCCCATCGGAAGTACCCCGGAAATGGGCCGGGCCTTCGTGGAGGCGGTGAAGGCCGCCCCTCAGAAGGTGCTGGTGGGGCACATCCTGCGGCACAATCGCTCCTATCAGAAGATCCGGGAGTTGATCCGCGGCGGCGCCATCGGCGAGCTGCGGCTGGTGCGGATGTGTCAGAATCACCACGCGGAGAACTGGCCCCGGTACTGCCGCCTGCTGCAGGATTGCAGCCCGGCGGTGGACTGCGGCGTCCATTATTATGATATGGTCCAGTGGATCACCGGCAGCCCCATTACGGAGGTCACCGGCTTCGGCACCCGGACCCAGGACGACGTGCCCCGGGACAATTTCAACATGGTCACCTTCCGCACGGAAAACGGCTGCGCCGGTTATTACGAGGTGGCCTGGGGCCAGTCCGTCCGGACCGACAATCTGAAGGAATTTGTGGGCACCAAGGGCCGGATTACCCTGACCACGCAGTATAACCGGGGCGAGGACGTGGAGGAAGGCGACCTGCTGACGGTGTTCCACAGCGACACCGGCGTCTATGAGACCGTCAACGTCCAGTCTACTTATAAGGATATGTATGCCCAGCTGGAGACGCTGTTCGACATGATTGAGCACGATACCCCGGGCAATCCCTCCATTGACGAGGTGTGGAGCTCCTTCTGCGTGGCCCAGGCGGCCCAGAAGTCGGTGGAAACCGGCGTCAGCGTCCGGGTGGAGCGGAAGTAAGCCCATGATCGGACTGGAAGGAAAAACCCTGACCTCCCGCCGCCTGACCTACCGGCTGCTGGAGGACGGCGACCGGCAGGCACTGGCGGCGCTGCTGGCGGACCCGGCGGTCACCGAACCGGGCGGCTTTCGTCCGGCCCGGACGGAGGCGGAATTCGACGAATTTTACCGGGGCCTGACCGCCTACCGCACCGGCGTGGCCATCCTGCGGGAGGGGGCGCTGATCGGTTACATCCACGTCAACCCCTGGCATCCCGACGATGCTGCCTACGCGGGGAAAACCTGCGTGTCCTTCGGCTTCGTCATCGGCAAGGCCGCCCAGGGCCACGGCTACGGGGCGGAAGCGCTGGAAACCATGACCGCCTACATGAAGGGGCGGGCGGATTTCTGCTTTGCCGACCACTTTGAGGGCAACGAGCCGTCCCGGAAGACGATCCTGAAATGCGGCTACCGCTTCTGCGACTGCTACACCATGTTCTTCGAGGCCCTGGGCCGGGAAGAACGCTGCCTGAGTTACGTCTTTTGACAAATTGAATGGATTCCTTCCCCACTGGTGCGAAAACACCGGTGGGGAAATTTTTCTTGCAAAAAGCGAAAAAATAGTTACTGTAATCTGCTGGAAATAAAGCAATCGATTTCTGTTCGATTTTTCAATGTAAACAAATGTTTAAAAATAAAGAAACGCTTAGGAGTGCGGAAACTTTTTACCACAAAATTCGACAAAAAACAGTAATCATTATATAAATTCAGAAATTTTAAGAAGCAAAAATGCCTCGACATACTTGAAAATCAACGGCAAGTGTAGTAGAATGCAAGTACCGAAAAAGTGATCCGCTTTTGATGGCGGAGCACCCAGCGGCAGCGCGGAGCGGCCGGGACGCGGGAGAATTCCCGGGGCGAACGTTCGGGCAGTCTGCTCCGCCGAAATCAACCGATCAGGGATGAAGGAGGAAACAACATGAACATGAAACGGATCCTGGCGCTGTTTCTTGCAGTGCTAACGGTACTGTCGGCCTTTGCCCTTCCGGTTTTTGCGGAAGGGGAGACGTCTGCCCAGCCCCAGTGGCCGGAGGAAGGCGCCATCGCGCTGGATAAGTCCGCCGGCAAGTATGAAGGCGCCGGGGAGAACGACCATGAAATCACGCTGAAAATCGAGGGCAAGAATTTCAAAACGACGTCGGACGTGGTGCTGGTTATCGATAATTCCAACGGCATGTACGATGACGACAAGATGACCGACACCAAGACGGCGGCCTATGCCTTTGTGGACAAACTGCTGACGGCGGGCAGTACGACCCGGATTGCGCTGGTGGTTTACGGCACAGACGTGAGAAGCTTCACGAAGTTTTACGGTGCCGACGAGGCGGCGCAGCTGAAGACCGCGATTGGCCAGATCAGCAAAGAAGAGGAGAACTTGAAAGGTGGTACCAACCAGCAGGCCGGTATCCATAAGGCCCAGGAGCTGCTGTCGTCGGCGGCTTCCACCGGCAGGATGAAGAATATCGTCATTATGTCGGACGGCGAAGCGACGTTCAGTTACCCGTTTGTGGCGGAGGCTACCTACAATGATTGTCATAGATGGTCAAGCACCAGATGTGAATATTATGGGCCGTCTGGCGGAAGCATCTCAGCACCTGGCACATTTTCACCGGATTACAGCACGTATATTGGAGAAGGTAATGACTTTAACCTTAAATATAATGCTTATGTGGATGTAAAGTGTTCCAAGCATTCTACAGTAACGCGGCAAACGTATGGCGTGTATGCGCTGGACGGGACGGTTACGGAACGTCAAAACACCAACAACGGCGTCGCCACCATCTGGGAGGCCAATCAGGCCAAGGCGGCGGGGACTACCGTGTATTCCGTGGCCCTGCAGGCTGGTACCAACGGCGAAAACGTCCTGAAGGCCTGCGCCACCGATGCGGTGAAGGGCTATTTCACCATCGCCTCCGGCGAGCAGAATGTGGCGGGGAAGTTGACCTCCGCCTTTGAGGCCATCGCGGGCAGCATCGCCATTGCGGCCTCGAACGGCAAGGTGACCGACCCCATGAGCGACGAGGTCAGCCTGCAGTTTACCGGCGTGTCGCCTGCGGTGACCAGCGATCTGGCGGCCTACAACGCCAAGCAGGCGGACATTTACATCAGCCAGGGCACGGCCGCCTGGGATGATACCACGAAAACCATCAGCTGGGACGTGGGCAACATCAATGAAGGCAGCCCGGCGATCATGAAGTACCGCATCCGGGTGACCGGCGAAAACTTGGAGACCGGCGATACGGTGCCGACCAACAAGAGAACCATCTTCTCCTACCGCAATTATCAGGAGGAACAGACCGAGAAGGACTTCCCCGTCCCGAAGGTGACGGTAGGCGGCGGTACCATCCTGATGCACTTCTACCGGGTCAATGCCCAGGGCAAGCCGGTGAACGCCGCCGGTGTGGAGGTGGAAACGCCGGATAAGGCCCAGCAGCTGGCGGAGCCTGCCTATTATGAGGTAGACGGCAAGAACGGGCTGCCCTACGGCACTTACACCGTGGCCCACCGGGAAATTGAAAATGCCGCCTACTACGGCTTCGTGGACGGCGCGGCGCCGGATATCATGAAGCGCGACCCGGCGGCACCGGTGACGCTGACGGCAACCAAGCCGGCGGCGGAGCTGTGGTTTGCCTATACGCAGTCGTTTACGGTGGTACACGTCCAGAACGGGCAAAATGTCCGGACGGAGACGCTGCCTGTGACGGAAGACGCATTTGATATTACGGCCCATGTTTCGACGGGCTACCTCTACGGCGGCACGTTCCGGGAGAACCACGAAACCGTGGCGGACTTCCACGGCGGCACGCCCATGGCGTTCCAGCCGCAGGCGGGGGATACCTATTATATATGGGAAGTGCCCGAGACCTACCTGCGGCCCAAGACCTACCGGGTGTGGCGGCCGGTGCCCGACGGCTCCGGCAACGTGTCGGTGGTGCGGCTGTACCTGCTGACGACGGTGGACCGGGGACTGTACCGGGAGCTGGGCTTCACCGCCGACGGCACGGACAACATGGCAGAGGGCGACGGCTCCAACATCGCCTACCGGGTGGTCAACGTCACGAAGGGCAGCGAGCCTTACGGCAAGCTGTATGTCCAGGACCTTCAGGGCAACATGACGGATAATCTGAGCGGTGCCCCCGCGGAGAATTCCGGCTATGTGGGCGTGTATCCGCTCACCGCTTCCCAGTTCGCGTCCTTCAGGGAAAGCGGCACAACCTTCTGTCCCTACTGGATCACGCTGGACGGCGTGAAGGTCACGGGTACGGTGACCCGGACCGCCGGATATCAGGGCGCAGGCCCCAAGGACAGCACCAGCCCGGACTACAAAAAGATTACCGTCTCGGATGCGGCCCACACTTCCGCTCTGACGCCGGTGGGCACGGCCTCCGGTACGGCCCTGCTGTCGCTGGCCCCGTCCCTGACGCTGGCGGAGGATGCGGAAACCGAACAGGTGGTGCCGACGGAATTGGAAACGCCGGATACGGCGCTGACCGTGACGATCCACGACGGAGAAACGGTGAACACCCTGACGGCGGAGCCGGGCGATCTGACGGACCGGATCACCTACGCCGGTGCGGAAGGCAAACTGTTTGCAGGCTGGTTTACCGATGAAGCCTGCACGGCACCGGCGGATCTGACCGCGGTGCAGGAAAGCATGGAGCTGTATGCCAGATATGTGTCGGACGGCTATTTGCAGGTGAAATATATGCAGCGGGGCCTGTTCCGGGTCCGCGGCGTGACGCTGCTCACAGCGGTGGACGGGAAAACGGACCTTCAGGTCGGCTTCCTGGTCAACGGTGAGCCGGTGGCCGCGGAGACGGTGGGTCGGACCTACGGCGGCAGCAGCGCCCGCTATCTGTTCGACGGCGTGGACCGGGATGCCCGGCTGGCGGTCGGCAGCGCGGACCTGCAGGGCGCGGCCTACGGCGATGAAATTACCGTCACGCCCTACTGGATCACGGCGGACGGCACCACCGTTTATGGTACGTCCCGGACGCTGGTTTACAGCCGCTACGGCCTGAAGGGCTGAGAAAGGAGTGTCGTATGGACGATTTACTGAATATTGATCTTCAGGATGTGCTGAAGGCCAATGATATTACTATCCCGGGGTCCGGCGGCGGCGGCCTGGACCGGATCGGAGAAGATCTGTATTCCGTGACGCTGCCCGACGGCCGGACGGTCATCGTGGACAAAACGGGGAAAATTCTGAATATCAGTTAAAAAGGAGAAGCGGCGGGGAAATGTTGTGTTTCCCCGCCGCCGTTTGCGTGATCATGAACATGACGGTATGTCTGGCGGGCGTTCCGCTGGAGCTGACGCTGCATTACCCGGACTACGGGCCGGAATTCGCCCCCTTCCGGACGGACCGGCCCCCCGCCGCAGCGGTGCCGGAGACGGTGCAGCCGGACCCTTATGAAGAGCAGATGGCGCTGAGTCTCCGGGCATCGGAGTCGCTGCTGGCGTTTGACCGGGTGATTTTCCACGGCGTGGCCTACCGGTGGCGGGAGCGGGCGTGGATTCTGACGGCCTTCAGCGGCACGGGAAAAACCACCCAGTATATGCAGTGGAAGCGCCTGTACGGCGACGAGGTCCAGATCATCAACGGCGACAAGCCGGTTCTGGAGTTCCGGGACCGGGACATTCTGGTCCATCCCTCCCCCTGGCGGGGCAAGGAGCACATGGGGCAGCCCATTTCCGCGCCGCTGGGCGGGGTGATTCTGCTGGAGCAGGGGCCGGAAAACCGGATCACCCGGCTTTCGCCCCGGCAGGCGGCGGGCCGCATCTTCTGCCAGCTCCAGCTCACCCGGGACACGGCGGAGCCGGTCCGGCGGGCGGCGGCGCTGGCGGAGCGTCTGCTGAGGTCGGTGCCGCTCTGGCAGCTGACGAACCGGGGGGACCTGGCGTCCGCCCAACTGACCCATGATACCATCGGGAAGGAGGAAAATCGGGAATGAAGGAGTCACTGCTGCCGGGCGTTGTCCTGGCCACGGTCTGCGACGAGAATCTGCTGGTGGCCACCGGCGCCGCCCGCGGAAAGGTGCCGGATGTAAAAGGTATTACGAAATCAGGCGCCTATCTATGGCAGGTATTTTCTAAGATAGCGGATGAGAACGAAAGGATTCAGCGAATCAAAGCCGATTACGGCGTCCCGGAGGAGACGGCCCGGGCGGCCTGCGAGAAATTCCTGGTGCTGCTGCGGTCCCAGGGCTATCTGAGCGGCGGCTGAAGGCAGAAATACCCGCTGAAATTTTCCAAATATTTTTCAACAGCACTTGCAAAACGACAGGATTTGCGCTAAAATGAATGCTGACCCATAGTTTACCAATGTACTCTGCTCCGGCGGGGTTCGCGGTCGGTGACGGCCGTACAAAAGTGACGGGAAAGGGATGTAGAAAATGAAAGAAAAGCAAACACGATGGTCGCTGCACAAAGTACTGTCGCTGGTGCTGGCTCTGGTCATGGTCCTGGGCATGGTGCCGACGTCGGTCTTTGCAGTGGGGGAGGACGAGCAGGCCGCTGCGGCGAGCAGTGACGACTTCCTGCGGATTGTCCACCTTGATTGCGGGCGGAAGTATTTCAGTGTTGATGATCTGAAAAAGGTGATCGACTATGCCGCCGACAGCAACTATACCCATGTGGAACTGGCCTTCGGCAACGACGGCCTGCGGTTCCTGCTGGATGACATGAGCCTGACGGTCAACGGCACGGCGTATGACAGCAATAAGGTGACGAGTGCCATTCAGGCGGGCAACAAGGCGTTTTATGACGCCGGAGAGCATAATGAGCTGACCCAGTCTGACATGGATACGCTGATTGCCTATGCCAAGAGCAAGAAGATCGGCATCATCCCGATGTTCGATGCGCCGGGCCACCTGCAGGTTGTGATTCGCGCTATGAAGGAATTGGGTCTGAAGCCTACCTATTCTACGCCGACGACGAGCGGCACGAGCGTGAACTGGGCGATCAACCCCACGGATACGGCTAGCCTTGCCTTCGTGAAGGCCCTGGTGGAAAAGTATATGAATTACTTCTCCGGGAAGGCTTCCAGCAAGTACTTCAATATCGCAGCGGACGAGTGCGGATTTTCCGGCATGAGCACGACTGAGTACACGGCCTATGCCTCTTTCGTGAACAGCCTGGCCAAAATGGCTAAGACGCAATATGGTCTGACCGCGATGGCCTTTAACGATGGCATTTACTACCAGGACCTCACCACGAATGTGGAGTTTGACACCGATATCGTGGTGTGCTATTGGGATGCCACCGCTAATAAGTATGCGCCTGCGGCTACCTTGGCTGCCAAGGGCTTCAACATCATCAATACCCATAATAAGTGGTATTATGTGCTTGGCGCAGAGGGCAACGGCTGGTACGGTGCCGAATGGTCCAAGAGTAATATGCAGGGCGCTTATCAGAAGTGCGACGTGACGGACGGCGACTATCAGACCACATACGGCTGCATGAACGCCATCTGGTGCGATACGCCCAGTGCAACTGTGCGTTGGTCCAACGTTGAAACGCACATCAAGACGCTGGCAGCGGTGTCCTATAACAAGACCTTCTTCAAACAAGTCACCACGGAGCCTGTCGGTCCGGACCCGGTGGAGCCGCCCGAGAAGACCGAGGACCAGACTGCGACAAACGCGGATCTGGGTGCCAGCGTCACGGTGAGCGTGAAGCCTGGCCAGACGCTGACGCTGGATGTGTCCGTGGCGGAGAACCCCCAGGCAAAGTTTGATGATGGCGTGAAGGTTGTTTCCTATGATGTGACCCCCTATGTGGATGGCGAACGGCACACGGGCAAGGGCACCGTGACCATGACGGTTCCCACGGACTGGGCGGACAAGGCCGACCGGGTCGGCGCCTACATCATCACGGACGGCGCAACCGAGGTTCTGCCCGTTTCCGTGAAGGACGGCAAGGCCACCTTCGCCGTGCCCCACTTCTCCGAAATGGGCCTGTACCTGGCGGCGCAGTCCGGCAGTGACACGCCGGAACAGAGAACCATCACGGTGTCTGTCGGCGGAACGGCGACAGATACGATTAAAGATGCGTATTATCCCGATGCAGTCGAGACCGAGGACGAAGCGACTGCTAGCGTGAGCGTTAAGGCGGAGAATACGCCGGAAAAAACGACGGCCACGAAGGTTACGAACATCACGTCTGGTCAGGAATATTACATCAGTGACGGCGATGGCAACTATTTGACTTTAGATGGCACCAGCCTTACTAATGAAACAGACGTAAATAAAGCAACAAAGTGGACGATTACAAAGTCGTGGAATAATCACTATATTAGTTCTGGTAATTACTATCTACGTTATCAGAGCGGCAGACTTGGCACTGCACAGTCAACTAATACAGATGGTACAAGCTGGCGTTACGATGGTACAGCCTTTTACTACAACTACTACAACTACCGCTACTACTACATTCATTCCAATGGTTCAAAATGGGAACTGAATACTAGTTCGAAAAATGGTGCTGCCTACACTGTCACAACCACGCCTGCTGTGAAGCAGACCACCGTTACCTTCACTGGCAACAAGGTCGGCACGACCTATGCTACCATTGGTAACGTGCGGTACACCATCAACGTCGAGGCCGAGGACCTGAGCAAAGTGCCGGCCCTGCCCATCACGTTGTGGTTTACCAACTGTGATATTGAAGTAGACCTGACACAGTATGACGGCGGGCGGACAACAGGAAATTTTGTTAGTGGTAGTTGGCAAGACAATAAACGCCCCTATTATGTTAATGTTTCGGCCAATGATGCCTATGGCGAGAAGGGTGTTGCACTGTCGAAGGTGCTTCCTGAAGAGGTATTGCGCTATGAAAATAGTAACACCTATTGGATTCAGGCGTATACCGGAAAAGTTCAGAAAAAGCTTGTCCTGTGGAGCGGCCGAGTTCATACCAGTGATAATTTGCAGCTGATTTCCGGTACGGACTACTCCAACACGGGAACGGAATTCCACTATGTACGTTACTATAACGGCAAATGGGCCGTATCTTCCGATGGCGTAGATTGGCGGACGACGGTAACTGGTGCTGGAAGCACGGGTAGTTCCTCTACTTGTACTGAGCAGCTTGCGGTCTACTATATGATGCGCTCGGAAATTACGCAGGAAGTGACCACCGATGTGGCTGACTGGGGCTATGTAAGAACGGATGATGGCTATTCGAAGCAGGTGAATAACGGACAGTACGTCATCCTTGACTTTGCTGTGAAGTACGAAAACGGTACCCGCAATCCGTCGACATTCCCGCAGGACGGTAAGACTTTCGTTTTCCACTGCACACCGAATGATGGTAGCGGATCCGTTAAACGGGATAGTAACAGTAATTATTATCGTCAGCTGAACAACTTCCGCGGCATTAATACCAGTGACTATGAGATTTACATGGTTACTGTTACCATGACGGAAAATAATGCCGATGATAAACTGACATCCACGACGGAATACAGCTATAATGGCGAAGAGCAGATCGTCTGGGCCATCGACGAGAAAACCAAGACGAACAGTGGCCTGAATGATTATACCTCCATTTCCGGCAGCAGCTCCGTCTATTCCGGCTGCAAAATCGGCGGTGATCCCTACATCCGCGGTGTGGAAATCTACAACGAGCACGGTGCGCTGATTACCTACTACATCCGTGCTATTGAAAAGAAAGATTCTCTGCATGTGTATTATGTGAACCAGGCCACCAACGATGTTTTCCACAGCTACATCATTAACGTAAACAGCAAGTATTCCGATAGACTGACGTTTGATCCCAACATCGGTTCGGACTCTGCTACTTGGAATAGCGACCTGGATCACGGCACGGTTGTAAATGACTTTAATCAGACAATTCAGGTTTCCGGTGATTTGAAAACGATGCCGTCCATTTCTGCACAGTATCGCTACAGCAAATTCAACTGTGTAAATGTGACGCACAGCGACGATCTGAAGAATGTGTATCTGTATTATGTGTTTGATGCAGATAAGACATTTGTGGTTGATTTTGGCCTGCCCCTTAAGATCCGGCCGGTGGATGTGAGTGCGTCTTTGTCTACTGCCAATATTGAGCGCGTTGAAGTCAAGGATAGCGCATACGCCACGATTACCACCAATAGTGATTTCATCATTGATTATAAGCTGACGAAAATCATGAAGGGTGAAGAAACCATTGTTGTGCGGTACGTCGGCACAAATCCGACGACTGGCAAGGCAGACTATGCCACCTTTAATGTCAGGATCATTCCCGCATCCACCGTCTACTACGAGGACAGCTTCGTTAAGTTTGAGTCCGGTAGCATTAATGGCAAGAATGTCGGTTGGGAGACGGAGACGAAGGGCAATGTGAAATCCGTAAGCCAGGCCCTTGAAGAGCTTGGCGGTAAGAACAACAACGTCTACGGCTATGACAAAGCCTACAAGGATTCCAACCAGTTCTCCATGGGCAGCGCCCAGAAAGTTACCGTCGCCGCCAATATGGTGACTGACTGGCAGGATACCTACTCTTGGCCCACCGCTTCCTTCACCTTCAAGGGCACCGGCTTCGACATCATCTCCCTGACGGATAACAACTCCGGCGCGATCTTTGTTGATGTCTACAAGGGAGCCGAGGCCAAGGGCGATGCGTTCAAGAGCCTGATGGTCAATAACTATTATGGTTATAAGCAGGTGACCGAAAACGGTAAAACGGTTTGGGTCGTCGATGAAAATGCTTCCGATGCCCTCTACCAGATCCCGGTGATGAAGGTTAGCGGCATGGATTACGGTGAGTATACCGTCGTGATCCGGGTTGCCTATTCGAGCTTCTTCGATAAGACCAATGACAACCAGTACACCTTCTGGATGGCGTCCAGCCAGAAGGTGTACTGGTTGTCATTGGTGTTATTAGAGCGTCTTAGATAA
>CAJLCS010000024.1 GCA_905205195.1 uncultured Eubacteriales bacterium
TCGGTCCAGAACTGCTTCACCGCCCCGGCGATCACCGGGCCGCGCCACACCACCGGATCGGTGGCGTTATCCAGCAGCAGGTTGATGGACATGACCTGAATGCCGCCCCGGGTCAGCGCCGGGTACAGGCCCTCCTCGGTAGCGCCCTGACATTCGGTCAGGCCGAAGGCCGTGGGCGCGGAGGGGCCGGTAATGTCCGCATCCAGCACGCCCACCCGCTTGCCGGTCCGGGCCACGGCCACCGCCATCATGGCGGTGATGGTGCTTTTGCCCACGCCGCCTTTGCCGGACACCACGGCAATGACCTTTTTCACGCTGGATTTCGGATTCAGCGCCGCTTTGAGATTCTGTGCCTTCCGATCGCCGCAGTCCGCGCTGCCGCAGGAAGAACAGTTTCCGCTGCAAGAACTCATACAATCACAACTCCTTTGGTATTATTCCTCATTCAGATTTTCCTGGGCCTGCTCCCACTGCTCCATCAGATCGTTCAGCAGGTCCTCCTGCCGCTGCTTTTCCTCCAGCAGGCGGGTCAGCTCCAGATAGTCGGCACTGGCCTGCTCCAGCTTTCCGTTCAGGTCCGCCAGCAGGGCCTCCTGTTTTTCGATGTCCCGTTCCAGACGCCGGACCAGCTTTTCGCCGTCCCGGGTGCCGGTGCGGGGCCGCTCCTTTTTGATTTTCGGCTCGGCGGCAGGCGCCGTCCGGTTCATGGCTTCATGCTCCAGAATGGACCGGTACTTGGTGTAGCCGCAGGGGAAATCCCGGATGGTGCCGTTTTCCAGCAGCCAGATCCGCTCGGCAAATTTCTCGATAAAATACCGGTCGTGGGACACGAAAAGCAGCGCACCGTCAAATTCCTCAATGGCGGCCTCCACCCACTCCCGGGACGCAATGTCCAGATGGTTGGTCGGCTCGTCGAGAATCAGCAGATTGATTTTCTCGTCCATGAGCATACACAGCCGCAACCGGGACTGCTCACCGCCGGAGAGATTGCCCACCTGCTTGAACACATCTTCCCCCTGAAAGAGGAACTGGCCCAGCCGGTCCCGGGCCACCTGGGGCGTGCAGTTCTTCTCGTAGAGCATGGTGTCGTAAAGGCTCCGCTCCGGGTGGTCAAAGTGAATGATCTGGGGCAGATAGCCCCATTTCACCGTGGGGCCGAACTGGATTTTGCCCTGGCAGTCCTCCTCCCCCAGCAGGCATTTGAGAAAGGTGGACTTTCCAGTGCCGTTATCGCCCAGAATCGCAATCCGTTCGCCCCCCTCCACCCGGAGGTTCACGTCGGAAAACAGCGTCCGGTCACCGAAGGACTTGGACACATTCTTCATGGTAAACACCACGTCGCCCTCAAAGCCCTTTTCCCCGAAGCTGGCCTTCATGGTCCGCTCCTTGGTGGGGCGCTTGGTCTTTTCGATCCGGTCCATCCGATGCTGGATGGACATGGCCCGGCGGTACAGCGTCCGGTTGTTGATGCCCCAGCCCTTCATCCGCTCCACGGTATAGCCCAGCTGCTTCAGCTTGGCCTGCTCCTGCTCGTACTGCTTGAGCTGAAGGTCAAACCGGGCCTGCTTTTCATCCATATAGAAGGAATAGTTGCCGGAATAGAATTCCGCGTGGCCGTCGGAAATCTCAATGACCCGCTGGGCCACCTGATCGAGAAAATACCGGTCATGGGAAATGGCCAGCACCGTTCCCTTGAAGCCCCGGATGTAGGTTTCCAGCCACTCCACGCTGTTCAGGTCCAGGTGGTTGGTCGGCTCGTCCAGCAGCAGAATATCGGTTTTTTCCAGCAGCAGCCGGGCCAGATTCACCCGGGTTTTCTCGCCGCCGGACAGGCTGTCAAATTCCTGCTGCCGCTGCTCTGCGGAAATGCCCAGGCCGTTGCAGATTTTGTCCGTTTCCACGTCCATTTCGTAGCCGCCGCCGGCCTGAAACCGGTTGGTCAGGCTGTCATATTCCCGCAGCAGCGCCGGGGCGGCGGAACGGGTCATTTCCTGCTCCAGCACCTCCATCCGGGCGCGGAGCTTCATCAGCGGAGCAAAGGCGCAGCGCAGCACGTCCTCCACGGTGTAGCCTGCGGGATAATGGGGAATCTGGGAAATCAGGCCCAGCTTTTTGTTGGGATTGACGTAGACTTCCCCGCTGTCGTAGTCCATTTCCCCGGTGAGAATTTTGAAAAGGGTGGTTTTGCCGCAGCCGTTGCGGCCCAGAATGGCCACCCGCTCCCCTTCCTGAATTTCAAAGGAAATGCCATCGAGAAGATTTTCGCCGATGACAAAAAATTTCGTTAAATCTTTAACCTGTATATCAACCATGTTGCCTCTCCCATGCGGTCACAGCCGTGCCGCAAGTTCGGTCAGTTCTTCCCTGCTCAGCAGCAGATTCAGCGCCTGCAGCATGGCGTTGCTGCTCATCTGCGTCGGAAAGTCCAGCTGCTGAAGCAGCTTTTTCCGTTTTTCGCTGCTGTTCGGCCCGCCGGACAGCCCCAGCGCCATCAGATCCTGCTTGGTGATGTTGCCCTCGGGACAGGACGCCTCCTGCTCCTCAAAGGTCGCGCCGCAGCGCCGCAGCGCCTCCAGAATCACCGGCGGCCGCATTCCTTCCACCCCCAGCTTGCCTTCCTTGCCGGGGGCTGTCTTTCTTTTTTCCTTCCCGTACAGCTCTGGAATATAGGCCTGCTTCAGATATTGGGCCGGAATGGCACTTTTCAGATAATTGCGGATGACAAACCCGGCGCCGTCGGAGTCCGTCAGCACGATCAGCCCACGGGTCTCGGCCACCCGGCGCAGCAGAGCCAGCTGCTGCCGGTCCTTCATAATGCCGAAGCCGGAGGTTTCCAGAATGGGGGCATCCACAATCTGGGCCAGCGTATTTTTGTCGTACCGGCCCTCCACCACAATGGCTTCCCGAATCTTAATCATGCCGGGCCTCCTGTGCCAGACGCAGCAGCAGCAGCTCCAGCAGCCGCTCCGGCTCGTCGTAAGACGTTTTGATTTTGCTGTCCGTCTCCATCACCAGCTCCGTGGCTTGCCGGCAGAACCGGGGCGAAAAGCGCCGAGCTGCATCCATGGTCTTCCGGGCCGGATAATCCGGCATTCCGCACAGCTTCATCAGATCTCCGGATGATTTCCCGTTGTCCAGCAGCACCCGGGCCGCGCCGAGACGGCGGACGTGAGCGCCCACTGCGCCCAGAATGGCCAGCGGCTCCTGCTGCATTTTCAGCAGCTGCTGCAGCTTCTGCAGGGCCTGATCGTAGCGCCCCGCGCCCAGAAAATCGGTCATCTGGAACACCACCGCGTCCAGCACCGGCTCCGTCACCGCGTCGATGTCGGATTTACAGATTTCCTCCGCCCCCGAATAGGCGCAGATTTTGTCGATTTCCCCGCTCAGCGCCGTCATGGTGCCGCCGGTCAGATCGATCAGATACAGGCACAGGTCCGTGGAAATCCGCTTGCCCGCCGCCGCAAAATGCCGGGTGATCCACGCAACCAGGTCACGCTGGTTCTGCTTTTCAAAGCAGACGATGGCTGCGTTCTTTTCCAGCACGTCCCACAGCTTTTTCTGGCGCTTATCCGGCTTCCAGGCCACCGTTTCATAGGTCAGAACCACGGTGCAGTAGTCTGGAATGTCGCCCAGCACGTCGATCATCTTGTCCCGGTCGCCTTCCGACAGCTTAAACAGGTCCACATCGTCCACCTGGACGAAGGTCCGCTCCGCCATCATGGGCAGATTCTCCACCGCGTCGGCAAAAACCCGGACGGTGAACGTCTCCGACGTCAGCCGGTGTGCATTGAAGGACTCGGTCAGCTCGTCCAGCAGCCGGGTGTGCATCTGATCCAGATAATAATGAAGAAGGAAGATTTCCTCCCCGTAAAAAACGTACAGCCGCTCCGGCTGCCGGTTTTTCAGGGCGAGCTTCAGCTGCTTCAGCCCGTTATCCGCCGGTTCCGTTCGTTTTGCCAAAGTCTCACCCCTTAAAAATCACCGTTCCGTCCCGGTCCGTCCGATAAATCCGGCACCCCGCCGCTTCCAGCCGGTCCAGCACCTCCTGCGTCGGATGGCCGTAGGCATTGTCCTTTCCCACGGAAATCACGGCGGCATTGGGCCGGGTGGCGGTCAGAAGCGCCTCGGAGGTAGCCCGGGCGGAGCCGTGATGCCCCACCACCAGCACGTCCAGCCGGGGCAGCGTCACCCGCCGCAGCAGGGCCTGCTCCGTCTCCTGATTGTTGTCACCGGTTATCAGTATAGCACAGTTTTCCGTCTGAAACAAGACAAATAAACTGGTTTCGTTGCTGTCCGCCTGACTGTCGGGCACATATAGCCGGATGGTGCTGCCGCCGAAGGTAATCTCCGTATCCCGGTCCACCGACGTTGCAGGCGCAGCCGCAAGAAGCTGCCGGGCCGTTTCACCCTCCGCCGGATCGGGAACATACAGGCAGTCCGCCGGGATCCGGGTCAGCAGCAGCGGGGCGCCGTCGGCGTGGTCCCGGTCGAAATGGGTCAGAATCAGCCCGTCCAGATGATCGATGCCCTGACTGAGCAGCGTTTCCGCCGCCGCGTCGGCGGCATCCTCCTCATAGCTGCCGCCGCAGTCCACAAGGAAGCTCTTCCCCTCGCTTTGCAGCAGGATGCACTGCCCCTGCCCCACGTTCAGCACCGTTACCCGGCACTGGCCGAGGAAGGGCTGCACCCAGGAGAGCAGCAGGGCCAGGCATAGCCCCACGGCAATGCCGCCTGCCAGAAGCACCGGCTTTTTCCGCCTGAGCAGAAGAAACACGCCGACGGCCAGACAGGTGCCCACGATCCAGATTACGATAAAGATACTGCGGGTATAGACGGTAGCCACCGGGAACCGGGAAAGCAGGTTTGCCACGCCGCCGATGTACCGGATTCCGGCGGTTCCGATCGCCGCAAGCACTTTTGCGCCGCCTGTCCAGAACAGGCCCACCAGGCAGCTGAGGCAGACGGCATAAAACGTCAGCGACACCGCCCAAAGGGTCAGCAGATTGGTCAGAATGCCGATCAGGCTGACCGTCCCGAAAGAGTACGCCGACAGCGGCATGGTAACGGCCGTAGCGCCCAGCGTCACGCTGACGCTCTGGACGGCCCGATGCAGCAGCCGCACCGGCAGGGATTTTCCGCGGAACCGGCCGAACCGCTTCCGATCCAGCGCCCAGGCGCTGATCCGGCCGGAAAAGCCGGTCATGCCGACGACGCACCCGGCGGACAGCAGAAAGCTGACCGAGGTGATGACCAGCGGGTTGACCGCCAGCATGGTCAGGGCTGCCGCAGCCAGCGCGGTGGGCGGATCGTATTCCCGCCGGAACCCCGGGGCCAGAATCATCAGTGCCTGCATGATGCAGGCCCGGACCACCGACGGCGTCATCCCGGCCACCAGCGCAAACAGCGCCAGCAACGGAAGGCCGAGGGCTGCCATCAGGCCCCGCCGCCGTCCGGTGAGTACCGTCAGCACGGAGAGCAGAATGGTCACATGCAGGCCGGAAACGGCCACAATATGGCGAATACCGCTGATTTTCAGCGCCGTATCCCGGGCATAATCCAGCCCGGTGGTGTCGCCCAGCAGAAGCGCCCTGGCAAAGGCCCCATCCTCCGGGGAAAACAGCTGACCGATCAGGCTCTTCAGCCGCAGACGGAGGTAAGCCGGGTAGTATTTCCACGGCAGCGTTTCCGCCGGTGTCAGAACCGTGTCACCCCGCTGATAGCAAAGCAGGAAAATCCCGCTGCCCCGGTGGAAGGTGGCCGCCTTCTCCCCGCCGCCGGTATAGCGGAATCGGAAGGTGCCCTCGATCCGGTCCCCGGGCGTCAGCTGGGCATCGTCTTTCAGATACACCCGGACCCGGTAGGTCCGGCCGTTTTGACGCAGATAGCCGTCCGCCGCCCCGCCGTAGGCGGTGCGCCAGCTGTAATCGGAAATTTCAATCTGCGCCTCGCCGGTTTTCCCGTCCAGCCCGGCGGCATCCCGGAGATACAGACCGTCATACAGGCAGAACCACCCCGCGCCCAGCGTCATGCCGAGAAACAGTACCGCCAGGACACGAAACCGCTTCCAACGCTGGGACAGACACACCAGGGCCACCGCCAGAAAGGCGCAGACGGCCGCCGCCGGAATGAGCCACTGCGTCTCCTCCAGGCATACGCCCAGCGCGCACGCCGCCGCAAAGCCGGACGTCAGCCAAACCAGTACCCGCATCTGCACTCCCGCCTTTCGCAAAAGGGCGCCGCCAGACGGCGACGCCCTTCTTCATCAATTCAGCTTCGACATGACGAAGTCGTCCACCTGTGCCAGCGCATCGTCCACCTTGAAGGCGTCCTTGCCGCCGCCCATGGCGGAATCCGGCTTGCCGCCGCCGCTGCCGCCGCACACGGCGCAGACCCGCTTCACCAGATCGCCGGCCTTGATGCCTGCCGCGATGGCTTCCTTGCCGCAGACGGCCAGGAAGGAAATCTTGCCGTCGTTGACCGTGGACAGCACCGCGATAACATCGCTGGCCTTGTCCCGCAGCAGATCGCCCATCTGACGCAGCTTGTTGGCGTCGGCCTCGGGCAGCATGGCCGTGATCACATGGAAATTGCCGACCTTCCGGGCGCCATACAGGAACCGGTCCGCTTCACCGGCGGATTCCCGGGCCTTGAAGGCCTCAATCCGGTGCTTCAGGTTCTTGACCTCCTCGATCTGGCCCTGAATCCGGTCCGCCAGCTCGGCGGGCTTGACCTTCAGCATGGCGCTAGCCCGGAGCAGCCGCTCCTGGCTCTTCTCCATCCGCTTCAGGCACTCCTTGCCGGTGATGGCTTCAATCCGGCGGACACCGGAGGCCACGGAGCCTTCGCTTACGATCTCAAAGGGGCCGACCTTGGCGGTATTGTCCAGGTGAGTACCGCCGCACAACTCCACGGAGAAGCCGCCCATGTTGACCACCCGGACCGTATCGCCGTACTCTTCGCTGAACAGTGCCATGGCGCCCAGCTTTTTGGCCTCGTCAATGGGTACTTCCCGGGTGACGATGTCGTAGCCGTCCAGAATGGCGTTCTGCACAATGGCATTGACCTTCATCAGCTCCTCCGTCGTCAGCGCGGAGTAGTGGGTAAAGTCGAAGCGCAGCCGATCCGGCTCCACCAGAGAGCCTGCCTGCTGGACATGGTCGCCCAGCACGCTCTGCAGCGCCTTCTGCAGCAGGTGGGTGGCGGAGTGGGCACGCATGATGGCCTTGCGCCGGTCCACGTCGATGGAGGCGCACACCACGTCATCCACCTTCAGCGAGCCGCGGACCATGGTGCCGTGATGCAGGTACTTGCCGCCCTTGTCCTTCTGGACGTCGATGACCTCAAAGCGGCTGTCGCCCATGAGAATCACGCCCCGATCGGCTACCTGGCCGCCCATTTCCGCATAGAAGGGCGTCTTATCCAGCACGATAATGCCGCTTTCGCCGCCGGCGATGGTGCCGGAGACCTCGTCGCCCACGCAGACCGCCAGGACCTTGGCTTCGGTATTGAATTCGTCATAGCCGACGAAAGTGGTCGGCGTCTGATCCAGGCCCAGATCAATACCGGCCCATGCCAGATCGCCCAGCGCCTTCCGGGCCTCCCGGGCGCGCTGCTTCTGGTCCTCCATCAGCTTGGCAAAGCCGGGCTGATCCAGCGTCATACCCTCGTCCTCCACCATTTCCAGCGTCAGATCCACGGGGAAGCCGTAGGTATCGTAGAGCTTGAAGGCGTCGGCGCCGGAGAACATGGTCTCCCCCTTGGCCTTGTGCTCGGCCAGCATATCGGCAAAAATCTTCATGCCGCCGTCGATGGTCCGGGCGAAGTTTTCTTCCTCCACCTTCACCACCTTGGTGATATAGGCCGCCCGCTCCCGCAGGTAGCCGTAGTGAGATTCGTTTTCATGGATGACCGTCTCCACCACATCATACAGGAAGGGATCGTTCACCCCCAGCAGCTTGCCGTGGCGGGCCGCACGCCGCAGCAGACGGCACAGAACGTAGCCCCGGCCCTCGTTGCTGGGCAGCACGCCGTCGGCAATCATGAACGTGGAGGCCCGGATGTGGTCCGTAATGACCCGCAGGGACACATCGGTCTTATTGCTCTGGCCGTAGGAAGCGCCGGTGATCTTCGTGACGTGATTGGTGATGTTCATCACCGTGTCCACGTCGAACAGGCTGTCCACGTCCTGACACACTACAGCCAGACGCTCCAGGCCCATGCCGGTATCGATGTTCTTCTGGACCAGCTCGGTATAGTTGCCGTTGCCGTCGTTGTCGAACTGGGAGAAGACGTTGTTCCAGACCTCCATGTACCGGTCGCAGTCGCAGCCGACGGTACAGCCTGGCTTGCCGCAGCCGTACTTTTCGCCCCGGTCATAGTACACCTCGGAACAGGGGCCGCAGGGACCGGAGCCGTGCTCCCAGAAGTTGTCCTCCTTGCCGAACCGGAAAATCCGCTCGGCAGGGATGCCGATTTCCTTGTTCCAGATGTCGAAGGCCTCCTCGTCCTTCTCGTAGATAGAGGGATATAGCCGGTTTTCGTCCAGCCCCACCACCTTGGTCAGGAATTCCCAACACCAGGCAATGGCCTCGTGCTTGAAATAGTCGCCGAAGGAGAAGTTGCCCAGCATCTCAAAATAGGTGCCATGACGGGCGGTTTTGCCGATGTTCTCGATGTCACCGGTGCGGATGCACTTCTGACAGGTGCAGACACGGCGGCGGGGCGGCACCACTTCCCCCTTGAAGTAGGGCTTCATCGGCGCCATACCGGAGTTAATCAGCAGCAGGGACGGATCGTTCTGGGGAATCAACGAAAAGCTGGGCAGACGCAGATGGCCCTTGCTCTCGAAGAAGGACAGGAACATCTCCCGCAGTTCGTTGACGCCGTATGGTTTTTGACTCATTGGAATTACCTCCGTTTGATATAGCTTGAAAAAGAAACACCTCGCCCCTGTGTTAGGGGCGAGGTCAATCGCGGTACCACCCTAATTTGCCGAAAATCCGGCCACTTAGACGCTCTGTAACGGGAGCCCCCGTCCCGGTCCTCCCGGGCGACTTGGAAATGGCCCGCAGCAGAGATCTGCGAGGGCTTTCACCGTCCCCTCTCGCTAAGGCATACTCCGCTGCTTGGTTTCCGCACTGTCTTTGTCAGAATAAAAGTATCTCAGCCGTTGTACACAACGGTCCGGTTTTGATAATCGTAGCACAGAACCCGCTTGGTTCTGAGATAGTGGTCGGCATTGTCACCGATGCGGACCAGCTTCAGCAGCCCAAGGTCCGTATCCACCGCGACCACGTTGAAGCAGTCATAGCACCGGGTGCCCCGGGTCCGGCAGCCTTCGCACCAGCCTGACCAGTCCGTCGCACACTCCACGGCAATGTTCAGCACGCCGTTTGCGGTATAGCCGAACCAGTCGGAATGGTAATGGCCTGCCAGATTGCAGATATAATAGCCGCCGCTTTGGATAAAACGGCCAATGACGGCATCAAAGGGCACTTCCTCCCCCTCCTGAAAGGCCGTCAGCGTCTGGAATGTGGTATCCACCTTCTGGACGATGGGTCCGGAGGGCTGATGCATGGCGGTGATGACGTGCAGTCCCTTGGCTCCGGCCTCCTCCAGTACCTGCTCCAGCCAGGTCACCTGCTTTTCGAGATCGTAATAAAGATCCAGCACAATCAGCCGGACATTGGACGCCGGAAAATCCCGGTAATAGGTCATGGACCAGTCACAGTCCAGAAATGTTGCATCCCAGTTTTCCGTATGGCAGAACAGCTTTTCCCAAGTGGAGCGCTTGGACTGCTTCTCCCAGTTGGGACCGGCGACCGTGTCGTGATTGCCGACGCAGTTGAGAACAGGCAGCTTGGCTGGAATGCCCTCGGCGTAGAAGTCCACAAACTGATCCTGACTGTCGCCGCAGTAATCACCCGTGTGGAGGGCAAAGGACAGGCAGTCATCATAGTGGTTCAGGAATTCCGTGATCCGGTTCCACAGATCCAGAACGCCGTGTACATCGGAAAAATGCAGGAACGACAGCGGGACAAATTCGTCGCGGTTCAGCAGCTTCGTCCGGCCGCAGCAGGCCTTACGGACATAGGGATCCATGTCCCGGTTCAGGGAAAGGATACTCTCAATCTCCGGCAGCCCACGCTCCGTCTCCCCGGGTTTCAGGAATGGATGCACATAGGGCTTGACGGAAATGCTGTCATAATAGGCAACGGCATTGCGCGTAACCTCGTCATGGTTTTTCATACGATCCGCCTCGTTTCCAATCAGATACGTAGATATTTTACCACAAGCCCCGGGATGTGTCAAGATTCCCGGGGCTTTGACGGCAAAAATTTTGAAATTCAGGCCAGCACTTCGGCCAGCTTCCGGTTGATCCGCTCCCGGATGGCCAGCACGCCGGCATCCGTGCGGGGGAATTCGTTGAACCGGATGGGGCCGGATTCCTCCAGAATGGCAATCACCGCGTCCCGTCCGATGTACCGCTCCAGAAGCTGACAGGCCCGCAAGTCCTGCAGCCCCTCGTAGAACACCACGCTGCGAAGGGACTCAATGGGGCCTTCCGGCGCCGGATACACCGAGTAGGCGTCGCCGGACTGGAAACTCTCGTCGGCGTCGGTCTCCCGGAACGGGTCGATCATCCGCCGGGACAGGCCGGAATAGTAGAAATTATAGCCCCAGTGCAGAAAGCCGTGAATATCGTAGCGGTAGAGCTGGAAACCGATGATCCGGTTCCGGCCGGAGGGCATGGCCATTAGACGGTTGGTGTAACCCCGGTCGCAGGGGCCACAGCAGTAGTAGGCCCAGATATCCCGATAGCCATGGGCAAAGAAGTCCTCCACAGCGCAGATAATGGAAACCGGCCGCTTCACCAGCCCGCAGTCGCAGAATTCGTGGTGCGATATGGCATCCATCAGCTTTTCCGCCGGAATCAGGCCTTCCAGCATCTCCCGCTGGGTTTTATAGGCCTCGTAGTCCCGCTGGAAATTCGGTTCGTCGGACACATGGAAGAAGGTGTCGTCATAGGCGTTTTCCGCCTTCAGGAAGGCCGTCAGCTCCGGCAGCAGTGCCTTCAGAAACGCCCGGTATTCCGGGGAATTGCCCCGGGTGTGCCAGCCGAAGATTCTCTTTTGGCCTTCCTCCGTCTCCGCCTCGATTTTCGGCGTGCAGCCGGTGCCCCACTGGGAAAACAGGTGGGACATTTCAAAGCGGTGAATACCGCACCGGCGGCACATAGCAATCCACCGGCCCAGCTTCTCAAAGCCGAAGCGGTAAGACCCGTCCGCCAGCTGCCGGACGTCCACCAGCTGAACCGTGGGCCGCTCCCGGCCGACCTCCGTATCCAGCGGCAGCGTGAACAGCGGCGTCAGAATCAGATTGATACCGGTATGGGCCGCCATGGCCACGAACTTCTCGATCATGGCCCAGTGCTCCTCGGAAAACACCGGCAGATGATAATAGCTGGCAATGCAGTCGGCGTGGAACCACTGGGTATAGCTCAGCTCCTGGGGCGGCAGCACGGCGTCCAGCACCCGGACAGTAAAGGTTTTCGTCACTGTCTCCTCCGGCAGAGCGAAAGAAACACGCACCGGATACTCTCCCGGCTCCATATCCTCCGGAACCGTCACCGTCACATACAGGCTGTGGCAGGTCCAGAGGTTGATCTTCTTTTTTTCCCCGTCCATCGGCCAGAGAACGTCCGGATACAGGCCCGGCGCGGTCCGCAGATAGAATTCGTCCTTCTCGTCCTTGCGGGCCGGCAGCAGCGACGGCACAAAGCCCACGCTCCGCAGCTCCAACTTCAGCCGGGGATCGGCCTGGGCGGAGATATCCGCCAGATATTCCCGGGTTTTGCCGCTGGTGTAAAGAATCTGATAGGAAACCCGTTCCCCCTTCAGCGCGGCAGTGCCGGAAAGCTCCTGCAAATTGACGTAGTTTTCATCGGGAAATACCTTATGCAGAGAAGAAAGCTGCAAAAAAACAAGACCGGTATCCATTTCTCTTCATCCTTTCGCCCGCCGCAGCGGTTACTTCTTGCCTGATTATACCGGATCATTTCAACAAAATCAAGCGCTTTCTTTGCCAATTTCTATTTCATTTTTACCAAAACAGCGCGGCGCCGGAAGTTTTTCCGGCGCCGCTGCGTCTTAAATATGGCTTTCCAGCCAGTCCTCCATGGCCTGGCGGCCCTCCTCCGTCATGGGAAAGGTCTGCTCCCCTTCCATGTCGCTTTTTTCATAGCAGAACAGGCCGTGCCAGTACTCGGCATGGATGTCGCTGGCGTCAAAATCCACTTCCTTCGGCGTTTTCATCACCACATGCGGCTCTGCCCGGAACCGGAACAGGCCGCAGGAGCCGGTGAAAATGTTGTTCATGGCGAAGGTGTGGAGCGTCGGCAGGAAAATCCGGCTCATTTCAGGTCGTCCGTCAGGGCTTCCATTTCGTCCAGCAGCTCGCCGAACAGCGCCAGCGCCTGATTCACAGGCTCGGGCGTGGTCATATCTACACCGGCACCCTTGAGCAGATCGATGGGGCTTCTGGAGCAGCCGCCAGACAGGAAGCCGACGTAGTCCTTCACCGCGGACTCGCCCTCCCGCAGAATGCGGCGGGACAGCGCAATGGCGGCGGAGTAGCCAGTGGCATACTGGAACACATAGTAATTGTAGAAGAAATGGGGAATTCTGGCCCATTCCATGGCGATTTCGTCGCCTACCACCATGTCCGGTCCGAAATACAGCTCGTTGAGCCGCTTGTACTCGGCGCACAGCACGTCGGCCGTCAGCGTCTTGCCCTCGCCCACCATCTTGCCGATGTTCAGCTCAAACTCGGCAAACATGGTCTGGCGGTACAGGGTGGACTTGAACTGCTCCAGGAAGTGGTTGATGAGGTACGCCCGTTCCTTTTTGTCCGTGGTCTTCCCCAGCAGGTGCTCCATCAGCAGCGCTTCGTTGCAGGTGGAGGCCACCTCGGCCACGAAAATCACATAGTCCGCGTCGATGGGGTTCTGGTACTTGTTGGAATGGTAGGAGTGGATGGCGTGGCCCATTTCATGGGCCAGCGTAAACTCATCGTCCAGCGTGCCGGTATAGTTCAGCAGCACATAGGGATGCACCGCCGCACCGGCGGAGTATGCGCCGGACCGCTTGCCCACGTTGTTGTATACGTCGATCCAGCGGTGGTCAAAGCCCTCCTGCAGAATCTTCCGGTAGGCGTCGCCCATAGGGGCCAGCGCGTCGTAAACGGTTTTCTTCGCTTCCGCAAAGGGAATGTGCTTGCTCACGTCGGACACCAGCGGCGTATACACGTCGTAGAAATGCAGCTCGTCCACGCCCAGCAGCTTTTTCCGCAGGCGGACATAGCGGTGCATTTTGTCCATGTTCTGATGAACCGCTTCAATCAGGTTGTAATAGACGGAGGTGGGCACATTGGTCCGGTCCAGCGATGCCTCCAGACTGGTAGGGTACTTCCGGGCGTCGGAGAAGAACTTCAGCTGCTTGACCTGGGCGTTGAGAATGGCCGCCGAGGTGCTCTTGAAGCCCGCCATGGTGTGATACAGCGTCTCATAGGCACTCTTGCGGAGCACCCGGTCGGCGCTGGTCTCGCAGGGCACAAAGGTGCTGTGATTCAGGGGATGCTTGTTGCCTTCGGCGTCCACCGCGTCCGGGAAGGTCAGGTCGGCGTCATTGAACGCACCGAAAATAGTGTCCGGCGCCTGAGCCATTTCACCGGCAGCGGCCAGCAGCTTCTCCTCGGCGGGAGACAGGACGTGCTCCCGGCGGCGGCGCTGATCGTTCAGATAACGGCGATAGCGGGTCAGCTTCGGGAAATCCCGATAGAAGCCCTCCAGCGTTTCATCGGAAATCGCCATGATTTCCGGCGTCTCAAAGCTGGTGGCCGCGCCGAGAGACACCATCACGGACATAAACCGGCCGGTCATGGCCTGATACACGGCGTCCCGGGTGTCCACATCCGCCCGGCGGCTGCAATAGTTGCCCAGCCGGGACAGCTTGACCTCGGTCTGCTCCGTCAGGTCCAGATAGTCATACAGCGTCTCGGCGCTTTCCGCCAGACGACCGGCAAAGGCGGCAAGCCGGGCCTGATCGGCGTCCAGCGTTTTCAGCTCTTCCTCCCAGACCGCGTCGCTGGGGTACAGGTCTTCGATGGCCCAGGTGTCCTCCACGGGGATTTCGGACAGCTGGGGAATTTTGGTTGTCGGTTCCATAGATTCGCTCCTTTATCCTTTGTTTTTTCTGATTATACCACGGGAAACGGGAAAAGTAAACGGCAAATAAGCAGGGTGCGGATTGAAACCGCACCCTGCCCTGTTCAGTTCGACATCTGGGCCACCATGGCGTCCAGCAGCGCCTTGGCGCTCTGCCGGGTCTCGCCCACGGCGGTATAGTAGAATTTCACCTTCGGCTCCGTGCCGGAGGGACGGGCAATCACGCTGCCCTGGCCGCCCAGCAGCAGCTCCAGCACATTGGACCGGGGCAGCGCAATGGGCGTCTTTTCACCGGTGGTCAGATCCAGCGCCACCCGGCTCTGGTAGTCCAGCACGCCAGTGACCTTGGCGCCGCCGATGGACGCGGGAACCTCCGCCCGGAGATCCGCCATCATTTTGGCCGCCTTCTCCATGGCGTCGGCGCCGGTCAGCTCGATGCTCTGGACATAGGCCAGATAATAGCCGTAGGTCCGGTAAAGCTCGTCCAGCGCATCCAGAATGGTCTTGCCCTCCCGCTTCAGCGCGGCGGCCATCTCGCACACCAGCATGGAGGCCACCACAGCGTCCTTGTCCCGGGCATAGGTGCCCTTCAGATAGCCGCAGCTTTCCTCAAAGCCGAAGCGGAACTTCTTCTCGTCGCCGGTCTGCTCCAGCTTCAGGATCTCGCCGCCGATGTACTTGAAGCCCGTCAGAACGGTCTTCATGGTCACACCGTAGTGGGCGGCAATCCGGTCCGCCAGCGGCGAGGATACGATGCTCCGCACCACCTCGGCGCCTTCCGGCAGGGTACCCTTGGCCTTCTCGGACCGCAGGATGTAGTCCAGCAGCATACAGCCCAGCTCGTTGCCGGAAAGCTTCCGGAAGCCGTCTCCCTCCGGCACCGCAATGGCCACCCGGTCCGCATCCGGATCGGTGCCCAGAATCACGTCGCAGGGGACGGTCCGCGCCACCTTGTAGCTTTCGTTCAGCGCCGCATCGGTTTCGGGATTGGGATATTCGCAGGTCTTGAAATCGCCGTCGGGCTTTTCCTGGCAGCCCACCACGGTGATCTGCACACCCAGACGGCCCAGCACCTCCCGCACCGGCTCGTTGCCGGTGCCGCACAGGGGGGTATAGACCAGATTCAGCCCGGTCTGCCGGATCACGTCGGAATCCACGGATTCCCCCAGCACGGTCCGGTAGTACTTCTCCCAGACCTCCTGGCCGATATAGGAAATGGCGTTTTCCTGAAGATAGGCGTCAAAGCTCTTGGTTTCCGGCACAAAATAGGGAATTTCGCTGATTTCCTTCGTCACCACCGCCGCAGGCTCGTCCGTCATCTGACAGCCGTCGGGGCCGTAGCACTTGACGCCGTTGTAGGCGCCGGCGTTATGGCTGGCGGAAATGACAATGCCGCAGCCGCAGCCAAGCTCCCGCACCGCAAAGGACAGCATGGGGGTCGGCGCCAGACGGTCATACAGATAGGTATGGATGCCGCGTTCGGCAAAGGCCACCGCGCAGACCTCCGCGAAAAGCTGAGAATTGTGCCGGGAATCGTAGCCGATGGCCGCCTTTTTCGGCAGATCGGTGCCGGCCAGCCAGGCCGCCATGCCCTGGGCCGCCCGCCGGACGGTATACCGGTTGAGTCGGTTGCTGCCCGCGCCCATAATGCCCCGCATTCCGGCGGTGCCGAATTGCAGCTCGCTGCCGAAGCGGCTTTTCAGCTCTTCCTCGTTGTCCGCGATGCCGCGCAGCTCCTGCTGCACCGCCTCCGGCAGACCCGCATTCAGCCAGAAACGATATCGATCCATATATTCCATAAGAACGCCTCCTCAGATAATGAAAAAACAGCTCAAATTCCGTAAAATCTGAGCTGTTTCATGATGATGTTGGGCGGCCTGCGGCGCCTTCCGCTCAGTTTCGGGCGCACAGCCGTCTGCCCCGCGGCAGGCCGTCAGTTCTGCTCGGCCGCCTGCTTGTCCTGGCTTTCCACCAGCGCGCGGAACTTGGCGCGGGTGTCCTGCACGTCGCTCAGGGACTTGGCGACGGCTTCCTCGGTGCGGCGCAGAGCATCGTCCATATAGTCGTTGCTAACCTTCCGCAGCTGGGCGATCCGCTCCTGGGTCTGGGCCACCAGCTCTTTACACTGCTTCTTGGCCTCCTCATAAATGGCCTCTTCGGAAACAAGCTGCTTGGCCTTCTCCTGGGCGTCGCGGATGACGCTTTCCGCCTCCCGCCGGGCCTGACCGATCAGCTCATTGCGGGACTCCACAATGGTCTGAGACTGCTTCAGCTCCGCCGGCAGCTGGGCGATGATTTCGTCGAGCATATCGAGCACCTTGTCCCGCTCCAGAATGCACTTGTCGGCACCCAGCGGCAGTGCCCGGGCATCCTGCACCATGTCGTACAGGTTGTTGATCATATCCTCAATGTGTTTTTCGTTCATTTGGTGGTTCCCCCTTTATGAATTTGGCCAATGCGTTCTTTGAAATCCGGAATAATCTGGGACGGCAGGAAATCGGACAGGTCCACGTCATAGCTGCCCAGCTCCTTGACGGTGCTGGAGCTGAGGTACATATACTGATGCTCCGCCGTCAGGAACATGGTGTCCAGATTCGAATTGATTTTATGATTGATCAGCGCCATCTGAAATTCGTTTTCAAAGTCGGACCCGGCGCGCAGGCCCTTGACAATGACGCAGCTGCCCTTCCGCCGGGCGTAGTCGGCCAGCAGCTCCGTGGAGCTGTCCACCTCCACGTTGGGCAGGTCCGCCGTGACCCGGCGGATCAGCTCCACCCGTTCGTCCCGGGTGAACATGGGATGCTTGCCGGAATTGACCATGACACACACGATCAGCTTGTCGAAAATATGGGCCGCCCGGCGAATGATATTCAGATGGCCGCTGGTCACCGGGTCAAAGCTGCCCGGATAGATCGCAACTTTCATGGCTGCGGCTGCACCTCCTCTTTACGGTAAAAGGTCAGCACGGTTTTCCCGTAGCGATAATCTTTGGAGCGGATCAGGCCCGGCAGCTGCACCGGCAGCTCCTTGCCAAGCGGACGCTCTGTTGCTATTATACCACCGGATTGCAAAATGTCAATTTCCACAATCCGTTTTAGCGCCGTTTCCAGAAAAACTTCCGCATAGGGCGGATCGAGAAAGATCAGGTCAAACCGCTCCCGGCAGCTGCCGAGATAGGTCAGGTAGTCCGCCCGGACCACCCGGGCCGCCTGCTCGAAATGGGTGCGCCGGAGATTTTCCCGGATCAGACGGCAGGCGGCGTCGCCGGCGTCCACCAGCACGGCGCTTTTTGCGCCCCGGCTGAGGGCCTCGATGGCCAGCTGTCCCGTGCCGCCGAACAGGTCCAGCACCCGGCGGCCCGGAAGATCGAACTGCAAAATGCTGAACAGGGCCTCCTTGACCCGGTCGGTGGTCGGGCGGGTGGTCATGCCGTCGGGGGTCTTGAGCGTGGTGCCCCGGGCGGTCCCGGATATGACGCGCATTTGAGTCACTCCTTTTGTTTCAGTCTGCTTGGCTGTCTGCCGGTTCGGCAGGCTTCTCGTGAAAATGCCGGTATACCGCCATGGCCGCATCCCGAGGCAGCAGGCGCTCCAGCTCGGGCAGCGCCGCCTCGCCGATGGCGGTCAGGGATTTGAAGGTTTTCAGCAGCTCCTGCTTGCGCTTCGGCCCGATGCCCGGAATCCCGTCCAGCTCGGAGTAGCGCAGGCGGCGGCTCCGCAGCTGCCGGTGATAGGTAATGGCAAACCGGTGGGTTTCCTCCTGAATCTGGCCGATCAGGGAGAAAATGGCCTGATTCTGGCTGATGCCGATTTCCTGCCCCTGAGGTGTGATCAGGGCGCGGGTCCGGTGGCGGTCGTCCTTGACCATGCCGAACACCGGCATGGTCAGCCCCAGCTCCGTCAGCGCCTGCACCGCCACGTTGGCGTGGGTTACGCCGCCGTCGATCAGCAGCAGGTCCGGCTTTTCGTCAAAGCCCTTGTCCCCTGCCTGATAATGGACAAACCGGCGGGAAACCACCTGGTGCATGGACGCGTAGTCGTCCTGATCGGTCAGCCCCTCCACTTTGAAGCGCTTATAGTCGCTTTTTTTCGGCTTTCCGTCCTCAAAAACCACCATACTCGCCACAATATCCGTGCCGGAAATGTTGGAAATATCAAACGATTCGATCCGTCGGGGCGGGTCCATGCCCAGCATTTTCCCCAGCAGCGCCAGCGTGCCGCTGACCTGCTCCTCCCGGCTGGTGACCCGCTGGGCCTCCTCGAAGGCGTTTTTGTTGGCCAGCTCCACCAGACGCACATTGTCCCCCCGCTGGGGCACCCGCAGATGGGGCCTGCGGCCGTACTGCTGCTCCAGAAGCTGGGAAAACAGGTCGCCGTCCTCCAGCACAAAGGGCAGCAGCACGATTTTCGGTGCCAGTCCCCGGGCCAGATAGTACTGCTTCATCAGGCTGGACACCGCCGCCTCCGGATCGTCGGGGACGGGAAAGACCTCGTAATCCTTATCCAGCAGATTGCCGCCGCTGAAATGAAGCACCGCAAAGCAGGCCTTGCCCCCCGTCTGGCCGTAGCCGATGACGTCGGTGTCCGCCAGCGATCCGGCGGTGACCAGCTGCTTCTGGCTCAGCGCCTCCACGGCATTGAGCCGGTCCCGCAGACTGGCGGCCAGCTCAAAATTCAGGCCGTCGGCCGCCGCCAGCATCTGGGTCCGGATATCCTCGGCCACGGACTTGTAATTGCCCAGCAGCAGCTGCCGGGCCTGCTCCATCCGCAGCCGGTATTCGGCGCAGCTCCGGTCCGGCTGGCACCAGCCGGCGCACTGGTTCATGTGATAATTCAGGCAGGGCCGTCCCTTGCCCACGTCCCGGGGAAATTCCTTTTTGCACCCCGGCAGCTTCAGCGTCAGGCGGATGGCCTCCATCACGTCCTGGGTCACGGATCGGGCGCCGTAGGGGCCGAAATAATCGGCGCCGTCGTCGGCAATTTTGCTGACCATGGTAATCCGGGGATAAATGTCCTTCCGGTTCAGCCGCAGGTAGGGATAACCCTTGCCGTCCTTGAGCAGGATGTTGTATTTGGGCATGTAGCGCTTGATCAGGGAGCATTCCAGCACCAGCGCCTCGAATTCCGATGCCGCCACAATTACGTCAAAATGGTCGATCTTGCTGACCATCATTCTGGTTTTCGGTGTGTGGGAGGCCGTGTCCTGAAAGTACTGGCTGACCCGGTTTTTCAGTTTTTTCGCCTTGCCCACATAGATCACCTTGTCGGTTTTGTCCCGCATGATATAAACGCCGGGGGCATAGGGCAGGCTCAGCGCTTTTTCCTTCAGTTCGTCAAAGGTCATACTCTCTCACCTGAAAGCAACCGCCCCAATGCAGTCGAACCGGCTTGCATTGAGGCGGCACATCGTGGTTGAAATCAAAAAACGTCGTGCTGGAGCAGCTCGTCCAGCGCATCCACCGCAGCCTTCTCGTCAGAGCCGACGGCAGACAGGGTTACCTCGGAGCCGTTGTCGATGCACAGCGACATAATTCCCAGCAGGCTCTTCGCGTTCATCTTCCGGTTGTCGGATTCCAGCCAGATGCTGCTTTCGAACTCGTTTGCCTTCTGCACGAAATAGGTTGCCTGTTTGTTATGCAGTCCCGATTCACAGTGAACGGTGATTTCTTTCATGTACATAATGAATTACACTCCTTTAATTCCCCTGGCAGCCGCGCTGCGAAACATACCTTTTTTATGATAGCAAATCTACAAAAAAAGTCAACTGAATTTTGTGGATTTTCACAGGAAAATAAGCCCGCAGCCCCGTCTCAGCCGAATTCCGCAATGGTCACGCCGTCTTCTCCTTCGCCGTAAACGCCCAGGCGGAAGGACTTGACGAACTTGTTCTTCCGCAGATCCTGCTGCACGGCGGCCCGGAGGGTGCCCGTGCCCTTGCCGTGAATGATCCGCACGGATTTCAGGTTGGAGCGCATGGCCTCGTCCAGATACCGGTCCAGCACGCAGACGGCCTCCACCGCATCCATGCCCCGCAGATCGATTTCCGAGGACATGGCGCTCATTTTCATCTCCCGGCCGGAGTGGGCCGGACGGATTTTGGGCTGATAGGCGTTTTCGTGCTCCAGCAGGTACACCTCCTCCGGCTTGGCCGTCAGCTTCATGATGCCCGCCTGCAGCTGATAGGAGCCGTCCTTGTTGACGGCCAGCACGCTGGCCTTGGTGCCCAGCTTCAGCAGCTCCACGGTGTCGCCCACCATGACGGGGCGGCTGGGCTTTTCCCGCTTCTTCTCCGGCTGACCGGCGTGGAGCTTGGACTCCGCTTCGTTCAGGCTCCGCCGCAGCTCGGACTGGCGCTGATTCAGGCCGCTGGTATCCGCCCCCTCCTGCAGCTGCTTGCGAAGGGCCTTCAGCTCCTCCGACGCGCTGTTGGCCGCCCGGCGGGCGTCGTCGATAATCTGCCGGGCCTCCCGGCGGGCCTGCTCCATGGCCTTTTCCTTTTCCTGCTGGAACTGCTGCTGGTAAGCCTCGCTCTGCTGCTTGATTTTCTCCGTTTCCTGCCGGAGCCGCTCCGCCTCCCGGCGGGCCTGCTCCATCTGCTGGCGCTGCTGCTCCAGCTGGGTCAGCACGTCTTCAAAGTCCTTGTCGCTCTTGCCCACCAGGTCGGACGCTTCCTTCAGGATGCCCTCCGGCAGGCCAAGCTTTCTGGAAATGGCGAAGGCGTTGGATTTTCCGGGAATGCCGATGAGCAGCTTATAGGTGGGCTTCAGCGTTTCCACGTTGAATTCGCAGGAGGCGTTGATGACCCCCGGCGTCCGCATGGCGTAGAGCTTCAACTCCGCATAGTGGGTGGTCGCCGCCACCCGGCTGCCCATTTTCCGGCAGTATTCGATCAGGGCCACCGCCAGTGCAGCGCCCTCCGCCGGGTCCGTACCGGCGCCCAGCTCGTCGAACAGCACCAGCGTCCGGCTGTCGCACTCCGCCACCACGTCCACAATGGTCCGCATATGGCTGGAGAAGGTGGAAAGGCTCTGGGCAATGGACTGCTCGTCGCCGATATCCGCCAGGATGGCGTCAAAGGTGGACAGGCAGCTGCCGTCCCCCGCCGGAACGTGAAGGCCACACTCGGCCATCAGCGTCAGCAGGCCGATGGTTTTCAGCGTCACCGTTTTGCCGCCGGTGTTGGGGCCGGTGATGATCATGGTGTCGAAGTCCCGTCCCAAATGCAGGGAAATGGGCACCACCTTCTGGGGATCAATCAGCGGATGCCGGGCGTTTTGCAGCTCGATTTTGCCTTCGTCGTTCATCAGCGGCGCCCAGGCCCGCATCCGGTAGGCCAGACGCGCCTTGGCAAAAATCACATCCAGCCGCACCAGCAGCGTCACGTCCAGATCGATGTTCTCCCGGTAAGCCGCCGCCTCGGCGGACAGCTCCGCCAGAATCCGCTCGATTTCCTTCTTTTCCTTCAGCTCCAGCTCCCGCAGGGCATTGTTGGCGTTGACCGCCGACATCGGCTCCACAAAATAGGTCGAGCCGGTGGCGGACACATCGTGGACCATGCCGGGCACATCGTTTTTGCACTCGCTTTTCACCGGCACCACATACCGGCCCTGCCGGATGGTGATGATCGGCTCCCGCAGGAATTTGGAATAGGCCGGAGATGAGATGATCTTCTGCAGGCCGTCCCGGATCTTCCCCGCCTGGATCCGCATATGCCGGCGGATATCCGCCAGTTCCGGGCTGGCGCTGTCGGCAATTTCGTCCTCGGACAGGATGGCGCCACTGATTTTATCCTCCAGATATTTGTTGGCCGTCAGGCTCCGGAACAGCGGGTCCAGCACCGTGGCCTTTTCGGCTTCATCGCAGTAGCTTTTCAGCGTGCGGGCGCAGCGCAGCACCCCCGCAATGGCCAGCAGCTCCTTGGGCTGGAGGGTGCCGCCCCGGTCGGCCCGCTCCAGCGCCGCGGACACGTCCCGGACCTCCTGAAAGCCGGGATTGCCCTTGCGGGTGCTCAGATCCGATGCGGCCGTGGTTTCGTCCAGCATGGCCTGCACGTCTTCCAGATCGGCGCTGGGCCGCAGCGTCAGGCAGGCCTTTTTGCCCTCCTCGCTGCCGGCGCAGTCGGCCAGCATGGCCAGCACCTGATCCAGTTCCAGCTTCAGCTGGGATTTTTCGTATAAGCTTGACATGAGATTCTCCTATATTGATTCGGTAAGCAGTGTTTTGTAAAAGTCCAGCGTGGAAAAGCTCCGTTCCAGCTGGGTCAGTAAGTAAGCCTCCGTCATCTGGGACAGCTGGGTCAATCCCTCCGGCGTCAGACGGAAGCCGAACAGCTTTTTGGGGTCGCAGTAGCACAGATACCGCATGGCCTCCAGCACGCCAGGCGTCACCGGTATCCGGATTCCGGCGGAGTCCGGGTCCCGGCAGTCCCGGCATTCCAGCCGCCCCGCCGACAGATCGAACCGGTCCGGCGACGGCTGCCCGCAGCGCCAGCAGCCGCTCAGATCCGGCTCGTAACCTGCCAGGCAGGCGGTCCGCAGCTCAAAGGCCGCCTTCACCTTGGCTTCCTCCGTCCCCAGCTTGGACAGCGCATACAGGCAGTTGAGCACCAGGCTCAGTAGCTCCGGATTGGGCAGGTCCTCCTGGGACACCACCTCCGCCACCTGGGCAAAATACGTTCCCAGCGACAGCCGGTTCAGATCCCGCCGCAGCTCCGGAAACAGCTCCGTGGTCTTAGCCTCGTTGACGGTATAATAGCCTCTGCTTTCAAACAGCGTAAATTCGTCAAAGGCCAGCAGCTGGCAGGGGGCAATCAGGGGGCTGTTTTTCCGCCGCAGCCCCCGGGCCCTGACGGTGAGCCGTCCGTGACGTGCGGTCAGAATCTGCAGCAGCGCGTCCCGGTCATTGTAGTCCGTCACCCGCAGGACCAGCCCCGGAACGGTCAGATACATCGCTTGTCGCCTCCTTCAGCGCCCGGCAATACAGCAGATACGCTTCCGGTGCGCCGGTGTCCAGAAAAAACTGCCAGAGTTGCTTCGGTTCCATGTTCCTTCCCCCCTCCGGCCTTAGCTTCTGCGGCAAGGCGGGGAATTAACCGTGGAAATTATTCACTGTAGCCAAAATTGCGGACGAGAAAATCGCTGTCCCGCCAGTTTTCCTTCACCTTGACCCAGGTGGTCAGATAGACGCGGGTGCCCATGAACCGCTCGCAGTCCTCCCGGGCCATGGTGGAGATTTTTTTCAGCATATCGCCGTGTTTTCCGATAATAATGCCCTTGTGGCTGGCTTTTTCGCAGTAAATGGTGGCATCGATGTCGATGATGCCGTTATCCCGCTCGGAAAACTTGGTGATTTCCACCGCCGTGCCGTGGGGGACCTCCCGGTCCAGGCACCACAGCAGCTTTTCCCGGATGATTTCCGCCATGACCTGCCGCTCGGGCTGGTCGGTGGTCACATCCTCCGGGAACAGGAACGGCCCCTCGGCGGCGTACTTGCCGCATTCGGCCAGAAGCTCCTCCACGCCGTCGCCTGTTTTGGCGGAAATGGGAATGATGGCGTCGAATTTTGCCTCGGCGCTGTAGGCCGCAATGACGGCCAGCAGGCTTTCCTTTTCCACGGTGTCGATTTTGTTGATGGCCAGAATGGCCGGGCAGCTCCGCTGGGCAATCTGCTCCAGCAGTGCCTTCTCCTGTTGCCCCACCGACGCAATCGGCTCCACCACCAGGACGGTCAGGTCCACGTCGGCGATGGAATCCCGGGTCACATGGACCATGTAGTCGCCCAGCTTGGTCCGGGCCTTGTGGAAGCCGGGGGTGTCCACAAAGACAAACTGGGTTTCCCCCCGAGTGACGATGCCGCAGATCCGGTTCCGGGTGGTCTGGGGCTTGTTGGAAACGATGGCGATCTTCTCGCCGACCAGATCATTAATCAGCGTGGACTTGCCCACATTGGGCCGTCCGGCAATGGTAATCATGGCAGTTTTGGTGTTCATTCTTTTTCTCCCGTCTTTATCGTTTCAGGCCGATGGAAGCGGCAATGGCTTCCTCTCTGGCCCGCATCTGTGCTTTCTGGGGTCCCTCGTCCAGATGGTCGTAACCAAGCAGGTGGAGCATGGAGTGGATGGTCAGATACCCCACCTCCCGGCGGACGCTGTGGCCGAATTCCTTGGCCTGGGCCGTGGCCCGCTCCAGACTGATGCACATATCGCCCAGCGGACACAGCCCCGTCTCGGGGTCCAGGTAGTCCGTCCAGTCCGCCGGAGGATTGCCTGCCTCCAGCGTAAACATGGGAAAACTCAGCACGTCCGTGGCCCGGTCGATGTTCCGGCTGGCGGCGTTGATACCCCGGATCCCCTGATCGTTGGTCACCAGGACGTTGATTTCGCAGGGGACGGAAATTCCCTCCGCCTGGAGCACGGCGTGAATACACCTGCGGATAATGCCGGAGATGTACGGCTCCTTCAGCGTGAAAAATTCATAGGTTAGATTGATTTTCGTATTATTCATGGCGGCTTTTCCCCTGATAACGGTTTTTTAATGCAGGCGCCGGCCTTCCGACCTCCCGCTTTTTCTCGGCCTTTTCGTAGGCGCTGATGATCTGCTGCACCAGCGCATGGCGCACCACGTCCGCCGCCGTCAGGCGGCAGACGGCGATGTCCGGCACGTCGGACAGAATCCGGACGGCATCCTTCAGACCGGATACCTTGTCAGGCGGCAGGTCAATCTGGGTCACGTCGCCGGTAATGACGATTTTCGAGCCGAAGCCCAGCCGGGTCAGAAACATTTTCATCTGCTCCCGGGTGGTGTTCTGGGCCTCGTCGAGAATGATGAAGCTGTCGTCCAGCGTCCGGCCCCGCATATAGGCCAGCGGCGCCACCTCGATGGCCCCCCGCTCCTGATACTTCTGGAACGTTTCCGCCCCCAGCATTTCATAAAGCGCGTCGTATAGAGGCCGCAGGTAGGGGTCCACCTTATTCTGCAGGTCGCCGGGCAGAAAGCCCAGCCGCTCCCCCGCCTCCACGGCGGGCCGGGTCAGAATAATCCGGTTCACCGTCCGCTCCCGGAAGGCCGCCACGGCAGCCGCCACGGCCAGATAGGTTTTGCCGGTACCGGCCGGACCAACGCCGATCGTGACGGTGTTCTGGCCGATGGCCTTGATGTACGCCTGCTGGCCCACGGTTTTGGCCTTGACGGGCTTGCCCTTGGCGGTGATGCAGACCACGTCCTTCGTCATCTGGGCGGCCTGCTCCTCCCGCCCCTCCCGGACCAGCGTCATGAAATAGCGCACCTGAAGCTCGTCAATCGGCTCTCCCTTGGCCGCCAGCGTCAGCAGCCCCTGCAGCGTCCGCACGGCCAGGTCCGCCGCCTCCTCGCTGCCAGTCACCTTCAGATCCGTGCCCCGATTGACGATGGACACGGAAAATTCCGTTTCGATTCTCTTGATATTTTCGTCAAAGGACCCGAAAATGGTGACCAAATCCTCCACCCGGTCCGCATTGACAATCCGCTCAACCTGTTTCTCCATTTTGACCGTCGATCTCCTCACTGTGTTCCTGCCCGATCATTTCCTCGCAGGCATACCGCCCCGTCAGCCGGTAGCAGCCCTCCGCCGTTTCCGCCGTCTCGTCGGCGGACAGGATCCGGCCGCCCACGGTGCGGCTCCGGAGGCAGGCAAGTCCGGCCTCCGTCAGAACCGTCCGGGCCTGTGCCGCAGGAAACGCCGCTTCCGTCTGTTCCGCCGAAAACCAGGTTTCGCGGATCAGGCAAACCGGCAGCGTCAGCCCGCCCGGCAGGGTCACGGGGTATTCTGTGGTTATTTTACCACAACTGCTCCCCGGATTTCCACTGCCGGAATAGAAATTTATGCGATTTTTTCCGAAACGGACCGCCCACCGCCGGACTTCCCGGCCGGTATCGGACCGTTGCGTCCAGAAAACCGGCATGACGACGGTGACTTCCCGCTCGGTTCTGGCATAAATTTCCGCCTCCGCCCGCTCTGCCCGGATGGCAATGCCGCAATCCGTGTATCCGGACACCAGTGTCTGTCCCGCCCGGACCGCCTGCCCTACCCGGCACAGCGCCGTACCCCGCAGCACGGTGCAGGCCGTAATCACGCCGTCCTGCCGGGCAACAATCCGGCTGACGCCGCCCCGGTTCTCCTCCGGCGATGCCGCGGTCCGTTCCCGCACGGAAATCACCGCCACGGAGCCGCGGGTGTTCACGCCCACCCATTGCAGGGCGGGAATCGCCTCCAGCAGCGCGTTTTTGACCCGTTCGCTTCGGACCGCCCGACGGGAAGCGCCGAAAAAGACGCCGCAGCCTTCGGCGGCGCTGACAATTTCCCGCGCCGGTACCGTCTCGTTGCCCTCCACCCGGATTTCCAGAACCCGGGTGGGAAGAAAGGCGCTCAGCGCCAGCAGAAAGGCCAGCCCAAGCAGAAAAATCGGCCGGTGCAGCAGCCGGACCAGGCCGAAATACGCCCCGGCCTCGGCAAGGACGGTCACTTTGTCTCCCCGGGCCTCACACAGCCGCTCCAGCTTGGCCAGGCACCGGCGCGCCACCCGGCAGCGCAGCGTCAGCACGTCCTTCGGCTCTACCTCCGATACCGCCACTCCTGCCTCCGTGACGGCGCGGAGCGTTCCGGCCACGTCGGCACTGACCATTTCCACGACGACCGTCCCGGCCAGCGACTGCCAGATGGTCATGCGCCCACCTCCCTGATGATCCGAATTTCCTGAATTCTGCCTGTAATCACCAGCTGCTCCCGGGACAGATGGGCCAGCACCATGCCGCAGCCCCCGATACACAGCGTGCCGAAGGCCACCCGGATCCGGATGCGCTCCGGACCGTATTCCGTCACGCCCCGGTGATTTTCCACCAGCAGCCGCCGGTCGCCGGCCAGCTCCGCCAGCGGCAGGCGGGGCAGCGGCTCCGTCTGCAAGTCCGTCCGGTCCAGCAGCCGGTCCCACAGTGATTTTCCGTCCTTCATCGCCACCGCCTCCCGCAGAAAGTCTATGAGCCGCGGCGGATTTTTTGCCCGCCGCCGCATAAATTCCCACGAGGTGATTGCATGAAATTCCGTAACAGCGCGGCGGCACTTGGCCTGTCCGTTCTTGCGGCCCTGCTGATTCTCGACAGCCGGACCTGGTGCGGCGGTGCCGCCGACGGGGTGGCGCTTTGCCTGAAAACGGTGATTCCATCCCTGTTTCCCTTCTTTTTTCTGTCTGCACTGCTGCGCGGCGCCCTGACCGGTCGGCCCCTTCCGGCCCTTGCGGCGGCTTCCCGACTGTGCGGCATCCCGCCCGGTCAGGAAGGGCTGCTTCTGTCCGGTTTTCTTGGCGGCTACCCGGTCGGCGCCGCCGCCGTCGCCGACAGCTGGCGCAGCGGCTGCCTGTCGGACCGGGACGCCCGGCGGCTGCTGGGGTTCTGCTCCAACGCCGGTCCGGCGTTTCTGTTCGGGATGCTGACGCCGCTGTTTTCCTCCCCCGGGGCGGTCTGGCTGCTGTGGGGCATCCACCTTGCCTCTGCCCTTCTGACTGGCATCCTGCTGCCCGGAAAGCCTGCGTCCTCCGGCCCGGCGAAGGCCGCCCCGCCGGGCCGGACCTCCGACGCCATGACCGGCAGCCTGAAAGCCATGGCGTCAGTGTGCGGCTGGGTGATCCTGTTCCGGGCCGCGCTGGCCTTTCTGAGCCGCCGGATGCTGGGAAGGCTGCCGACGGCGTGGCAGGTTCTGCTTGCTGGGCTGCTGGAGCTGACCAACGGCTGCTGCCGTCTTGGCAGTGTCGCGCCGGAATGGCTGCGCTTTCTGCTGTGCGTGGGGACGGTCGCCTTCGGCGGACTTTGCGTGGTGTTTCAGACGGCCTCCGTGACCCGGGGCCTGGGGATCGGCACCTATCTGCGCGGCAAGCTGCTGCAAACGGTCCTCTCCGCGATTCTGGCCTGTCCCGCCGCCGCGCTCCTGTATCCGGGGACGGTTCCTGCGCCGATTCTGGCCGGTGCCGCCGTCCTTGCCTTGATTCTGGCCGGAACAGCGGTTTTCCGGCAAAAAAGGACTGGAAATTTCCGGCCCGTTCCTGTATAATGGGGGTAAAGAGGTGACCGCGATGCTGTTTCGCAAAAAAATGCCCCGAGCCTGCCGTTACTGCGCCTGGGCTGCCGCGCTGGAGGACGAGCAGATGCTCTGCGTCAAAAAGGGCGTCGTCTCCGCCGACGGGAAATGCCGCAAATTCCAGTACGACCCCTGCAAGCGGATTCCTCCCCGGCCGAAGGCGCTGGACTTTTCCCAGTATGAGCAGGAAGACTATTCCCTGTAGAGAAACCCGGGCAAATCCTGATCGGAGGACCGTTTCATGCGAAAGATCAATGCCGTTCTGAACACCGTCATGGGCTGCACCGCAGGCGTTTTCCTCGGCTACGGATGCTATACCGTCTGGGACTATCATACCCGCCCGGAGCTGTATCGGATGCAGTCCGCCCCCTGGTATACGGGCATTCTCCTATACGGCGCCGTCGCCGCAGCGATCCTGCTGGGCGGTGCCGCTTTGAAGCTCGTAATCCGCAAATGCGGGAAGAAATAACCGATTCGGAAGAAAATGATATCCCCGGTTTCGATGAAACGAAACCGGGGATCTTTTCGGTCAGGAGAAGAGGCTTGTCAGCAGCGGCCAGCAGTTCATCACCAGCAGGGCCGCAAAGGCCAACGTGACGCCGATGACGCTTTCCCTGGTCATCCGCTCCTTGAACAGCACTGCCGCCATCACCGACGAGAGAATCAGGCTGGCTCCCTGACTCAGCGGATACATCTGCGCCGCTGGCAGATAGGCGGCTGCCGTGGTCTTGAACAGCGAGTAGGCAAACAGGCAGACGGCCATGACGACCACATAGCCATAGGCCTTTTTCGGCATGGCCCCGCTCTTTTCGGATTTTTTCACGCCGGTGATGCCGAAAACCAGCGCCAGCACCGCCGCCGCAAAGACGTAAGTATAGAAGCTGAACACGGCTGCACTGCCGTCCGGCACGTTGGCCACAAAGATTTTCTGAGAAAAATCCGTCAGGCCGTTGAACGCCGCCGTCACCACCAACAAAAGCAGGCCCTTGCCGGTGGTCCTGCCGTTGATGCGGCGATTATAGGAGCACATGACGGCCGCCGCTGCCAGCAGCATGATGAAGCCGATCCACTGATGTAGGGCAATGCCCTCGTCATACAGCGCCGCGCTGCCCACCATTGGGATCAGCATACCTGCCATCAGGAACACCTCCAGCTGCATATAGGCCCCGCATTTGACGGTCAGCAGCCAGAATACCACAAAAAGCGACGAGCAGACGCCGGACAGCGCCGTAATCGCCACGGCGGTGCCGCTCAGATGCAGCCCGGCCAGATTGCCCTTGGCGGCCAGAATCACAAAGCCGATG
>CAJLCS010000025.1 GCA_905205195.1 uncultured Eubacteriales bacterium
AGCTTGAACAATTTTTACTTCAGAATATTGTCTAACTTTTTGGGGTCACTTCAAAATCTGCCGCGGGATTTTTATCGGTTGTTCAGGTGGGTGTTGTAATAGCGGCTGCGAAAGGCCGTGGGGGTGATCTTTTCGTGGTACAAAAAGAACTTGATAAACAGATTTTCGTTGGAAAAGCCCAGCTCCGAGGCAATCTGCTTCACCGTCCGGTCCGTGGTCAGCAGAAGGTCCCGGGCCTGCTGGAGCTTGCGCTGATCCAGATAGCTTTTCAGGTTTACGCCCACGCTCTGCCGGAACAGCCGCCCCAGATAGTCCGGATGGAAATGAAACCGGGCCGCCAGCTCCGTCACCGTCAGGTTCCGGTGGCCGTTGATTTTGATATACTCCAGAATCTGGCTGATCCGGTTGCCCTCCGACAGCGTCTCCGCCCGGGCGCGGCGGTCCAGCTCGTCGAAAATCAGATACCCCTGGGCGTCCGCCGCTCCGGTGGGGCAGCCCGGCGTGTTGGTGATGTGCAGCAGCCGCTTCATCATCTGCTTCAGCTCGTAATAGTCCTTGCCCCGGTAGGTTTTCAGCGGCATGGGCCGGTCGGTGGTAAAATGGAACCAGTAAAAGGCCGTGGGCGTCTGCTCCGTGCGGGTGCCGCCGTGCTCCACCCCCGGCTCCAGCAAAATGGCCTGATTGGGGTGCAGCGTATAGTCCGTCTGCCCCTCCCGCAGGCAGACGGTGCCCTCCAGCACCAGAATCAGCTCCCAGGTGTCGATGATCCGGGTGGGATGAATCCACGCCCCCTGGGAATGAAACTCGCCGATATGGACATAGGAAAAGGTAGTGCCGTCGTCAAACTGGATCATGTCGGATTTTCTCACTTATTTTCCGGATTTCGGTATTGCGCGCCGATCTTGCCGCCATTATAATGAAGATACCGCAGGAAAGTCAAGGCCTGCCCGTGCATTTTATGAAAAATGACGTCAAAGGAGTACGCGTTTATGAAAAACATCCCCTTTTCCCAGGTGACCGTCCATGACGGTTTTTGGAAGGTCAAGCAGGACATGGTCCGGGACACCACCGTCCGGGCCGTCTACCGCCGCTTTGCCGAAACCCACCGCTTTGACGCCTTCCGCTGCAAGTGGAAGGAAGAAGGCCGGTATCAGGCCCACATTTTCTGGGACTCGGACGTGGCCAAATGGATCGAGGGCGTGGCTTACCTGCTGACCTTCCGGCGGGATCCGGAGCTGGAGGCCATCTGCGACGAGACCATTGCCCGCATTGTGGAAAATGCCGACGAGCACGGCTACTTCAACAGCTATTTCCTCACCGACCGGCAGGATCAGCGCTTTCAGGACCGGAACTGCCATGAGCTTTACTGCGCCGGTCACCTGATCGAGGCCGCCGTGGCCTACCGGGACGCCACCGGCAAGGATGCGTTCCTGAAGGCCATGTGCCGCTATGCGGACTACATCGAGCAGGTTTTCAAAATCGAGGATTCCGCCGCCTTCACCACCCCGGGCCACCCGGAGCTGGAGCTGGCGCTGGTGAAGCTCTACCGCGCCACCGGCGAAAAGCGGTATCTGGACCTGTCCAAATTCTTCATCGACAAGCACGGCAACAACCCGAAGGACCACGAGCTTTACGTCACCGCCAACAGCAACTACAACATGGATGCCCTGCCCCTGCGGGAGGTGTCCCAGCCGGACGGCCACTGCGTCCGGGCACTGTATCTGCTGTGCGGCATGATCGACGTGGCCACGGAATACGGCGACGCGGCGCTGATTGATGCCTGCAAGCGCTGCTTTGACAGCATCGTACAGAAGCGGATGTACGTCACCGGCAGCGTCGGCTCCACCCACATCGGCGAGGCCTTCACCGTGGATTACGACCTGCCCAACCGGACCGCCTATACGGAAACCTGCGCCGCCATCGCCCTGGCCCTGTTCGCCTCCCGGATGCAGACGCTGGAAGCCGACGGCCGGTATGCCGACACGGTGGAGCGGGCACTGTTCAACGGAATGCTCTCCGGCATTTCCATGGACGGCAAGTCCTTCTTCTACGAAAATCCGCTGGAAATCGACCCGGATTTCAACGACGTCAACGTTTCCACCACCCAGAAAGAGCGGCTCCCCATCACCCAGCGGCTGGAAGTGTTCGACTGTTCCTGCTGCCCGCCCAATCTGGTGCGGCTGATCCCCTCCGTGGGCGGCATGGCCTACGGCCGCAGCGATGACACCGTCTTTGTCCACCAGTATCTGGCCAGCACCGTCCGGGACGGCGAGCTGGAGCTGACGGTGGAAACCCGCTATCCGGAAAACGGGGACATCACCCTCCGCGTCCGGGGCGCCGGGCGCATTGCATTGCGGATTCCCGGCTGGTGCCCGGCCTTCCGGCTGGACCGGCCTTACACGCTGAAAAAGGGCTATGCTTATGTCAACCTTGACGGCGATACGACGCTGCACCTGACGCTGGAAATGCCCATCACCTTCCTCACCGCCAACCGCCGCGTCCACGCCGACGCCGGGCGCGTGGCCGTCACCCGGGGGCCGGTGGTGTACTGCCTGGAAGGCCCGGACAATCCCCGGGACCTGCACAACATCCGGCTGGACCCCAACGGCAGCTGGAAACCCGTCCCCGGCCCCTTCCTGTTGCCGGATCTGGAAGGCGTCGGACAGATGCCGGTAGACGACGACCGGCTCTACGCGCCCCTTGGCGAAACCCGGCAGGTTTCCGTCCGTCTGATCCCCTATTACGCCTTTGCCAACCGCGGCACCTCGGAAATGGAAGTCTGGGCGCTGCACATCTGAAAAGGAGGAATCCGTCATGAAAGCCAGCTTAACCGTCAACCGTCTGTTCGCCGTCGGGGACATTGATCCCCGCATCTACGGCGCCTTTCTGGAACATCTGGGCCGGGCCGTTTACGGCGGCATCTACGAGCCGGGCCACCCCACCGCCGACGAAAACGGCTTCCGCAGGGACGTTCTGGCGCTGGTCCGGCAGCTTGAAATTCCCATTATCCGCTACCCCGGCGGCAATTTCGTCTCCGGCTACCGCTGGGAGGATGGCACCGGCGACAAGGCCGCCCGCCCCCGCCGCATGGAGCTGGCCTGGAATTCGGTGGAGCAGAACGAGGTGGGCATCGACGAATTCCAGCAGTGGGCCAAGCTGGCCGGCAGCCAGGTAATGATGGCCGTGAACCTGGGTACCCGGGGACCGGCCGAGGCCCGGGACTGCCTGGAATACTGCAACGGCACCGCCCACACCTACTATGCGGACCTGCGCCGGAAAAACGGCTTCGAGCAGCCCTTCGGCATTCCCCTCTGGTGCCTGGGCAACGAAATGGACGGTCCCTGGCAGATCGGCCACAAGACGGCGGAGGAGTACGGCCGGGTGGCCGAGGAAACCGCCAAGCTGATGAAATGGACCGATCCTTCCGTGGAGCTGGTGGTCTGCGGCAGCTCCAGCTTCCAGATGCCCACCTTCGGCGACTGGGAGCTGACGGTGCTGGATCACACCTATCCCTATGTGGATTATCTGTCCCTGCACACCTATTACGGCAACCCCGAGGACGACACACCCGCTTTCCTTGCCCGCTCCGTGGACATGGACGCCTTTATCCGCGCCGTGGGCGCCATCTGCGACACGGTCAAGGCCAAAAAGCACGGAAAGAAGGACATTTACCTGTCCTTTGACGAATGGAACGTCTGGTACCACAGCGGCGGCGAAAAGGTGGAGCCATGGCAGGTGGGCCGTCCCCAGCTGGAGGACCTGTACAACTTTGAGGATGCGCTGCTGGTGGGCTGTATGCTCATGACGCTGCAAAACAACTGCGACCGGGTGAAAATCGCCTGTCTGGCCCAGCTGGTCAACGTCATCGCCCCCATTATGACGGAAAACGGCGGCAAGGCATGGGCGCAGACCATTTTCTACCCCTTCCTGTACGCCTCCGTCTACGGCCGTGGCCGGACGCTGCAGACGCTGGTGCAGTGCGACACCTACGAAACCGCCGACCACCCTGCCGTCCCCTATCTGGAGGCGTCCGTCATCGACTGCCCGGAAAAGCAGGAGCTGATTGTTTTCGCCGTGAACCGGAGCCTGACGGAGGACATGGCATTGACGCTCCAGGCGGAGCACTATCCGGACTACCGCCTCACCGAGCACATCGAGCTGTACTGCGACGATCTGAAGGCCGTCAACACCCGGGACGACACGCCGGTGTCGCCGGTCACCGTGCCGGTGCCGGAAAGCGGCCCCGTAACGCTGAAAAAGCACTCCTGGAATCTGCTGCGCCTGCGCCGCAGCATCTGAGCGGCAAACGCAAAAGTGCCCGGCTCCTTTCGGAGCCGGGCAACGTTTATTCTCAGTGCATCAGCTTGCACACCAGATCGGTGTAGGCCACCGGATCCTCCAGCGGCAGGTCCGCCATCAGCTGAGCCTGATAGCACAGCAGCTGGGCGTAGTCCTTCGCCTTGACGGGGTCCTCGGTCATGGCCTTTTCCATGGCCTTGACGGCCTCGTGATCCGGGTTCAACTCCAGAATCCGGCCCACCGGATAGGCAAATTCCGGGTTGACCCGCTTCATGTACTTCTCCATCTCGAAGCTCATGCCCGCATCCGGCGTCATGCACACGGGGTGGCAGCCCAGATTCTCGGACAGCTTGACCTCCTTCACCTGATCGCCCAGCGTCTCCTTGACGAAGGTGAGCATCCCCTTCAGCTCCTCCGCCTTGGCCTCGGCGTCCTTCTTTTCCTCCTCGGTCTGAAGGCCCAGGTCCTCGGTGGTCACGTTGCAGAACTGCTTCTCGGCATAGGTGCCCAACGTCTGGGGGATGAATTCGTCCACATCCTCGGTAAAGAGCAGGACGTCATAGCCCTTCTTCGCCAGCGTCTCCACCTGCGGCAGCTTGGCCAGACGGTCCTTGTTTTCGCCGGGGGCGTAGTAAATCTTCTCCTGCCCTTCGGCCATGGCATCCACATACTCCTGCAGGCTCACCTGCTTGCCCTGCTTGTGGCTGTAGAACAGCAGCAGGTCCTGGGTGGCGTCCTTGTGGGCGCCGTAGTCGGACACCGTGCCGTACTTCAGCTGACGGCCGAAGGCGGCATAGAATTCCTCGTACTTGGCCCGGTCGTCCTTCATCAGGTTCAGCAGCTCGCTCTTGATCCGCTTTTCCAGATTCCGGGCGATGATGGTCAGCTGGCGGTTGTGCTGCAGCATTTCACGGCTGATGTTCAGGGACAGATCCTGGCTGTCTACCACGCCGCGGATAAAGCGGAAATGCTCCGGCAGCAGGTCCTCGCAGTTTTCCATAATCATCACGCCGGAGGAGTAGAGCTGCAGGCCCCGCTTGAAGTCCTTGGAGTAGAAGTCAAAGGGCGCCTTGCTGGGGATATACAGCAGCGCCTTGAAGGACACCATACCCTCGGCGCTCATGTGAATCGTCTTGATGGGCTTGTTGTAGTCAAAGAACTTCTCCCGATAGAAGGCATCGTACTCTTCCTCGGTGACGTCCTTGGAATTGCGCTGCCAGATCGGCACCATGGAGTTGAGCGTCTCCACCTCGGTGTACTGCTCGTACTCCGGGGCCTTCTTCTCGTCCTTTTCCTCCTGGGTCTGCTCCTTCATCCGGGATTTGGTCACTTCCATGCGGATGGGGTAGCGGATGTAGTCGGAGTACTTCCGGACCAGCTCCCGGATCTTGTATTCGTCCAGGAATTCGCTGTACTTTTCGTCCTCCGTGTCCTCCTTGAGGGTCATGATGACGTCGGTACCGGCGGCATCCCGGGTGGTTTCCTCCATGGTGTAGCCGTCGGAGCCGTTGGACACCCACTTCCACGCCTTGTCCTCGCCGTACTTTCTGGAGATCACGGTGACGGAGGAGGCGACCATGAAGGCGGAGTAGAAGCCCACGCCGAACTGGCCGATGATGTCCACATCCCCGGTCTTGTCGTTTTTCTCCATGGCCTGCTTGAAGCTCAGAGAGCCGGACTTGCAGATGGTGCCCAGATTTTCCTCCATTTCGGCCTTGCTCATACCGATGCCGTTATCGGAAACCGTCAGCGTTTTGTGCTCCGGGTCCCGGGTCAGGGTAATGGCAAAGTCCCCCCGGCTCAGGCCCACCTTGTCGTCGGTCAGCGCCTGATAGGCCAGCTTATCAATGGCGTCGGAGGCATTGGAGATGATTTCCCGGAGGAAAATCTCCTGATGGGTATAAATAGAATGAATCATCAGATCCAGCAAACGCTGGGATTCAGCTTTGAATTGCTGCTTTTCGATCATAATCGTTCGCGTCCTTTCCAGAGTTAGCACTCAATCGTTATGAGTGCTAATATTATAGCGCACTTCCGAAAAAAAACAAGCCCTCCGGGAAAAAATTCTTTGCTTATTTCCGGTTCTGTGGTATGATTAGAGTGTATTGTTATGCGTTTTGGGTTTCAAGCGCGAAAACGGAATGAGTTTGAAGGAGTCAATATGATTACAGTCAGCAATTTAGGAATGCAGTTCGGCGGCCAGTGGCTGTTCCAGCATGTGGACCTGCAGTTCCTGCCGGGCAACTGCTACGGCATTATCGGCGCCAACGGCGCAGGCAAGTCCACCTTCCTGCGGATTCTCTACGGGGAGCTGGATTCCACCACCGGCAGCATTTCCATTTCCCCCAATCAGCGGGTGTCCGTTCTGAAACAGAACCAGAACGCCTACGACGGCTATTCCGTCATGGACACCGTGATTATGGGCAATCAGCACCTCTATGACGTCATGAAGGAAAAGGACGCCATTTACGAAAAGCCCGATTTCACCGACGAGGACGGCCTGCGGGCCGCCGATCTGGAGGCGGAATTTGCGGAGCTGGGCGGCTGGGAGGCCGAGTCCGACGCGTCCCGGATTCTGCAGGGTCTGGGGGTCCCCACGGAGAACCACTACGACCTGATGGGCGACACCGATCCCCGGCTGAAGGTGAAGGTCCTGCTGGCCCAGGCCCTGTTCGGCAATCCCGACATCGTCATGCTGGACGAGCCGACCAACAACTTGGACATTGAATCCATCAACTGGCTGGAGGACTTCCTGCTGGATTTCCCCGGCATGGTCATCGCCGTGTCCCACGACCGGCACTTCCTGAACACCGTCTGCACCCACACCGTAGACATCGACTACGGCAAAATCAAGATGTATGTGGGCAACTACGACTTCTGGTACGAATCCAGCCAGATGGTGCAGGCCATGATCCGCAACAAGAACAAGCGGAATCAGGAAAAAATCGAGGAATTGCAGCTGTTCATCCAGCGCTTCTCCGCCAATAAGGCCAAAAGCAAGCAGGCCACGGCCCGCCGCCGTCTGCTGGACAAGCTGACCGTGGAGGAAATGCCCTGCTCTACCCGGCGCTATCCCTTCGTGGGCTTCCAGCCCGAGCGGGAGCTGGGCAAGGACGTGCTGACGGTGAACGACGTTTCCTATTCCGCCGACGGCGTGAAGCTGCTGGACAAGGTCTATTTTTCCGTCAACCGGACGGACAAAATCGCCTTTGTGGGTGAAAACGAGCTGGCCCAGACGGCGCTGTTCCAGATTCTGATGGAGGAACTGACCCCCGATGAGGGCAGCATCAAGTGGGGCGTTTCCACCTCCCGGAGCTATCTGCCCAAGGACAACAGCTCCTATTTTGACGGCTGCCAGACCGAGCTGGTGGACTGGCTGCGGCAGTACTCCGCCAAGAAGGACGACGTTTACCTCCGGGGCTTCCTGGGGCGGATGCTGTTCTCCGGCGAGGACGTGTTCAAACCGGTGACGGTGCTCTCCGGCGGCGAAAAGGTCCGGTGTATGCTCTCGAAAATGATGCTCAGCGGCGCCAATGTGCTGCTGCTGGATCAGCCCACCAACCATCTGGATATGGAGTCCATTCAGGCCGTCAACAAGGGGCTGGAGGCTTTCCCCGGCGTGGTGCTGCTGGCCAGCCATGACCATGAAATGCTGTCCTCCGTCTGTAACCGGGTCATTGCGTTCCAGAGCGACGGCACCATCGTGGACCGCTACGGCAACTACGACGATTACCTTGCCTGGATGGAAGAACAAAAGGAGAAGTAAGCCATGGAAAAAATTCTGGATCTGATTACCGAAAAGATGCAGGCCGCCTTCACGGCGGCGGGCTATGACGCTTCCTTCGGCCGGGTCACGGTCTCCAACCGGCCGGACCTGTGCGAATATCAGTGCAACGGCGCACTGGCGGCGGCCAAGCAGTACCACTGCGCCCCCATCGCCATTGCCAAGGCCGTGGCAGACCAGCTGGACGCGGCGGACTATGATCTGGTAGAGGCCGTCATGCCGGGCTTCATCAATCTGAAGCTGTCCGGCGCCTTCCTGGCCCGCTATCTGGAGCAGATGCGGACCGCCCCGGACTTCGGCACCGAGAAAACCGGCGTCGGCAAAACCGTGGTGGTGGACTACGGCGGCCCCAATGTGGCAAAGCCCCTGCACATCGGCCACCTGCGCTCCGCCATCATCGGCGAGAGCATGAAGCGGCTGTACCGGTACTTCGGCTACCATGCCATCGGCGATGTGCATCTGGGGGACTGGGGCCTGCAGATGGGGCTGATTATCGCCGAGCTTCAGGACAAGAAGCCTGATCTTTGCTATTTTGATACGGATTATACCGGCGACTATCCCGCCGAGCCGCCCTTTACCCTGTCGGAGCTGGAGCAGATTTATCCCGCCGCTGCCGCCCGGAAAAAGGTGGACGAGGCCTTTGCGGAAAAGGCCCACATCGCCACCTACGAGCTGCAAAGCGGCCGTCGGGGCTACCGGGCGCTGTGGCAGCAGATCATGCAGGTGTCGCTGGCCGATGTCCGGCGGATCTACGACAATCTGGATGTGCATTTTGAGTCCTGGCTGGGCGAAAGCGACGCCGATCCCTACATTCCCGCCATGATCGAGGACATGAAGGCCAAGGGCTGCGCCGTCCTCAGCGAGGGGGCACTGGTGTTCCCCGTGGCCGAGGAGGGGGACAAGAAGGAAATGCCCCCCTGCATCCTGATCAAGTCCGACGGCGCCGTGCTTTACGACACCACGGAGCTTGCCACCATGGTCCAGCGGATGCAGGATTTTGCCCCCGACAAGATGCTGTATCTGGCCGACAAGCGGCAGGCCCTGCACTTCGAGCAGGTGTTCCGGGCCGCCCGGAAGGCCGGTGTGGTCCGGCCCGAGACGGAGCTGGAATTTCTGGGTTTCGGCACCATGAACGGCGCCGACGGCAAGCCCTTCAAGACCCGGGACGGCGGTGTCATGCGGCTGGAAACGCTGATTTCCGACATGATGGACTTTGTCCGCCGGAAGGTGGAGGAAAACCAGATCGTGGACCCGGAGGCCGTGGAGGAAACCACCAAGAAGATTGCCATGGCCGCCCTGAAATACGGCGATCTGAGCAACCAGCCCACCAAGGACTACATTTTCGACATCGGCCGGTTCGCCGCCTTTGAGGGAAACACCGGCCCCTATATCCTCTATACCATCGTCCGGATCAAGTCCATTCTGGAGAAGTACGGCGATTGGGAACAGCTTCCCGTGCAGGCCCCGGCCAACGCCTTTGCCAAGGACCTGATGCTGTCCGTCACCAAGGTCGGCCCCACGCTGGAGCAGGCGCTGAAAACCTCCAGTCCCAACCTGATCTGCGCCTATATTTACGATCTGGCCGGCTGCGTCAACAAGTTCTACCACGAAACCCGGATTCTGGGCGAGGAGGACGAGACGCGCAAGGCAGGCTACATTGCCCTCATCGGCCTAGCCAAACGGGTGTTGGAAACCTGCATCGACCTGCTGGGCTTCTCCGCGCCGGATAAAATGTAAGAAATTCCATAAAAAGAGACGATTCCGGGAAGAATCGTCTCTTTTTTTCGCTTTTTTCAGTTTTCCGGCGGAATCAGGAGAATTTTCCCGTCCTCCACCTCAATCCGGACCCGGTTGCCCTTCAGCGCCAGACGTTGAAGGACCTCCCGGGGAATCTGCACCCGCCCGGCCTGATCCGGCACGGCGAATTCCTCCTGCATTTCCTCAAATCCGCCCACGGCGTCCAGCTGCTGCCGGAGATTCTGCCGCAGCACCAGCTCGCTGCTGGTTTTTCCGTCCCGGATGGCCACCACCCGGCTGACCTTTTTGGCCAGCATCCGGTCGTGGGTCACAATCACGATGGTCAGCCCCAGCTCCCGGTTCAGCCTGCGGAACAGATCCAGCAGATCGCTGCCGGTTTTCACGTCCACCGCGCCGGTGGACTCGTCCGCCAGCACAAGGCTTCCCGATTTTCGGATATGACGCATTCGGAGTCCCTCTTTTCCGTGATTTTCATTGCAGTCATCTTATCACAAAATCAATTCAGGCTGCAAGTGTGCGAATCGTCCGCGAACGGCGGACGATGAGTGCGCGCAGCAGACTGCAATCCTTTTGTCGGAAAAGTCCGAAAGTGTTTTCCGACAGTCTAAAGCGCACCGGCAGAAGCCCTGTCGGTGCGCTTGCGGTTGTTTTTGTCAGAAAAGCCGGGGCCGCAGATAATCCGCCAGCTTCCGCCCCAGATCGGCGTATCCTTCCGGGCTGGGATGGGTGCCGTCGGCGCTGATGGCAATCTCCCACCGGTCCGTGGGCACCAGCATGACATGGGGCAAATGGGCCGCGGCCTTCCGGAACGCCGCCTCAATGCCCGCCCGGCGGCAATGCTTGTCGGACAGGCCCTGGAGCAGGTAGATGTCCGGCTCGTCATAGGTCCGGCTCAGTCGGGTAAGGAACCGGTCGTAGCAGTCGGCAAACAGGTCGATATGCCCCGCCGCCTGATCCTCCGGCGTGTCCAGATAGTCGTTGGTTCCCAGGAAAATCACCAGCGCATCCGGGCGGCGGGTCCACGCTCCCGCCCAACGGGTGTAGGCATCGGTTTCCAGCGGCCCTTCCAGCTTGTCCACCATGAATTCCATCCCCGGACGGACTTTGCCCTCCGGCACCGGATACCAGCCCCAGCCCTGCCGCAGGGACATGCCGGGGTAGGCCTGCACCGAATAGAGGACGCCCATTTTCTCGCCAGCCGTGTAGGAAAAACCCGGGCAGGCATTGGTGATGGAGTCGCCGATGAAATGGACATAGGGCCGCCGCGGCGGCGGCAGAAGCCGCTGCGCTTCCGGCAGCTCCAGCCCCGTAAAAACGAGCTTTGCTTCCCGGTTTGCCGCCAGCTCCAGCGTATGGGTGCCCGGTCCGGCGGTCAGTTGCCGCTTGCCGGTCAGCGGTTCCCGGCAAACCACGGCGCCGTCCAGGCGGACGGTCACCGGCCCCTCGGACCGGCCGCAGACCGTCACCGTTTCGCCGGCAAAGGACGTCTCCGCCACGGCCCGGTTCCAGTAGGCCGCCAGGCCGTCGCCGCATTCCTGCCAGATACCGGCGTATTCCAGTTCTTCCTCATCAAAGCCATACATTCTCATACTGTTTTCTCCTTATTTCTTCCAGATACCGGCGGCATGGGCGCCGCCGAAATCGCCCTGTGCGTCCGTCAGGCCGAAGGCGTACAGCGCGCCGTCCACCGCAAAGCGGAGCCGGAAGGTCCGCCCGTTCAGGCTGCCCACGTCAAAGGCGCCGAAGTCCAGCGCGGCGTTGGTGCTGTCACCCCGGAAGGCCGCGGAGCGGGCCAGAACCTTCCCGGACGCGTCCAGAATTTCCGCCGAAACCGTGCCTGCGGCGTTGACCGCCAGCGCGTGCTTGCCCCGGCATTCCAGCAGCCGGGTGGTCAGGGTGCCGCAGCCCTCCCGGGACACGAAGCCGTCCCGGCGCAGCATGGCAATGCCCGTCGCGCCGTTGCGGTAAATGCCGTTGCAGAACCAGGGAATCCCGGCGTAGGCCTCGTCGCCGCCGAAGCCGATGTAATAAATCCAAAGCTCGTCGCCGTGAATCACCGTCACGCCGCCGACGGACTGCACATAGCCCCGGTCCCAGGCGCCGTCGTACAGGGAGGCCGGAATCAGGCTCCGCCGGTCCGGCCGGGAGAAATGGTAGCCGTCCCGGCTGTACATAGGCATCAGCTCCGTGATTTTCGGCACGCCCCGGGCCTCGCAGAAGTTGTTTTCCGGGCCGTACATGATCTGGAACATTCCCAGCATGATGCTTTCGTAGCCGACGCAATCCACATTATAAAGCTGCGGCTTCATGCCGATGTACGGATTGGGCCGGTCCAGCGAATCGCAGGCCATCCAGCGGTGGACTTCCTTGTCGGTCCAGGACGCGCCGTCCAGATACCGGTCGCATTCCCGGTAGTCCCGGCTCCGGCCCTCCCAGACGTCCCGGATGCTGTAGACCCACTTCTTGCGGAAGGGGTTATAAAACGCCGTGCTGCGGTCGTAAATCTCCCCGGTCCAGCGGAAATCCCGGAAATGGATGCCGTCGCTGCTCACCGCCGCGATGCCCGGATATCTGTCCCCGGGATTGCGGAGAAATAACTTGTAACGTTCCTCCGCCGGGCCGTCCGGGTCCAGAAACACCGTGGTGGAGTCCGGGCGCAGGTAGCCGATATCTCCGGAGAGCTTGTCCTCTTCGTAGCCCGGATAGGTGAGAATCTTGTTGGTGCCCGGCTCCACATCCAGATCGGGCCGCTGCCAGGTCAGGCCGTCGTCCGATTCGGCGTAGCACAGATTGTGCAGCCAGCCGCCCTCGTACCACATTTTGAATTTTCGGACCTGCTCGTCATACCAGACGCCGCCGCTTTTCGGGCAGGCTACCGGCGACTGCTCGATTTCCCAGGGCTTTTCCGCCTTCAAAACAGGATTGCCCTCGTATTTGACCGCCCGATGGTAAACCGTCTTCAGATCCGTTTCGGCAATGAGAAAATTGTCCACCAACAGCTGCCGCCCCACCGTCACGTCAATCACCTCCGGCGGGTGCTCCAGATAGGGAACGTGACTCGCATCCGACGGCCGGGATGCGAAATCGTCGGGCAGAAGAATGTTGTTATACAGCTTTTCCATCAGGCTTCCTTCCCTTCGTCCTGCTCCAGCAGCGGCAGCAGCAGCGCGGCGCTGCATTGGGCCAGCGCCCGGTAGCCCTCCTCCGTCAGGTGAACCCCGTCCGGCCCGCAGAGAATCCGGGCTTTCGTGACGGCGTACCAGTCCGCCACGGTCAGACGGTGACGGTCCGCAATCCGGCGGATGGCCGCCGTCCGGGCCTCCACCACGTCGATGGAATCGGCGGGCTGCTCCGGATGCGCGGCGTTCCGGGTCCAGACCAGCGTGGCCAGCACCAGCTTTTTGTCCGGATACCGGCGCTCCAGATGGCAGATCAGCTTGTCCAGATCCGCTTCAAAGCCTGCCGCGTCCTGATGGAAGCCGTGCAGCGTCAGACCAACCTGAATCACCCGGCAGGACGGCTGCTGGGCAATGGCGTAGTCCACCAGCGCCGTCAGCAGCGGGTGGTCCATGCTCTTGGAGGTGGCCAGCTGATCCGCCACCCCGCCGACTGCCGCCGCCAGCTCGTTGGCAAAGGGCCGCATCCCCCGGGTGATGGAGTCGCCGATCAGAAGCATCCGCCGGACATTCGGGTCATCGGCCTCCTGATACCAGAGGTCATCCCACTCGATCCGCTCCAGCTGCCCTTTGCCCTCAAAGTCATAGGTGTCTTTTTCGTTCATGATGATTCCTCCTTTTTGTGGGAAGCGCTACGCTCAGTATAGCCGGGCAATCTGCCGCCGTCAAGGGCGGATTTCAACACAAGACACGATTTGTCTATTGAAAATGGTCGGAAATCCGGTATAATAAAAGCAGTATTTTTGTAAAAAAGCCATTGGGAAAGGAATTTGTCATGGTGGAAGATCTTTTCAGCATCGTCCTGGCCTATCTGTGCGGCAGTCTCCTTTTTGCCCGGCTGGCCTGTATCTGGCTGAAAAAGCCCGACGTCACCGCCGCAGTCGGTGACCATAATCCCGGCACCACCAACGCCTTTCAGCAGGGCGGCTTCTGGTGCGGCGTCATCACGCTGTGCGGGGACCTGCTCAAGGGCTTCCTGCCGGTGTACCTGTACGTCCACGGCGAGCACACCGCAGCGCTGGGGCTTGTGATTGCCGCGCCGGTAATCGGGCACATTTTCCCGGTTTTCTTCGGCTTTCACGGCGGGAAGGGCATCGCCACCACCTTCGGCTGCCTGCTGGCGCTGCCGGATTTCCTGCCGGTGGGGGCGCTGGCGCTGTTTTTCATCTTCTTTTCCGTGGGGCTTCAGATTTCTCCCCACTATTACCGGACGATTTTTACATATCTGTGCACCGAGGCGACCATTCTGCTGTGCGGCCACAACGCAAGCTACAGCGTGGCGTTCACCGTGATCTGCGCCGCCGTCCTGTTCCGGCTGCTGCACAGCAAGGAAGAAAAGAAGCATCTTGAGGTTCGACTGTTATGGAAGCACTGATTTTATCCTGCAGCACCGGCGGCGGCCATAACGCGGCGGCCCGGGCCGTGCAGGAGGCCATGACCCGCCGGGGGCACCACGCCGTGCTGATGGATCCCTACGATCTGGTCAGCATCCGTCTGAGCCGCGCCGTCGGCAGCGGCTACGTCCGTATGGTCCAGTTTTCCCCCGCGCTGTTCGGCGTGGTCTACCGGCTGGGTGACGCCTACCGGAATCTGCCGATTCCCTCGCCGGTTTACGGCGTCAACATCGCCATGGCCGGAAAAATGGAGGCCTATCTGCGTCAGCACCACTACGATGTCATCGTGTGTACCCACGTCTATCCGGCGGAAATCCTCACCTATCTGCGCCGCCGGGGCGCGGCGCTGCCCAAACTCCTTTTTATCGCCACGGACTATACCTGCATTCCCTTTACGGAGGAAACCGACTGCGACCGTTACGTCATTCCCTCGCCGGAGCTGAAAGACGACTTCCTCTATTGGGGCATTCCTGCCGAAAAGCTGGTGCCCACCGGCATCCCCGTCGGCGACGTGTTCCAGGAAGCCGGAACACGGAAAGCGGCGCTTCAGGCCCTGCGGCTGAATCCGGACTACCGGTATCTGCTGCTGTCCGGCGGCAGCCTGGGCGGCGGGCAGCTTCAGACCGCCGCGGAGATTCTGGCCGCCTACCTGCGGGATCATCCCGCCTACCGGCTCATCGTGATCTGCGGCAACAACCGGAATCTGCTGGTGCAGATGCGGAAGCTTTACGGGCAGAATCCCCAGATTCTCCTGCTGGCCACCACCAACCGGATGGCACTGTATATGCGCGCCTGCGACGTCTTTCTTTCCAAGCCCGGCGGGCTGTCCTCCACGGAGGCCGCCGTTTCCGGCACGCCGCTGATTCATGTGGCGCCGATTCCCGGCTGTGAGGACCGGAATCTGAAGTTTTTTGCCGGGCATCATATGAGCATTGCCGTGGGGCGGCAGCTGGACCGTCTGCCGGAGGCGCTGGCCCGGCTGCTGGTGCCGGGTGCGGCGGAGGAAATGCGGAAAAACCAGCGGGCCTTTATCCCCCAGCGGGCCTCCGACGCGGTCTGCGATCTGGCGGAAGCCCTGATTGCCGGGGATAATTCTTAAATTTTCCTGTATATTCTTCACTTTTTCTTCCTATCCTTGATAAAAGGCCGGATCTGTGCTACAATGTCACAAATTCTAGGAAAAGGGAGAAATTGCTTCGATGACGCACACATTTCTGTCTGCACTCCGGCATTTTTTAGGGCTGACGGCCTGGTCCATGGAAACGCCGAAGCCCTACGGTGCCTTTCACCTGACCGTACTGCTGGCCGGGCTGGGGCTGAGCGTCTGGGCCGCCTGGCGTCTGCGCCGGATTGGCGAGCAGAAAAGCCGGATGCTGCTTTTTGGCATCGGCGTGTTTCTGGCGGTCTGTGAAGTGTATAAGCAGCTGTTTTACGCCGTTTATCTGTACAATGGGGACTATCCGTGGGAGATTTTTCCCTTCCAGCTGTGCAGCGTTCCCATGTACCTGTGCCTGATCGCGCCGCTGCTGCGGCCTGGCCGGGTCCGGCAGGGCATGTACAGCTTCATGATGATCTACAACCTTCTCGGCGGCTTTATGGCGCTGATGGAGCCGTCGGGGCTGGTCCACCCCTACTGGACGCTGACGCTGCACGCCTTCCTGTGGCACATCGCCATCGTGTTTGTGGGGCTGTATCTGGGCTTTTCCGGCCGGGGCGGCTACCGGATGTCGGATTACCGGCGGGCCACGGTGACGTTTCTTCTGCTGGCGCTGGCGGCCTTCGGCATGAACGTGGCCATCTGCAAGGGCCTGCATGGGTCCGTTAATCTGTTTTTTGTTGGCCCGGAGAAGTCCTCCATCGTCGTATTCAGGGATATTGCCGCCCGCTTCGGCTGGTTCAGTGCCACGGCGGTCTATGTACCGGTGGTGTGCCTGGGGGCGTTTCTGTTCTTTCTGCCCTTCTACCTCTGCAGAAAAAGGCGGGCCGCCCTTTCCAAACCGTAAAAAGCTGCCGGAACCCGAAAAGGTTCCGGCAGCTTTTTTATAATGCTTCCGCTTCGTCCAGCCAGATTCTTCCGCTGGCGTCGCTGGGCATCCGCCAGTCGCCCCGGGGGCTGAGGCACACGGAGCCGACCTTCACCCCATCCGGCAGGCAGCTGCGCTTGAACTGCTGGCTGAAAAACCGGCGGTAGAAGCTCTTGAGCCACTTTTTCACGGTGGCGGCGTCGAAATCGCCCTCAAAGGCCCGGCAGGCCAGCGTATAAATCTTGGCAGGCCGATAGCCGAACCGGAGCACATAGTACAGGAAGAAGTCGTGCAGCGCATAGGGCCCCACCAGGTCCTCGGTATGCTGGCTGATTTTCCCCTCGGCGTCCGGCGGCAGCAGCTCCGGGCTGATGGGGGTGTCCAGCACGTCCCGCAGCACCGCCCGGGAGGGGGCAAACTCCGTGCTTTCGGAAATGGCCTCGATCATCCAGCGGATCAGCGTCTTGGGAATGGACACGTTGACGCCGTACATGCTCATGTGGTCGCCGTTGTAGGTACACCAGCCCAGCGCCAGCTCGCTCAGATCGCCGGTGCCGATGACGATGCCGCCCACCACACTGGCGTAATCCATCAGAATCTGGGTCCGTTCCCGGGCCTGAGAGTTTTCGTAGGTGCCGTTGAGGACGGATTTGTCGTGGCCGATGTCCCGGAAGTGGATATCCACCGCTTCGCGGATGTTGATTTCCTTGCAGGACACCCCCAGCGTCCGCATCAGCTCCAGCGAATTGCGATAGGTCCGGTCCGAGGTGCCGAAGCAGGGCATGGTCACGCCGTAGACGTCCGTCAGCGGGCGGCCCAGCTGGCGCATGGCCTCCGCCGCCACCAGCAGGGCCAGCGTGGAATCCAGGCCGCCGGAAATGCCGATGACGGCATTGGTGTGAATCACGTTCAGCCGCTGCTTCAGCCCCGCCACCTGCATCTGGAAGATTTCCATGCAGCGCTCATGGCGGTCCGCCTTGGCCGCGGGGACGAAGGGCAGCTTGGCAAGCTTGTCCAGCGTGCCGTCGCTGCGGGGGGCCGCCGCCGTCACCGGCAGAATCCGGAAGGCCGGATCCCGGTAGCGGGAGGCGGCGTCCCGGTAGCTGATGTTCCGCCGCCGGTCCGCCCGGACCTTGCCCAGATCGCAGTCCCGAATCAGCATCTGATCCGACACCATGGCGTCGGCGGTCTGCCCCAGCAGCGCGCCGTTTTCCGCCATCAGGCACTGGCCGGAGAACACCAGATCCTGGGTCGATTCCGTGGCCCCGGCCGAGCAGTAGGCGTAGACGCAGTTGCAGGCGCCGGACTGATGCAGCACCAGGTTCCGGCGATAGGCCCGCTTGCCGATGGTTTCGTTGGAGGCGGACAGGTTCAGAATCACCTCCGCCCCGTTGAGGGCCAGCACCGTGGAGGGGGGCAGCGGCGTCCACAGATCCTCGCAAAGCTCCAGCCCCAGCAGCGTGCCGTCGCCCAGCCGGAACAGCAGCTTCTGCCCGGCCGGTACCGTCTCCCCGGCGACGGTCACCGTGTCCGCCGTCAGCTCCCGGCCCGGGGTGAACCAGCGTTTTTCGTAAAATTCTCCGTAATTCGGCAGGTATTCCTTGGGCACCAGCCCCCGGACCCGGCCGCCGGACACCACCGCCGCGCAGTTGAACAGCTGGCAGCCCACCCGCACCGGCAGGCCCACCGCCGTCACCAGCGACGGCAGCTTCCCGGCGTGTTCCGCAATCCGGGCCAGTCCCTCCTCTGCCGCCGTCAGCAGCTCCTCCTGAAAAAACAGGTCCTGACAGGTGTAGCCTGTCAGCGCCATTTCCGGCAGCACCAGTACATCGGCTCCGGCGGCCTCGGCCCGGTCCATCATGGCGATGATATCCGCCGTATTCCGGCGCACATCGCCCACCCGCACCGCCGGTACGGCGCAGGCAATTCGAAGATAATCCAACAAGGTCATCCCTCCGTCCCAAATCATGGTATCATTCTAGCACATTCTGCCCAAAAAGCAACGGAAATCTCAAAAGCGGCAGGCCTTCGCCTGCCGCCTTCGTTTTATTGGATGCCCGCCAGCTCTTTCAGCGCCGGGACCAGATCGGTCTGCTCCCAGGGGTGATTCACCGCGCCGAAATGGCCCTCCGCCACGGTGGCGGAATAGATGGGCTGCCGCAGGTTCAGCTTGCGGATGATCCCCGCCGGGGTCAGGTCGCACAGCTTCCGCAGCCAGGCCGTCATCTGCTCGTCGGAGACTTTGCCGGTGCCGAAGCTGTCCACCCGGACGGAAACCGGCTCCGCCACGCCGATGGCGTAGGCCAGCTGGACCTGCACCTGCTCCGCCAGGCCCGCCGCCACCAGATTCTTCGCCATGTAGCGGGCCATATAGGCGCCGCTCCGGTCCACCTTGGTGGGGTCCTTGCCGGAAAAAGCGCCGCCGCCGTGGGAGAAATAGCCGCCGTAGGTGTCCACGATGATCTTCCGGCCGGTCAGGCCGGTATCGCCGTTGGGGCCGCCGATGACAAAGCTGCCGGTGGGGTTCATATAAATGTGGGGGACGTCCTTGGCGTCAAAGCCGTACTGGGCCAGCACCGGCTCGATGACCTGGGTCCGGATATACTGCCGCAGGTCCGCAATGGCGAAATCCGCCCGGTGCATCACCGACACCACCACGGTGTCCACCCCCACGACCTTCCCGTTTTCATCGAACTCCACGGAAACCTGGGTCTTGCCGTCGGGGCGCAGCCGGTCGTCCTGCCGGATGCAGGCCGTCAGGCGATTGCACAGCGCCCGGGCCAGCGCCACCGGCAGCGGCATCAGCTCCGGCGTCTGGGTGCAGGCGCCGCCGAACATCATGCCCTGATCGCCGGCGCCGCCCACGGCATCGTTGGTGCCCAGCGCGATATCCGCCGACTGGGTGTGAATCTTGCAGACGATTTCCACCGTATCCGCGTCAAAGCCGTCGCCGGGGTGGGTATAGCCGATTTTCCGGATGGCCTGACGGGCCACCGCCGGATAATCCACCTGGGCCTTGGTGGTGATTTCGCCGCAGATCAGGCAGAAATCCGTGGTAACCATGGTTTCGCAGGCCACCCGGGAGTCGGGGTCCTGGGCCAGGCAGGCGTCCAGAATGGCGTCGGAAATGGCGTCCGCCACCTTGTCGGGATGTCCGCATGTGACGCATTCCGAAGTAAAAATTCTCTTTTCCATCAACAATCTGAATCCTTTCCGCGCATAAAAAACCGCACACCGAAGATTCGATGTGCGCCGTTCGAATCCTCATCTTTCGTTTGCCGCCGGATTTGGCACCTTGAACAAACAGGTTGCCGGGTTTCATCGGGCCGTTCCCTCCACCGCTCTTGATAAGGCTGATATGCAGTTTCTAGATATTATACTCCTTTTCCTGCCTGATGTCAACAGTTTATTCGATCTTTTTCGTGAATTTTTCAGGAATATTGTGGCGTTCCCGGTGGAAATCTTCACAATTCCGTGATATAATGCAGCTGAACACAAGCAGGGAGGAATTGCCTATGACCGAAACCGAAAACCGTTTGCCGGCAAGCTCTACGACCCCTTCTGCGAGGGAATGCTGGAGGCCCGCCGCAAGGTCCATCTGCTCTGCCAGCGCTACAACGCCCTGCCGGAGGACGACACCGCCGGACGGGTGGCCATCCTCGACGCGCTGATGCCGGACCACGGGAAGGGCGTCTACTTACAGGGGCCGATTCAGTTTGACTTCGGCAGCCACATTCACATGGGGGACGGCTCCTACGCCAACTTCCATTTCTGCGTTCTGGACGAAAATCAGGTCACCATCGGCCGGAACGTCTTTATCGGGCCGTACTGCTCCATCTATACGCCCATTCACCCCCTGTGCTGGGAGGACCGGAATACCTTTTTAACGAAAAAACCGGCGTGGAAACCAATCTGGAATACCGCGCCCCCGTCACCATCGGCAGCGGCTGCGTCATCGGCGCCGGTTCGGTGGTCACCCGGTCGATTCCCGCCGGAAGTCTGGCCTTCGGCAATCCCTGCCGGGTGGTCCGCCCCATCACCGATGCCGACCGCATGAGCCGCCACCCGGAGCGTCTGGCGGACGAAGCGGCGCAATAACATTGGAAAGGAAGGAATGCCCATGAGCCATACGCATTCGGAAAACGACAGCACGTTCATGGAAAAGCTCTCCGCGTTTATCGTGGACAAGCGGAATCTGATTTATCTGATTACCGTGCTCCTGCTGATTTTTTCCCTGTTCTCCCGGAACTGGGTGGAGGTGGAAAACGACCTGACCGCCTATCTGCCGGAAAATTCCGAAACCAAAAAGGCCCTGTCCGTCATGGACGGCCAGTTCACCACCTACGGCACCGCCAGCGTCATGGTGGCCAACATCAGCCAGGACCAGGCCAACGCCCTCCGGGACCGGCTGGCGGAGATCAAGGGCGTCCAGTCCGTCACTTACGACAACACCGACGCCCACTATCACAACCTCTCCGCCCTCTACGCTGTCACCTTCGCCTATGACGAAAAAGACGTCGCCTGCCTGGATTCGCTGGAGGCGGTAAAAGCCGCCCTCACCGGCTACGACGTGTATCTGGATACGGATCTGGGAAACGCGCTGGCGGAAACCATTGACCACGAAATCAACGTCATCATGGTCTATGTGGCCATCGTCATCGTGGTGGTGCTGCTGTTCACCTCGGAGACCTACGGCGAGGTGCCGGTGCTGATTCTGACCTTCGTGGTGGCGCTGGTCATCAATCAGGGCACCAACTTCCTGCTGGGGAAAGTCTCCTTCGTCTCCAATTCCGTAACCAGCATTCTGCAGCTGGCCCTGTCCATTGATTACGCCATTATTTTCTGCAACCGGTTCAAGGAGGAGCATCGCCTGCTGCCGCTGCGGGAGGCGGTGGTGACGGCGCTGAGCAAGTCCATTCCGGAAATCGGCGCCAGCTGCCTGACTACCGTGGGCGGTCTGGTGGCCATGCTCTTCATGCAGTTCAAGCTTGGCCCGGATATGGCCATCTGCCTGATCAAATCCATTGCCTTTGCACTGCTGTCGGCCTTCCTGGTCATGCCGGGACTGCTGATGCTGTTCGGCCCGCTGATTGAGCGGACCGGCCATCGGAGCTTTATCCCCAAAATTCCCTTCGTCGGGAAATTCGACTACGCCACCCGGTTTTTTGTGCCGGTGATTTTCCTGGTGCTCATCGTCTTTGGCTTCCGGCTGTCCTCCAACTGCCCCTACGCCTACGGCTACAGCCTGCTGACCACCCCCAAGCTCAACGACTCCCAGATTGCCGAGCAGATGATCGAGGAAAACTTCCCCTCCAAGAATATGGTGGCGCTGGTGGTCCCCGCCGGCGACTACGACACCGAACGGGCGCTGCTGAAGGAAGTGGATGCCTTCGACGAGGTGGATTCCTCCATGGGGCTTGTGAATATCGAAGCCATGGACGGCTATATGCTGGCCGACAAGCTGACGCCCCGCCAGTTCGCCGAGCTGGCCGGGCTGGACTACGAGGTGGCGGAGGTGGTGTATGCCGCCTATGCCGCCAATCAGAGCAACTACGGCCAGCTGGTGGGCAAACTCTCCAGCTATCAGGTGCCGCTGATTGATATGCTGCTCTACGTCTGCGATCAGATCGACGCCGGAATCGTCACCCTGAGCCCGGAGCAGACCCAGACCCTCTCCGACGCCAAGACCCAGATGCTGATTGCCAAAAATCAGCTGCAGGGCGATCAGTACAGCCGGATGCTGGTGTACCTGAACCTCCCCGTCAGCGGCGACACCACCTACGCCTTTACGGACACCCTGCTGGAGACGGCGAAAAAGTACTATCCCGACGGTGACGTCTATCTGGCCGGTGATTCCACCAATGAGTACGACTTTGAAAAGTCCTTCGCCGTGGACAACACCGTGGTGAGCATCCTGTCGGTGCTGATCGTGCTGGTGGTGCTGCTGTTCACCTTCAAATCCGCGGGAATGCCGATTCTGCTGATTCTGGTGATTCAGGGCGCCATCTGGATCAACTTCTCCTTCCCCACCATTACGGGAAAATACCTGTTCTATCTGGCCTACCTGATCGTCAGTTCCATTCAGATGGGCGCCAACATCGACTACGCCATCGTGATTGCCAGCCGCTATCAGGAGCTGAAGGTCAAGGAGGATCACCGCTCCGCCATCATCGAAACCATGAACTTTGCCTTCCCCACCATCATCACCTCCGGCGCCATCATGTCGATCTGCGGCTTCCTCATCGGCAGCATGACCTCCGAACCGGTCATTGCGGGTATCGGCGAGAGCCTTGGCCGGGGCACGGTGATTTCCATCATCCTCGTCATGTTCGTGCTGCCCCAGATTCTGCTGGTGGGCAGCAGTATCGTGGATAAGACGTCCTTCTCCGTGCCGTCCATGTCCGTCGGCGAGAAGAAAACCGCCCGGGGCAAGATTGCCGTCAACGGCATGGTCCACGGCCGGATCAACGGCACGGTCCGGGGCATAATGCGGGGCACCGTGGAGGGCGAAATCGACCTGAATCTGGTGTCCGGCAGCGCCGACGTCAAGGAGGAGGACGAAGATGAAGAAACTTAAAATTCTGGCCGGAATTCTGGCCTGCCTGATGCTCGTTTCCCTGCTGCCGCTGTCCGCCGTCCGGGCCGCCGACGATACCGTCGCCATCGGCAGCGCCGAGGAATTTCTGTCCTTTGCCGAAAGCTGCAATCTGGATTCCTGGTCCCGGGGAAAAACCTTCACCCTGACGGCGGATATTTCCCTGGACGGCAAGGAATTCACCCCCATTGCCACCTTCGGCGGCACCTTTGACGGCGGCGGGCACACCGTTTCCGGCCTGGCCGTCAGCGGCAGCTACGCACCGGCCGGTCTGTTTGCCGCGGTGCAGGAAGGGGCTGCCGTCCGGAATCTGAACGTCTCCGGCACCGTGGCCCCCGCCGGCGAGAAAAACGTCACCGGCGGCATTGTGGGCGAAAACCGGGGCACCGTGGAAAACTGCACCTTCTCCGGCACCCTGTCCGGCACCCGCTGCACCGGCGGCATCGTCGGCGTCAACGCCGCTTCCGGCGTCATCCGCAGCTGCACCACCAGCGGTGCCGCCTTCGGTACCAACGAAACCGGCGGCATCGCCGGAGAAAACAAGGGTCTGGTGACCGGCTGCACCAACGGAATGTACGTCAATATTGAGAGCACCGATCCCCAGCTGACGCTGGACGATCTGAATCTGGACTTCTCTCTGGATCTGAGCCTGCTGACCCAGTTTGACACGGCGGGCATCGCCACCGACACCGGCGGCATCACCGGCTACAGCACCGGCACCGTGGAAGCCTGCACCAATCTGGCGGCCGTGGGTTATCAGCACATCGGCTACAACGTCGGCGGCATCGCCGGGCGGAGCAGCGGCCAGATCCGCGGCTGCACCAACGAGGGCAGCATCTGCGGCCGGAAGGACGTGGGCGGTCTGGTGGGCCAGATGGAGCCGTATGTGGAGCTTCAGCTGTCCGAAAGCCTGCTCTCCAAGCTGAAAACCCAGCTCAGCGAACTGTCCGGCCTGATCGATCAGGCCTCCGCCGACGCCGAAGGCGGCGCAGGCAGCATTTCCTCCAATCTGGGGGCCATGTCCGGCTATGTGGACAGCGCCATCTCCGAGGTCGGCAACATCAAGGTCACCGCCACCGTGGACGGCAGCGTCACCGGCAGCGGCAGCGTCAGCTCCGACACCACTGTCGGCGCCGGAGTCGGAGCCGGAGTCGGCGGCGGCGCAGCCGGATCTGGCAGCGTCACCGTATCCAAGGGCGACGACGGCACCACCGTCAGCGGCAGCACCGAGGCGGGCGGCGGCATCGGGGCCGGAATCGGAACCGGGACCGAAATCGACCACAACGGGCAGGCCACCGGCACGGTGGACGGCTCGGCCCAGGTTGTGGCCGCGCCGGATCTGGGGGGCCTGACCTCCTCCTTAAACGGGCTGAACAGCCAGATTACCATGCTCAACAGCGCCGTGGCCGGAACCGTCGGCACGCTGGCCAACGACGTCCGGGAAATCAACAAAAAGTGCAACGAACTGTCCGACACCGTCTCCCAGGCGGTGGCAGACGCCGAAAGCGGCAAATCCAATCCCATTGTGGACGGCTCCGCCGTGGATGTGGACACCATCACCCTGGGCAAGGTCTCCGGCGGCGCCAACAGCGGTACCGTCTCCGGCGACCTGAATACCGGCGGCATCGCCGGGTCCGTCTCCGTAGAGTCCCCCTATGACCCAGAGGACGACGTCAGCAGCGACCTGTCCGCCCAGTACCGCCGCCAGTACGAATACAAGGCGGTGATCGCCGATTGCTCCAACACCGGCACCGTCACCGGCAAGCGCAGCTACGTCGGCGGCATCTGTGGCCGGATGGATCTGGGCCAGATTACCGACTGCCTGGGCGGCGGCGTGATTTCCAGCGAAAGCGGCAACTACGTCGGCGGCATCGCAGGCATCACCGGCTCCACTGTCCGCAGCTGCTTTGCCAAGGCCAGCCTCAGCGGCCAGAACTACGTCGGCGGCATCGTCGGCGCAGGCGTGGCGCAGCAGCTTTCCGGCGGCAGCAGCACCGTCGCAGGATGCTATTCCATGGTGGAAATCACCGGCGGAACCCAGTATCTGGGGGCCGTTTCCGGCGCCGACACCGGAGAATTCACGGACAACCGCTTCGTTTCCGACACGCTGGCCGGTATCAACCGTCAGAGCTACGCCGGAAAGGCGGAGCCGATCACCTATGAAGCCCTGTCCGCCGTGGCGGGCCTGCCGGAGAGCATGAAGCAGCTGACGCTGACCTTCGTGGCCGACGGAAACGTGCTGCAATCCACCACCTTCTCCTACGGCGATTCCTTCGCCGCCGACACCTTCCCTGCCCTGCCCCAGAAGGACGGCTATTACGCCCGCTGGGACCACGAAACGCTGGAAAACCTGCATTTTGACACCGTGGTGACGGCTGTCTACACCCCGGACATCCCGGGTCTGGCCTCGACGGACACCCGGGAGGACGGCCGGTCCGTCATGCTGCTGGAGGGCAGCTTCGACGACGGCGTCACCCTGACGCTGGCCGCCGAGCCGCAAAGCGCCGGCAGCCTGACCACCAAAACCCTGTCCGATTATTTCTCCTGCTTCCGGGACGGAAAGCTCCCGGCCATGACCGTCAACCGGGAGGTGCTGGAGCAGTGGCACGTCACCATGACCGGCGCGCCGGAGGGGGCCAACACCCTGCGCTACCTGCCGCCGGACGGCAAAACCAGCGGTATCCGGATTTATGTGAACCAAGGAAACGGCTGGGAACTGGCCGACTGCCAAACCTTCGGCAGCTATCTGACCTTCCCCGTCACCGGCAGCGAAGGCTCCGTGGCGGCGGTGTCCACCTTCACCGTCTGGTGGATCTGGCTGCTGGCGGCGCTTCTGATCCTGCTGCTGGTGCTGACGGTGGTACTTCTGATTGTCCGGGCGGTCCGCAAGTCCAAAAAGCGGAAGGCCGCAGCTCCCGCCCCGGCCGCACCGGCTGCCGCCTCCCGGCCCCAGTCCTCCGAAGAAGCGGATCTGCTGGCCCGGGCCGTCTCCGCCGAGGAGCGGCTAGCGCAGGTGGAAGCGGAACTCCGGCAGCTGCAAAACGGCAATCTGACCGGCCCGGCCATGCCCGCCGGAATGCCCCGGCGCAAAAAGCGCTGGTGGATTCCCGTGGTGATTGTGCTGGTTCTGGCGCTGACCGCCGGTGCGTTTTTCTTCTTCCGCTCCGGGCTGAAAGACGGGCTGGATGCCTATCGCCTGCTGAGCAGCTATTGCGCGTCGGATCCCATGACCATGGAGATGGACGCGGTGTATCAGGCCGACGACGGGGCCTCCTATGAGCAGACGGCCCACATCTGCCGCACCAAGGCGGACGGCACCGCCGTCACCGTCCTGCAAACCGAAGATGTGACCCTGTACGTTGCCGGAGATGCCCTCTATCTGGAAAACGGCCGGGCCTATACCCTGGGCGGCGACTTCCCCGACTATGCCGCGCTGATGGACCACACGGCGGAGCTGTACCGGATGATTTCCGTGACGCCCACCGTCAGCGGCAATCGGAAAACCTATCACATTGCCGTGGCGCAGAACAAAATTCCAAACCTTCTGACCTATCTGATGCCCCGGGCCATCCCCACGCCGGAGGTCCGGACGATGGAGGCCGACCTGATTGCGGAAAACGGCACCCTGACGGCGCTGAACTTTCTGGCGGAGACGGAATCCGGCAGCAAGCTGACGGTGCAGATTTCTCTGAGCAGCGGCAACAAGCCCACCGTCCCCGACGCCGTGCTGGAGGCGATCCGCGGCGGCGACACGGCGGAGGGCATTACCCTGACGGAGGACGGCTTCCGGCTGATTCAGGCATGGGCGCGGCTCTATGCCAGGGACAGCTTCTCCGCCGATCTGGCCGTCTCCGCCGATTGCGGTCCCATCGTACTCCACGATACGCTGGAGTATGACAGCCTGCTTTCCGGCGGAACCCGGTATCAGGCCATCCGTAAGGGGGCGCTGGCGCTCTATTTCACGGACCGGAAGGTCTGCGACGGTTCCGGCAATACCGTCTCCGACAGCGATCATCTGGTGGATAACGCCCGGCTGATTTCCCTTGTCTATACGCTAATGCTGCGCGGCACCGTCGACTGCACCGTCACCGACACCGGCCGGACCTATACCCTTTCGCTGGATCAGGACGGCATGGCGGCGCTGGCCGCTGCCATTGCCCCGGATTCTCAGAATCAGGCTCTGACCTTCACCGCAGGCAGCATTGTGCTGACCATGACCGGCGACGACATCTCGTCCGTCAGTCTTTCCTGCACCGGAACGGTTCGCGTCGTTCTGGTTGACGCACCGGTATCCCTTGGCGGCGCCATCACCTTCATGGAACGCAGCGTGTCGTTCCCGCAAACGGTCCTTGACGCACTGAAATAACGAAAGAATGTACAGGAGGATCACATCGTGGGAAATCGGATCATTTGTATCAGCCGTCAGTTCGGCAGCGGCGGCCATGAGCTGGCCGTCCGGGTGGCGGACTGGCTGGGCATCAGGGTGTACGAACGGGAACTGGTCGGACTGGCCTGCGCTTACGGCGAGCTGTCCGAGGCCAGCCTGAAGGGCGCGGACGAAAAGGCCACCAACCCCTATCTTTTCCGGACCGTACACGAGGGGAACTACCACGTTCTGCGGGGCCGCCCTACTTCGGAGGTGCTGTTCGCCCTGCAAAGCCATGAAATCCGGCGGATCGCCGGACGGGAGGAATGCGTGTTTGTCGGACGCTGCGCCGACTTTGTCCTGAAGGATGAGGACGTCCGGCTGCTGCGGGTCTTTGTGTCCGCGCCGGAGGATTTCCGGGTCCGACGGAAGATGGAGCAGAAGAACCTGTCTCAGGCGCAGGCGCTCCGCCTGGTCCGCAAAATGAACAAGCAGCGGCGGAAGTACTATGAGACCTACACCGGCCATCCCTGGGGCACGCCCGGGTTCTACGACCTGAATCTGGACACCTCCCGCTGCACCATGACGGAAGCCGCCGACCAAATCATCGCCCGATTCGAAGCCCTTTGAAACCGAAAAATCCCCCGGATCCGTCTGAAGTGACCCCAAAAAGTTAGACAAAAATAAGAATAAAAATTGTTCAAGCTACC
>CAJLCS010000026.1 GCA_905205195.1 uncultured Eubacteriales bacterium
ATAGCGATAGCAACCTGTTTGTCGGGCGTTCATTACAGGAGGAATGAACAATGACAACAACGAAAAATTATCCCGACAGCATCACTGCTTTGTATGCGAGGCTTTCCCAAGAGGACGCTTTGGACGGAGAGAGCAACAGCATAGCCAACCACAAAAGCAATTCAGGATATTAGCTTTTCTGTTCAGGAAGGGGAATTTGTGGGGATTATGGGGGCATCCGGTTCCGGCAAGACCACTCTGCTCAACTGCATTTCCACTATTGATACGGTCAGCGCAGGGCATATCTATCTGAATGGAACCGATGTGACGGAAATCAATGAAAAGCAGATTGCCCGGTTTCGCCGGGAGAACCTTGGATTTGTGTTTCAGGACTTTAACCTGCTGGACACTCTGACCATTAGCGAGAATATTGCTTTGGCATTGACAATCAATAGAGTTCCCGCAGGTGAGATTGATGGTAGGGTACGAGAAATAGCCGGAAAGCTGAACATCACGGATATTCTTGACAAATATCCCTATCAGGTGTCTGGCGGTCAGAAGCAACGATGTGCTTGCGCCAGGGCAATCATCAATCAACCCAAACTGATTTTGGCAGATGAACCTACGGGCGCTCTGGACAGCCATTCATCCCAAATGCTACTTTCCGCTATCCAGAGTATCAATGAAACGCTTGGAGCGACAATTTTAATGGTAACACACGATGCTTTTTCCGCAAGTTACGCAAACCGTATTCTTTTTTTGCGTGACGGTACTATTTTTACGGAGATTTTCAAAGGCAGCAATTCCCGCAGGACTTTCTTTGAAAAAATTCTGGATGTCCTCACCATGACGGGAGGGGGCGTGAGTGATGTATGCTAAACTTGCATTTCGGAATATTCGCAGGAGCCTTCGGGATTATATCATCTACTTTGTGACGCTTACGCTGACTGCGGCATTGATGTATTCTTTCTTGGCACTGGGACTTTCCCCGGACATTCTTGCCATGACAGAAAATATGTCAATGCTTACCACTGGCATTTTGATACTGTCGGCACTAATTGCCTTTATGTCCTCGTTTGTCATTGGATATGCTGTTCGCTTCATGTTGGGCCAACGCAAAAAGGAATTTGCTGCCTATGAGCTGATGGGCATGGAAGTGAAAACCGTCCGCAATCTATTTTTGGTGGAAAATGGCATAATTGGCGGGGTAGCTTTTTTGCTGGGAGCTTTGATCGGAACCGGCTTATCCGGATTGCTAAATCAGGTTATCCAGAATATTTTCGAGGTTCCGCACACTTATCGGGTTTTGTTTTCTTTCCGCGCATGGGGAATGACACTTTTCTTCTTCATTCTGATGTATGGATTTGGAATGTTTCGCGCAGCAAAGGTTATCCGGCGGCAAAAAGTGATTGATCTGCTTTACGATAACCAAAAAAACGAGGAAATCGGTTTTCATTCTTTGCTTCGGAGTGTTCTAACTGGCTTACTCTCGATTGCTGTTATGGTTGCAGGTGTAATTCTGCTGGAAAAAGGACTTCACATCCAGACTAATGAAGCATTGTTGTATTGTGGCGGAGCCTGTCTGCTAATTCTTGTGGCTGTTTATGAGCTACACCGAAAGATCCCAGTTTTGCTGTACCTGCTTGCCAAACGAAACCCCCAGCGAAAATATCGAGAGGAAAATCTGTTTTTCTTGGGGCAGATTGGCAGGCGTATTCAATCTTCCGGGCGTACAATGGCTGTTGTGGCAATCTTGTTGACGATTTCTCTTACAACGATGTTTATAGGACTGACAATGGGCGCAGGCTATAAGGCCAATATGGAGGCGTATTATCCCTATGACGCCGGTGTAGCCATTGACGCACCCTTGACCAAGGATAGCATGAATTCTGTCCTCTCCTTTGTGGAGGAACGCTGCAAGGTGGAGGACAGTGCAACCTATTACTTATATACAGTTCCCGGTAAATCCATCGAAGCCTTGTCTTTGTCTGACTATAATCGCCTGCGAGAGATTTTAGGGCTTTCATCTGTTTCCATAAGTAATAACGAATTTTTAGTTCACTGTGATACATGGAATTATGTGGATGACATCCAGCAGAGATTGGAACAGCAGTCTGAAATTACATTGAATGGTCAGACCTTGACCGCAGCGGAAACGCCGATCCTGACTGAGCCAATGGAGCAGTATCAAATGGCAGGAACAAATGGATATGTGCTTGTCCTGCCGGATAAAGTGGCTTCACAGCTATCCGGGGAGAAAATTCGCCTTGTGATGAAACTGGCGGATGGTGGATACCCGGAACTTAGAAGCGAACTAAGACAGTTTTTGAATAGTGGAGAATGGTTGCCAGACATCCAACCCGGACAGGAACTACCGGAGAAAATGACAATGGGGATAACAGTAAAAGCGTGGGGTGTTGCCAATTCACTGACCGGATTTACAACTCTCTCCTTCTGCGGGCTGTATTTGAGTATTATTTTTATCATTCTTTCCTGCTCGGTTCTGGCTTTTGAACAGCTTTCTTCTATAGACAAAAACCGGAAAAATTATGCGGTGATTGATCGGCTGGGCGTATCAAGTCAGAAACAGGTTGCCTTGATACGCAAGGAACTTTCCACTGTGTTTTTTATCCCCTTGCTATTTCCCATCATACTTACCGTTTTCCTGATTGCAGGAACACAGCTCCTTTTCGGGAAATCGTTTTTGCAGGAAGGACTTGTGTTGTTCTATGGCATGGTGACAATTCTGTTATTCTGTGCTATTTACCTGACCTATTTTGGAGCAACAATGTTCCTGTTCAAAAAGGTAATTCTTCGGCCCAAAATAAGATAGAGATTGTTGAAAGGAACGGTATTGTATGAGCTGGGATATTGATGTTAGCGAAAAATTGTATCAACGCCTTGCAAATGAGATTTTCTTTCGTATTTTACACGGCAAATATAGAACAGGAGATAAAATGCCTTCTTACACCGAGCTGGCAAAAGAAGCTGGAAGTAGCCCGGAAACTGTTAGGAAAGCATTTCGAGAACTACAACATTATGGCGTGATTGAAAAAATGCGGCGAGGTTATTTTGTAACTGCGGATGAAGCGGTTGTAATGGCTTATCGTCAACAATATCTTACAACCATTGAGAAAAAATATCTTGTTGCAAAAGCAAAAGTAGAAATCTGAAACAGTATATTGAAGCTATCCTGCCCCGCCCGACGGGGAAAGAAAAAAACCGTTGCGGGGCAGATGGCTTTGTGCGCGCAATTTACATTTTCACCCAGCGGCGGTTTTGAAATACATTTCAAGGCCGCCGTTCTCCATGCCCTTATGAGGATGACGACCCTGTGCTGAATGTAGCGGCGGCTTTAGGAGGGAGCCGCCGTGAAGCGAGAACAGCTTCGACATAATCCGGCAGAAATTTACCTGCCAAAAAAAGCCTGTCCCCGGCAGCGGGGACATATACCCAAGAAGATGAACTATACGATGTAAGGCAATATCAAAATACACCAGATAGCGTCTGGCTGGATTATATCCAGTCAGGCGTTTTTTGTCATATCCTGCGGTTCTCTGTAGGGTGCCGATCTCCACCGCCCCCATTTCAATTCACCCGTCAACCCTTGAATTGAAATGGAGGACAAGTATGTTTGATAAGAAAAGCGAATACGCCCTGAACAAATACGATCAGGACAGCATTATATACATAAGCGTTAGCGGCCGCATCCGGCTCACCCGGGCAGACTTTTCCAGCGAGGAAGAATTTCTGAAATGGAAAGCCTGGTCTGATGCAGACTACCACCAGACAGAAAAGGAAGGCCGGAGCTTCAACGATAATCGGGTGGCTCTGGATGATTACCTGGATGTAGTCGGAGCGGTTCAGTCTGCCGAGGATGAATTTTTCTCCGAGCTTCTGAAGGCGGATGTCCAGGCAGAGGAAAAGGCTTTGCGCGAGAAACGGCTGGCTGCATTGAAAGCCATTCTGAACGCAAAGCAGTATCGCCGGATCTGGCTGTACTATGCTGAAAGGAAGTCTGTCACCGAGATTGCCAGACTTGAAGGAGTGACGAAAGCCAGCGTCTCCCTCTCACTTGCCAGGGCAATCAAAAAAATTTCAAAAAAGTTTGCGGCGGGCCTCAAAAATAGCTAACAAACGGCCTTAAAAAATGTGATAGGTGAAGGACACATTTCCTCACCCTTCACAGAACCATGACAACTGAATATACGGTATTGCAGGTACGAAACCCGCGTGATGAGCGACATAAGGTGCGCCGCCAGGACGATAGCTTCAAGGAGGTGATGGGACAAGCTATCCGAGCGATCAACGCATACCTTAGACCCGGACAGGCACTCCGGGCGCGATGACAGCGCGGGGGTTAAAGATACTTTCTCACGACCTCCCACAGACTTGAGGGGGAACCCTGCGGCACACGATTTGAACGATGCTGCGGAGTTATGACAGCCCTGCCAGGGGCGGCCTGCAATATCCCCACCGCTGGGGATGCGTGGCAAATACAGCGGGCTTGAAGTTACTGAAAAGTCAAGGCAGCCGCGCCGAAGTACGCCGTATGTTACAACGGCTCCAACCAGATCGGCGCGGCTGCTTTTTTTGTTCTCGAAGGAGGCGAACAATTATGACTTCAAATTCGCCTGTTTGTTATGCGAATATTCCGTCCGGGACTTCCGGGCGTACTCATACAGAAAGATACTCCGCTGTTCAGCCTGCGGGCTTTGGTAAGATCGGCATGACGATTGAAGAAGCTGCCGACTATACCGGCATTGGACGCAACACCCTCCGCCGCCTTGTGGATTGGGGAAAAATCCCGGTCCTGCGGATTGGGCGTAAGTCCATAGTCCGTGTGGATGTGATTTGCTGTTTCATGCAGATCAACGAGGGCCGCGACCTTCTGGACCGCAATCAGGTCCTTGCAGTGGATTGAACATAGAAACTTTTGATATTTAGCAAGCGGTATGTTTGATAGATTGGCCACCCTTTGCTATAATCAGGGTGACACATCACTACGGTTCCGTTTGCCAGCATAGAAAGGAGTTTGCTATGGCAAAAGGATCTGTAAGAAAGAAAGGAAAGAAGTGGTACTATCGCTTTTATGTAGAGGATGCCAGCGGCAACCGCGTTCAGAAGGAATTTCCGGGAACGGAAAGCAAGAGTGAAACCGAGTCACTGCTCCGCAAGGCGATGGAGGACTATGAAACCAAGATGTTTCTGGCGCAGGCCAAGAACATCACTTTGGGAGATATGCTGGATATGTGGGTGGAGGAAGAACTGAAACCCGGTTCATTGAGTGATGGAACGGTGACAGCCTACATCAACACTGTTTCCCGCATCAAGAAGCATCCCATTGGAAAACGCAAGCTCAAGACGGTAACTTCCGACCATCTGCAAAGCTATATGGATTTGTTGAGCTTCGGTGGGACAGACCCTGATGGGAAAACTGTTGAGGCATTGAGTAAAGGATCGCTGGGCCAGTATTCAGCGGTGCTTCAAAACTCTTTCAGATTTGCGGTTTTTCCCAAGCGGCTGATTACTTTCAATCCGATGCAGTATGTGGTGAAGCGGATTAAAGGTGATGAATATGAGCTGTTCACTGAAGATGGTACAGGCGACCTTCCTGCTGAAACGCCGACAATCTCCCATGAGCAGTATTTGGCACTGAACGAGCTTCTGAAGAAAAAACACAATCCCGCGTTACTGCCTATTCAGATCGCCTATTTCGCCGGGCTTCGTATCGGTGAGGTGTGCGGGCTGACCTGGCAGGACATCGACCTGAAGGAACAATGCCTCACCATTCGCCGGAGTATGCGGTATGACTCCGTAAGGAAGAAAACACAGATCGGCCCCACAAAGCGTAAGAAAATCCGTACTGTGGATTTCTGCGACACCCTGGCGGCTATCCTGCGGGAAGCCAAAAAGGAGCAAATGCTGAACAGCATCAAATATGGACCGCTGTACTCACAAAACTACTACCGCATCGTCAAGGAAAAGAACCGCACCTACTATGAGGTCTATTCCTTGCCCCGGACAGAGACACCACCAGAAGGTTACACCCAGGTTTCCTTCGTCTGCCTGCGGTCCGATGGAGCTTATGAAGCCCCTGCAACGGTCAGCAGTGTGTGCCGATACTCCCGAAAGAAGATCGGGGATATGGATGATTTTCACTTCCATCTGTTGAGGCATACATATACGACCAACCTTCTCTCTCACGGGGCAGCACCCAAGGATGTGCAGGAGCTGCTGGGACATTCTGATGTAAGTACCACGATGAACATTTACGCCCACGCCACCAGAGAGGCCAAGCGAACTTCCGCAAGGCTACTGGATAAGGTTGTAGGGACGGCCTGAAAAAAGTTTCCCTCATTTCTTCTCGCAAGGGAAAAAATGAGGGAAAAGGGCCAAACCGAGGTGGCGAAAACGCTGGAAACACCAGTGTTTTCAAGGGGTATAGAAATTTTAACTGAGAAATCAAAATTACTTTTACTCATTATACTAAAAACACTCCCTGATATCTACCCGAGAGTGCCCTTGTTTCAGTTCTATTTAATTCTCCATATGATTTTGCTTTTGTATCGTTCTATATTGTTACCACCGCATGCACAGCAGTTTGGGGACGGTAACGATCATGAAAGCGCGAAGGTATTAGCAAGCTATACGGTGATATTGACAAGCCTGTTTGCCGTCGTCTCAGCGCTTGGTGTGATCTGCACAACGCCGATTCTAAAGCTGATTGATACGCCTGAGACGCTATTTCTCTGTGCAAAGGGTTATTTGGAAGGAAGCTCAGATCTTCTGTTTTCTGCTACCCTGGGAATTTGCGCCCTTGCGGTTCGTATTGTTTGCTCCTATCTGTTTGTAGGAATATGGGGGAATATGGTTGTTGCATACGCGGAAGCCTTCTCGTGGGTGTTCTTGGTCATCGTATTTTCGATCAGGTATATCCGGGGCAGAACCCCAATGATTACCCCAGAACGCGAATAGCGCACGGGCTTTTTCAACGCTTTTCAGGATGCTCCCGCGGCAGACGAATCCTATACGGGTCACGGATGACGCTCCCTGTCAGTAATAGGTCCCCCGGCGGTAGGTCTGGGGAGGCTGGCCGTAGGCGGAGCGGAACAGGCGGCTGAAATAAAACGGGTCGGGGATGCCCACGGCCTCGGCGACGGCTTTGACGCTGCGGTCGCTGTGCAGCAGCAGCTCCCGGGCCACCGTCAGCCGGTAATCGTTGAGATAGCGCAGCGGCGAGGTGCCCATGGCGGATTTGAACGCGGCGTACAGCCCCGACTCGGAGATGTTCAGCAGCGCCGCCATGTCCGCCACGATCAGCTTTTGGGCATAGTGGAGCCGGATGTATTCCAGCAGGGGGTACAGCTCCCGGTTGCGGCAGTAGGGCCGCCGGGTGCCCAGCTCCAGCAGATGGGACAGAAACGAGAACATACAGGCCGTCCGCGGCCCGTCACCGTCGGACTGCTCCCACCGGTCAAAATCCCGGCGGAAGGTTTCCGTGGCGGCTGCGTCGGTGACGGCGGGAAAATCCCACAGGTCCTCCAGATGGTACTTCCCGTTGACGGTGACGTCCAGGAAGAAGTATCGGCCCCGGAACAGTCCGGTGCACCGCGCCACATGGTGGGTGATGGTTTGCAGAGCCACGGAGGGGGCGATAAAAATGCCGCCTTCGCCGGTGTGGAAGGTGCTGCCGTGATCCAGCTGAATGTCGTAGGAGCCGGTCTCGGCCTGCACCACCGACAAAAAGCCCAGCCGCTTGACGTGCCGCAGCCCTTCAATGTCCCGGGCCTGGAAGGCGTGATAGTCAAACCGATGAATTTCAAAGCTTTCCGTCTGCACGCTGCCGCCCCCTTCTTTAGAGTATTGTACAGGGCTTGTGTGGTTTCGTCAATGGACAAAACCGGATTTTCCTACTATACTGGAAGAAATCAAAGGGAAAGGACGTACCCGCTATGGAGTTTTATACATCATCCGGCATTCCCCGCCCCGTCCGGCTCAGCCAGGCTACCCGGCAGTTTGCGTGGGAATCCCTGAACCACCGCTACGGCAAGGAAACCCGGCAGACCCCCAATGTGTCGCTGGACCATATCCCGGGCTACCCGGAACTGCCCAAGCTGACCCGGTACAATCTGGCCGTCCGGGAAATCGCGGAGAAGGCGCCGCTGCGGATCTGCCCCGGCGAGCTGCTCAGCGGCGCGGCGACGCTGGGCGACGCCATCAGCCATATGCTGCCCGCCCGGCACGAGGCTATTGCCCGGGACTGGTCCTGCGGCACCAGCCACCTGACGGTGGACTTCTTTGAGGTGCTGGCCATCGGCATGGACGGCATCCGGGCCAAGGCGGAGCGGAGCCTGGCGGCACAGATCGACCCCGCCCGGCAGGAATTTCTCCGCAGCTGCCTGGCCACCATCGACAGCATGGCCCTCTGGCATCGCCGGTATGTGGAAGCGCTGGAGGCCATGCCGGGCTACGAAGCGGTGGCCCGGAACCTGCATTAGGTGCCCTTCCGCCCGGCCCGGACCTTCTGGGAGGCGGTGCAGAGCGTCTGGTTTTGCTTTGCGTTCCTGCGCCTGACCGGCTGCCGGAAGGCGCAGCCGGCGGGATGCAGCGGCGGCAGGAAGTCCGGCGCACGACCGGAGAAATAGACGTCCAGCCAACGCTTTGTGTCTGCGAGAACCGACGTTTCCGCCTGTGTGTGCTCCGCGGGGAGGGTACGGGCAAAGTGCTTCTGCCCCTCGAACCAGACGCCGGTCAGACCTTCTTCATCTGCTGCGAGCAGAAGCATCCCGAGCGGGGAGCTGTAATACTGAATCGCTGTCATTGCTGATACCTCAAAATGTGTTGGAATCCTGCGGCGCCTGCGCACGGCCGATCTCCGTAGGGGCGCGGTGTATACGACCATCATAGCGTAAAACGTCCGAAAACACCATCGCTATCTCCCCGTAATCGCAGACAGAAATCAAAAACGGGCTGCCGGCGGCAGCCCGTTTTTGATTTATGCTTCTTCGGGAGCGGCGGATTCAGCACGGTGCTTTTTGGCAAGGCGCGTGATCTGCTTCAGACCGGCGCTGATCAGCGTCAGCGTGACGATCCACGCGACGACGGTCAGAATGATCTGCGTGCCGCAATCGCCGAAGAGACGGAGCGGGGAATCCCAGATGCCGTGGAGAATGACGGAGAGAGCGAAGAAGAACAGGAACCGGCCGCTCAGCAGCTGCGCGGTGGCAAAGGGATGCTCGCCCTTTGCAGCGACAAGCGCGGCGCCTGCGATCGCCGTCCAGACGACGTGTCCGCCGAGAGAGAGGACGCCGCGCAGAAGGGTCAGGTTGACCATGAGGGTGAGATCGCCCATCAGCAGATAGCGGAAGGCATAACCGGCGGATTCAAAGACGGCGAAGCCTGCGCCGACGCACGCGCCGAGGAGCAAACCGTTCAGAATGTACTTGGCGTTCGTCTTTTTGACGTAGTAGGCAACGACGACCATTTTGCCTGCTTCCTCCACAAGACCGACGAGGACCGCGCCGATGTAGGAAAGCTCGCCGGCGCCGGAGATGCGATAGAGGATCAGCGTGCAGACCAGCGAGAACACGCCGCCGACGAAGAACATGGAGACGACGCTGAAAATGCTGATGTTTCGCGGCACGTTCACCTCCCAGAAGAAGATGACCAGCGCGAACGGCACGGTCATCGCGCCCATGAACATGAAGCCGGGGTAGGCGTTTGTGTTCTCGAAGAGGGTCAGCATCAGGTAGAGCAGCAGGCTGGTGGCTGCGAGGAAGAGGAATACGCGGGAATAGAGCCACGGCTTGGGCCACTGCGCGGTGATCTCCGACTCCGGCGGGGTGGTCTTTTTGGTGCCGCCGATGAAGAGCTCTTCGGCTTCGTCCTGCGTATGCTTCCGGAACACCTCGGAGACGAGGTCGGAAAGGTGTACGTCAACGGGTCCGCTTTCGCCGATCTTCTCGTTCAGCGAGCCGGCGACTTTTCCAAGCCCGCTGCGGACATAGTCGGCGGCGTTGGCGGCGGTGTGACTGCCGGCTACGTGCAGATCCCTGCCGCAGTGTGCGCAGAATCGGGCGTCAGGCTCGACCGCTTCACCGCAGAAGGGGCAGGCACGTTCGTTCGGCGCCGCTTCGACTGCCTGCTTTGTGCCGCATTTCGGGCAGAATTTTGTCGTTTCAGACAGTGTGTTTCCACAGACTGGACATATCTTTTCCATGGGGATTCTCCTTTTGCACCAGCATGAGGGCAGGCGTGCATCTGCCTTCTTCAATGGATGATTTTTTTGCTCCATTATTATACTGCTGCGGTGCGTGGAATGCAAGATTGATTTTCGGCAATGAAACACAAAACGGCGTCCGGCGCAGAAAAGGAGTGCGCCCGCACAGCGAGGGCTGTACGGGCGCGGGTTCAAGGGTTCTTCACTGTAGAAGAAGGAACAAAAAGAAAGAAGCTCAGTGCTTGACGGCGGATTTTGCTGCCTGCGCAGCGGAGGCTGCGTCCGTCGTGAAGATGTCGGCGCCGATCTCGTCCGCAAATTCCTGCGTGATCGGCGCGCCGCCGACCATGATCTTGAACTCGCTGCGGCGCGGATGCTGGTTGAGGTACTCCACGATGTCCTGCATGGCGGGCATGGTGGGACATGGCCAGCGCCAGCGAGAATTTCCGCTTCATGCCCTCCGACAGCTCCGCCAGACGCTTGCCGGGGTCCAGCGCAAAGCGCTCCAGCAGGGACTGATACCGGCCTTCGTCCCAGTTTTCAAAGAACCGGGCGGTGACGGCGGTAATTTCGCCCACCCGCCTGCGGGGATAGCAGACGGTGCCCCCCGGCGGCAAGTACGAGGAGGCCGGGATGACCTACACCGCCTTCCGGAAGCCCACGCCGGAGGAAATGGCGTCGTATCGGGAAATTTTCCGATTTTCCTAATAAAAAATGCACGAATCGAACCGGTTCGTGCATTTTTTGCACTTATTCCGAGAAATCCAGCCGATCAAACCGGCGGGCCGCCCTTTTTTCGGACTGGACCGTCCCGGCGATCCAGACGGCGGCGCATCCGGCCAGAACGGCCAGCTGCACCCCGGGGCGCTCCCACGGCGTGTTGAGGAAGGCCAGCCCGGGCAGGTGGTGCAGTGTTTCCGCCGCGGCGATAAGCAAAAAGGCGTAAACGGCAAACCGGACAAAGGGCCCGCCCACCCGGTAGGCGGTTTTCCAGAAGCCGCCCAGAAAAATCCCGTTGAACCCGGCAAACAGCAGGCACAGCACCGCCAGATAGATCGGGTTGGCGTTCATCATGGCGTTTTCCCGGTAGACGGCGGCGTCCGCCCAGAAGAGCGACCGTACCGCCGTCAGCAGGGCGCACAGAAGCAGGTAGGCAAGCTCCATGAGAAACGCGAAGCGGTACTTGGCGGCGACGACGTCCGTCTTGCGGACCGGCAGCAGCAGGGTAAAGAGCAGGTCATGCTGCTCCCGGGCGGAGAGGGTGGTCTGGAACAGGCCCAGACAGAAGAAAAAGCCCCCCACCGCAATGGGATACCCCGGCACCAGCGTCATCAGGGCGAACAGCAGGAAGAGGTAGGTCATGGGCAGCGCCGTCAGGGTGCCTTCCTTTCGCAGCAGCTCCTTCATTAGGCATCCTCCTTCCGCTCCAGCCGGAGCATCACGTCGTCCAGCGTGGCGCAGCCCGGGTAATCCGCCAGAAAGGCGGCTTTTTCCTTGGACGCGACCACCCGGCCCTGCTTCAGGTAGGTAATTTCGTCGGCGCAGCGCTCCAGATCGGTGGTGATGTGGGTGGAAAAGACAATGGCGGTACCGTCCCCGGCCAGCTGCCGGAAAATGTCCAGCAGCTCCTCCCGGGACACTGGGTCCAGCCCGCTGGTGGGTTCGTCCAGAAGCAGCAGCCGGGCATGGTGGGACATGGCCAGCGCCAGCGAGAATTTCCGCTTCATGCCCTCCGACAGCTCCGCCAGACGCTTGCCGGGGTCCAGCGCAAAGCGCTCCAGCAGGGACTGATACCGGCCTTCGTCCCAGTTTTCAAAGAACCGGGCGGTGACGGCGGCAATTTCGCCCACCCGCCTGCGGGGATAGCAGACGGTGCCCCCGGCGGCATAGCCCAGCGCCTGCCGCAGGGCGCGTTCGTTTTCTGCGATATTCTGCCCCAGCAGCCGCACGGTCCCCGCGTCCGGGTGGACCAGACGCAGAATGGACCGGATGGTGGTGGTTTTTCCCGCGCCGTTCCGGCCGATCAGGCCCATGACGGTGCCGGGCCGGACGGAAAAGCTGACCTGCTCCAGCGCAAAGCCCGGGTAGCGCTTGTACAGTCCCGTTACTTCCAGAATCGGCTCCATATCCTCAACTCCTTTTCCCTCATGATACCAGACGGACGCCGCCCGGTCAACCAAGACACACGGACGGCGGAAAACCAAAAATGTCAGCGGCGGTTGCATTTTGCCCGCCGCGCCATTATAATGATGCAAAAGGGGGAGAGGTACCGATGTTAAGTGACAATCTCAGGTCGCTGCGGCGGCGCAGAGGGGAAAACCAGGAGCAGGTGGCGGAGGCGGTGGGCATCACCCGGCAGGCCCTGTCCAAATGGGAAAGCGGCGCGTCGCTGCCGGACCTGCCCAACTGCGCGGCGCTGGCGGATTACTACGGCGTGACGGTGGACGATCTGCTCCGCTATGACCCGGCCCGGGAGGGGCTGCCGGTGCCGCCCCGGGGCAAGCACAGCTTCGGCACGGTGACGCTGAGGCCGGACGGCAGCGTGATTCTGCCGGAAAAGGCCCGGCGGCTGTTCCGGCTGGCCCCCGGCGACCGGCTGGTGCTGCTGGGGGACGAGGCCCAGGGGCTGGCGCTGGTGAAGGAAGCGGAGCTGGCCCGGCAGCTGGCCCAGCTGGGGCAGGCGGAGGGGTAAAAGGCGCCGCCTCCGGATATCGGAGGCGGCGGAAGGTTTATTCGACGGTTTCGACTTTGATCAGGTTGGTGTTGCCGGAGGTGCCGTTGGTCATGCCGCCGGTAATGATGACGCTGTCGCCGGGCTTCAGGTTCAGATTTTCCTTGGCGGCCCGGAGGGCGTGATAGAACAGGACCTCCGTGGAGTGGAATTCTTCACTCATCACCGGCAGCACGCCCCAGGACAGAGCCAGCTTGTACCACACGGCCTTGTTGGTGGCCATGCCGATGATGGGGGTGGGAACCCGGAACCGGGACACCATCCGCACCGTCCGCCCGGAGATGGAGGTGACGACGATGGCCTTGGCGTCAATGTCGATGGCCATGCCGCAGGTGGCGTGGGAAATGGCGTCCACCCGGTTCTTGATTTTGAACTCCGCCGTGCGGAACCGCTTGGCGTAGTTGATGTGGCTTTCGGTTTCCTCCACGATTTCCGCCATGGTCCGGACGGTTTCCACCGGGTATTTTCCTGCCGCGGACTCGCCGGAGAGCATGACGGCGCTCGTGCCGTCGTAGACGGCATTGGCCACGTCGGAAATTTCCGCCCGGGTGGGCCGGGGGTTGTGGATCATGGATTCCAGCATTTCCGTGGCGGTAATGACCCGCTTGCCCAGCAGGCGGCACTTGGTAATCATGTATTTCTGCAGGGCGGGCAGCTCGGCAAAGGGCACTTCCACGCCCAGATCACCCCGGGCGATCATGATGCCGTCGCATTCCTGGCAGATTTCCTCAATATTGTTGACACCGGCCCGGTTCTCGATTTTGGCGATGACGGAGATGTTCTCGCCGCCGTTTTCCCGGAGAAACGTTTTCAGGTCGATCAGATTCTGCCGGTTGGAGACAAAGGAGGCGGCCACAAAGTCCACGTTGTGCGCAATGCCGAACAGCAGATCCTGCTTGTCCTGCTGGCTCAGGTAGACCTGATTCATGGTTTTGTTGGGGAAGCTCATGCTCTTCCGGTCGGACAGCTCGCCGCCCACCAGCACCTGACATCGGGCGTCGGTGTCCGTCAGTTCCCGGACCTCAAAAATGACCAGCCCGTTGTTGACCAGAATCCGGTCGCCCACGCTCAGGTCGCCGATCAGCCCGGCATAGTTGACGGAAACAATCGTGCCGTCGCCTTCGATGTCCCGGACGGTAAAGGTAAAGGTATCGCCTTCCTTGACGGTGATTTTGCCGCCCTGGAAGGTCTTGATCCGGTATTCGGGGCCTTTGGTGTCCAGCATGACGGCGATGGGCAGGTTTAGCTCCTCCCGGACCTTGTGGATCATCGTCAGCTTTTCCAGCTGCTCGGCATGGGTCCCGTGGGAAAAGTTCAGCCGGGCCACGTTCATGCCGGCCTTGCACATGGCGGTAAAGACCTGGGGGTCGCTGCTGGCCGGGCCGATGGTGCCGATGATTTTGGTTCTTCTCATACGCGTACTCCTTTGCTGCGGAACGGTCCGCACGTTATGTGATCTTCGTTGACAGCCCTATTATACCACGGCGAAGGCCGGAGAAACAACCGATTTTTCCTTGATTCCCCAATTCTTTACTGCTTCTTTACCGAAGACATGATACAATAGACACAGGAGGAACTCCCTATGAAAAACGGACGGCGCATCTGGAAGGACGGCGCGTTTACGCTGGCCATGCTGGCGTGGAGCTTCGGCGTCACGCTGATGTGCAGGCAGGTGCTGGGCAACTGCGATCTGGCCACCACGGTGTTTGTGCTGGGGGTGTTCCTGATCTCGGTCCGCACCGACGGCTACGGCTGGGGCATTGCCGCCTCGCTGGCCGGGGTGATGCTGGTGAACTTCGCCTTCACGGAGCCATACGATCAGTTCGACTTCATCACGCCGGAAAACCTGATTTCCGCGGCGGTGATGCTGGCCATCGCCTGCGTGACCAGCGCCATGACCGCCAAGCTGAAAATCTGGGAAAAGGCCCGCCGGGACGGGGAGAAGGAGAAAATGCGGGCCAATCTGCTGCGGGCCGTGTCCCACGACCTCCGCACGCCGCTGACCTCCATTTACGGCTCTGCCTCCACCGTCATCGAGAATTACGACCGCCTGTCCCGGGCGCAGCAGCTGGGGCTGCTGGAGGGCGTCCGCAGCGACGCCGAATGGCTGATTCACATGGTGGAGAATCTGCTGTCCGTCACCCGGATCGACGGGGAAAAGGCGGGGCTGACCAAAACCTCCGTGCCGCTGGAGGAGCTGGTGGACGCGGTGCTGGTGAAATTCAAGCAGCGCTGGCCGGACTGCCCGGTGACGCTGGAATTCCCGGAGGAATTTCTGTGCGTTTCCGCCGACGCCATGCTGATTCAGCAGGTGCTGACGAACCTGCTGGAAAACGCGGTGTATCACGCGTCGGGCATGACGGAGCTGAGGCTCGCCGTCCGGCGGGAGGGCGGCAAGGCCCTGCTGCGGGTGGAGGACGACGGCTGCGGCATTTCCAGGGAGCGGCTGGCGGATCTGTTCACCGGCTATTCCGGCGGCGGCACGGAACCGGCGGACCGGAACCGGAGCAGCATGGGCATCGGATTGTCGGTGTGCGCCACCATCGTCAAGGCCCACGGCGGGGAAATCCGGGGCGGCAATCGACCGGAAGGCGGGGCATTTTTTGAATTTTCTCTGGATTTGGAGGAAAATGAGCGTGAATAACCGAGATACGCTGCTGCTGATTGAGGACGAAAGCGGAATCCGCAGCTTTATGGAGACGATCCTTTCCACCAACGGCTACCGGGTGGTGACGGCGGACAGCTGCACCCTGGGAGAGACGCTGTTTGCGTCCTACCGGCCGGATCTGGTGATTCTGGATCTGGGTCTGCCGGACCGGGACGGGTTGGAATTTATCACGGCGGCCCGGAAGCACACGGTGACGCCGATTCTGGTCCTGTCGGCCCGGACCGACGAGGCGGACAAGGTGGCGGCGCTGGACCGGGGGGCCAACGACTATGTGACCAAACCCTTCGGCACAGCGGAGCTGCTGGCCCGGGTCCGGGCCCAACTGCGAAACAGCCGCTACCGGGACGCAGACGGTCAGCCGGAGGACCGGTTCACCCTGCGGGACATGACCATCGACTACGGCAGCCGCCGGGTGACCATCGGCGACCGGGAAATCAAGCTGACCCAGACGGAATACCACATTCTGACGTATCTGGCCCGGCATCCCGGCAAGGTCCTGACTTATGCCAACATCATCCGGGCGGTGTGGGGCGATACCGACAGCGGCAGCGTCAAGAAATTGCAGGTCAACATGGCCAACATCCGCAAAAAATGCGGCGGCCGCCCCGGCGAGAAGGGCTACATCGACAACGAGCTTGGCGTGGGCTATCGGATGCCGGAGGAATAAATCGTGATATTCGCCCGGCGGCGCGTGATATTGTCCTTCGGGCAGGAACAGGATGCTTCGCATCGTGCTATTGCCTGCGGCAGTTTCACCGGCATCTCACGTTTGTCCATCGGTACGGCAAGCATCGGATTCTGTCACCGAAATCCGGCATCCGTTTTCGGAGCGTACAAAAAGAAGGCAGCACATCGTTTGTGCTGCCTTCTTCCTTTTGGAGCCTCTCTTGACGGGGTTTCCGTCAGGCTGCTTTTCATTTCAGGGAAATCCAGTACCGCTTGACCCAGACCTGTTCCTCCGGGTCGTAGCGCCGGTCCTCCAATTGGTCGCCGCAGCGGAGAATCACCTTTTCCGGGGGCAGGTTGTCGTCGTCGCAGACGGCGAGAATCCGCTCAAAGCCCAGATCCCGGGCCATGGCCAGCCCCTGCCGGAGAATGTCCGTGGCAAGGCCCCGGCAGCGCCGGGCCGTCATAGCAGACGAGGAAATGCTCCTGGACATAGCCCTCCGGCAGGTTTTTCCCGGCTTTCCGGTTCTCCATTTCCCGGAGCCAGACGTCAAAGTCCCGGCTGCACCCTATGCCGATGCAGCTCTCGCCCCGCTCCCGGAAGGCTTGGTAGAAGGCCGTGACATCGGCCGGTTGGGCGGCGGTAGGAAATTGTTAAGTAACCATCAGATCCACCATTCCGGTGTCAGATCGCCCAGGGTGACGATCCGGCCTGTGTTGTAGTCCAGCATAATTTCCACCGACCGGTACCGGTCCAGCATCAGCTGGGTCATCAGCTCCCGGCAGGCACCGCAGGGGGGCATGGCCTTGCCGTCCCGGCTGACGGCGATGACCCGGCGGATTTCGCTTTCGCCCTGGGTAATCATGTTGAAAATGGCGTTACGCTCGGCGCAGATGCCCAGCGTACAAGCGCTGTCCACGCACACGCCGGTGTAGATTTTTCCGGAACCGGCTTCCACGGCGGCTGCGACGCCCCCGGCCTCCATCCATTCGGACAGCTTGCGGGGATGCAGCACTGCCATGGCGGCGTCATACAGGTCGTTCCAGATGGGATTCATGCGTTGCTCTCCTCGGGAAAATAAATGGAATTAAGCAGCGCCGTCCCGGCGGCGGTCCGGAAAAACCGGTTCCGGGCTGCCCGGATGGCCGCCGGGCTTTGATTGCCTTCGTCGGCGTTGACTAGATAGTCGGCCTCCAGCAGAATCTGATAATCCGGCCCGTCCACACCGGTGTAGGTGTGGTGGTGGGACACGAGGAAGTTTACCCGCCGGGCCGTTTCCTCCGGCACGTCCAGATCGGTCAGAAAGGCCTCCACCAGGGCGGGACTTTCCAGTTCCTGCTTCCGGCCGTCGGCGCTGCCGTACTTTTCCCGGCACAGGGGGCAGGCGATGTCGTGGATCACCGCCGCCAGCTCCAGCGTCCGCTGGGTGGCAGGGTCCAGTCCCTCCAGCTCGCCGATGGTCCGGGCGTAGGCGTGCACTTTCAGAAAATGGTTGATATCATGGTGATTGCCCCGGTAAAAGGCAATCATTTTGGTGGTTGCGGCGGCAATGTTCACGGTGATTCCTCCTCAGACGTTCAGCTTTCCGGCCTTTTCCTGCTTTTCCAGCCGGTGGACGCCGATCAGATAGGTGGGCAGCAGGAACACGTCGGCAAAGAGCCACGCCGCCGGGTTGGCCAGGCACACGGCGTCAAATCCAAGCTGGGGCACCAGCCCCAGGGCAATGCCGCCCCGGGCGACCATTTCCAGCACGCCTGCCAGCACCACGATGAAGGAATAGCCCAGCCCCTGCAGCGTCATCCGCAGCAGGAATACCATCAGCAGCAGGAAATACAGGGAGGAATTGTACAGCAGGAACTTTTCGCACATGGAAATGATTTCTTCGCTGGGATTTTCCAGGAAAATGCCGGACAGCTGGCTGCCGCCGCAGGCAATCAGGGCGAAAATGGCGATGCAGTAAATGCCGCCAATGAGCATACAGACCCGGAAGCCCTTGTGGACCCGGTCCAGCCGGCGGGCGCCCAGATTCTGCCCGGCGAAGGTGGCCATGGCGGTGCCGATGGCGCTGAGGGGGCAGTCGAACAGCAGGCTGATTTTGTTGCCCGCCGTCATGGCGGCCATGCTGGCGGTGCCAAGCTCGTTGACGGCGGTCTGCAGCACGGTGCCGCCGATGGCGGTGATGGAGAATTGCAGCCCCATGGGGATGCCCATGGACAGCAGCTTCTGCAGATAGGCCCGGCGGGGCAGCAGATCGGCAGCGGACAGCTTCAGAATGGGGTACTTCCGGATAATCAGAATCAGGCACAGCAGGCCGGAAATCAGCTGGGCAGCGACGGTGGCCACGCTGGCACCCATGACGCCCATCCGGAAGGTGACGATGAACAGCAGGTCCAACCCCACGTTCAGCACGCTGGAGAAAATCAGAAACAGCAGCGGCGTCCGGGAATCGCCCAGCGAGCGGATCAGGCCGGAGAGCAGATTGTAGAGCATGGTGGCGGGAATGCCAAGGAAAATCCAGAAAATGTAGTTGTACGCGTAGTCGATGGTTTCGGCGGGATTTCGCATCCATACCAGAATCCGGCGGCACAGCAGGGTGGTGGACACGGTGAGAATCAGCGCAAAGCCGACACCGAGCCAGATCATGTTGCCCACATACCGGCGCAGACCCTGGTAGTCCTTCTCGCCGAACTTCTGGGCCACCGGAATGGCAAAGCCGGAGCAGAGGCCCATGCTGAAACCCAGCACCAGAAAGTTGACGGCGCCGGTGGAGCCGACACCGGCCAGCGCATGCTGGCCCAGATACCGGCCCACCACAATGGTGTCCACCATGTTATAGACCTGCTGGAACAGATTGCCGAAAATCAGCGGCATCATAAAGGCCAGCAGCAGCTTCGCCGGCGAACCGACGGTCATATCCTTGATACGTTGCTTTCCCAAAGAAAAAACCTCACATCGTTATTCAGATTTCCGGCAGCGTGACGGTCACCTCGCCGCCGCAGGCACTGGAGCGGAGAATGGCGTCCAGAATGGCCTGATTTTTGATGATCTGATCCGACGGCACCGGGGCCTTGCCGCCCTCCCGGACGGCGGTGACGAAGGAGCCGATTTTCCGGTCCCACAGGGTGCCGTCCTCCGGCTTGTCGGCCAGAATGGGGATGGTCATCTCGACCTCCTGCCCGGCGCACTCCCGATAGACGGTCATGGGGCCGCCCACGGTGCCGTTCCAGCAGTCGGTGGAGGGAATCCGCAGGCCCGCCTCGGTGCCCAGAATGATGGTGTCGCCGGGGGTGTTGATGTTCATGGCCCAGGCAATACGGAAATCCAGAATAATGCCGCCCTCCAGCCGGATGATGGCACCGGCGAAGTCGTCCACGCCGAACTTTTCGGCAATCCGCTCCGGATTCTGGCAGCGATAGCGGTAGGTTTCCGGATTTTTGCCGAAAAAGTCGAATTTGAACCCGCTGACGGTCAGCGGCTTGGGGTAGCCGACGGCGTTGAGCACCATATCCAGCGAATAGCAGCCGATGTCGCCCAGCGCGCCCACACCGGCGGTGGCGTCCTCAATGAAGGTGGTCTTGTCGTCGCTGACGGGGATGCCCCGACGGCGGCCGCCGCCGGTCTGGATGTAGTACACCTGCCCCAGCTCGCCGGATTCCACAATCCGCTTGATCTGCTGCATATTTTTGTCGAACCGGGGCTGGAAGCCGATGGTCAGAATCTTGCCGCTGGCCTTTTCGGCCCGCATCATGGCGGCCGCCTCGTCCAGCGTGACGGAGAAGGGCTTTTCCAGCAGGACATTGACGCCCTTGTTCAGCGCGTAGATGGTGGGGGCGGCGTGCTGCCGGTTGTAGGTGCAGACGGACACGGCGTCCAGCGTTTCTGCATCCAGCATTTCCTCGTGGGACGTGTAGCAGCGGACGTTCTCCAGGCCGAATTCCCGGAAGAAGGCCTCCGCCTTGCCGGGAATCAGGTCGCACCCGGCCACGATTTCCACGTCGTCCCGCTTGCAGTAGGCGCCCATATGGGCGTGGGCAATGCCGCCGGTTCCGATGATGCCGATCCGAATTTTTCTGTTCGTCATAATAACTCCTCCTCGTAAAGCGCAATTTTTCAGCCTTCTTCGTTCATTGTAACGGAATTTTCCGAAATGTCAAGACAGGTAATACAAAAGCGGCAGCGGAAATCCGCTGCCGCTTGTTGAAGTTGACAGAAACTTACATATCGAAGGGTTCCATGCCCAGCACGGGATGGCCAACCTCGCTCAGGTAGCCCAGCAGCTGCTCGGGGTCGTCGGTGCAGATCGTCTCGTCGGCGATCATGTCGGTGAAGTGCTCGACACCGTACAGCTCCAGCGCGGACTCGTCCAGACGCTCCCGGACCTGATCCTTCAGCTCCTTGGGCATCCACACGATGCGGCCCAGGCCACCTTCGGCCTTCAGGAACTTCTTGGAGGCGATGAACTGCTTGCCGTGGCCCATGAAGCCCGGGGTCTGCACGCCGCCGCCGGTCATGGAGGCCATTTCGGAGAAGCTCATGCCCAGAGGCGTGGTGCCCGCGTATTCCCGGCAGGTGATGACCACGCCCATGGAGCAGGGCTCCACGCCGCAGATACATTCAAAGCAGCCGCAGGAGGTCATGGGATCCTGGAACAGGGAGTACAGGGTGACGTGCTCCAGCGCACCGTGGGAGTACTTGGCCACGGCCTCGTCCACGTCCTCGTAGCGGCCCAGCCGCTCGTCGAGGCAGTGGTCCTTGGGCACCACCTGGCAGGGACCGGTGGGGTCCAGCTCGTTGGTGGCCTTGGCGTCCAGCCAGGACACGGCGCCGCACAGGCCCAGACGCTCGGGGGTGACGATGCAGACGTGGCTGGGGGAGAAGGCCTGGCACATGATGCAGGTGTAGTACACGGGGACGGACTCGTCGGTCATGGACTTGAGCCGGTCGTCACGCTTGCTGAACACTTCGTTGGCGTGCTTCCGCAGGTCGGCGTTCTTCTCCGGGCCGACCACGATGGTCACCTGACACTTGTCCACCACGGCGTCGAACTCGCTCTTGATCTTGGCATACAGCACCTCGCCGATGTGCTTGAACCGGAAACCGGCCTCGAAATCGGCCTTGGAAATACGCAGACGGATCATGTCGCGCTGGCCGGTGTGCATCACGCCCTCGATGCAGTTGAGGAACGCGTGAATCTTCCGTTCCATAACGGACTCAAAGTCGGGCTGCATGGCCTTACCGGCCACGTCCACGGTGTAGCTCAGGGAAATCTTGGAGCCGACGGGGACCTCGTCCAGTTCGGGGCCGTCCACCACGATCTTGTGGTCTTCCACCTCGGAGGCGTCCTTGGTCTGGACCAGCTCGAAGCAGTCCACCCGGGAGCCGTCCGCTTCCATCTGCATATCGCCCCGGCGGATGATTTCGCCTTCAAAGGCGGAGGCGTAGGACACGGGAATGTCGATGTTGGTGATCTTCAGCTTGATGTCCCGGGCCTCCAGGGAGGTGGCGTTGAACTTGGACACGTCCTCCTGGACGATCAGGCTCTTGGGCACCCGGAAGATGTTCTCGGTCTCGTTGGTGATGACCGGGAAGCCCAGCGCGATGGCACCGGCGCCGCAGGCCACGACCACGTCGTCCAGAGGCTTGAAGGCGTTGACGAAGGCGGGCACACGCTCCATGGTGTACTTCATCAGGCCGGCCGCGTCGCCGGGCTGAATGTTGCCGAAAATCAGAGCGGCACGGACGGCCACGCTGACCACATGGACCACGCTGGTCACGTCCTTGCCCAGGGGGATGACACGGACGTTGTCGCCGGTCTTATAGCCCTTTTCCTGCAGCTGGTCGATGATGCCGCCCACCAGCGTAATCAGCATACCCTGGCCCTGGTAGCTCTTGACCAGCGCCACGGCCTCGTCGGCGGAGGGGGCGGTGCCCAGAATGACGGGCACGCCGGGGATGTCGCCGGTAACCAGGGGCACGCCTAGGCTCCGGACCACCGCATCGGGCAGATGGCCGTAGCAGGGAGCCTCGTAGGGCTGAGCGCCGCCGATGTACTTCAGAACTTCGATGAACTCGGCGCACAGGGCGATGGCGATGCCGGACATAAAGGCATCGTTGAGCCGGTTGTTGCGGGTCATCATGGTCTTCACCACGGCCAGAGCGGCCTTCAGCTCGCCCAGGGTGCCAACCTTGGTGCCGGTGACGGCGTAGTAGCAGGGCAGGCTGTAGGCGGTATCGGGGAAGGACACGGCCTGGCCCTCGCCGTAGGTGGCGATGGCATTGTCGATCGCCGCTTCGGTCAGACCGTAAACGGCATCGTTGCCGCCGAATACTCTTTCAAATAAAGTCACGGATATTTCCTCCTAAATTTCGTCACGATCCAGAATCGCTTTCATCTTCCGAATTTCTTCTATGGCCGACGGGCAGAAATCGTAGGGCGATTTTCCCTGCCGGTCCGCGTCGATGATCTGGGGATTGTAGTGGACAAAGCCCAGCAGGTCCTCTGCGGGAATGGCGCTGCGGATGAAGTCCTCATCCTGCCGGTCCCGGACCTTGCTGCCGACCACCCGCACCCGGCGCACGCCCAGATCCGAGGCCAGCCGCTTGACGTTGCGGTAGGTCTGGACCGACCGGGCGCCCGGCTCGATCACCACGAGGAACTGGTCCATATTGGCGGCGGTTCCCCGGCCCAGATGCTCGAGGCCCGCTTCCATGTCCATGATGACCACGTCGTTTTTCCGGTAGGTCAGGCTGGAGAGGATGGCCTTGAGCATGACGTGCTCCGGGCAGACGCAGCCGCTGCCGCCCACATCCACCGTGCCCATGACCAGCAGCTTGACGCCGTTGACGTCCCGGGCAAATTTTTCGGGGATGTCCGCCACATACGGATTGAGCTTGAAGAATTTATTGGCTTCGTTGGCGCCGGTCCGCTCCTCCACCAGCGTCCGCATTTTGGAAATGGGGACGATGGAATCGACCTCCTCCTGGCTCATGCCCAGAGCAAGACCCAGGTTGGCATCCGGGTCCACGTCGGCGGCGAGGACGGTGCGTCCCTCGTCGGCGTAGAGCCGGGCCAGCGTGGAGGCCAGCGTGGTTTTGCCGACGCCGCCTTTGCCGGTAATCGCTAATTTCATGGAAATCAGGCTCCGATCAGATGCCCAGCGCGGCGCGCTTCTGCTCGATGCGCTCGATCATCTTGTCGCCCAGCTTCTCGATATCGGTTTCCACGGTGTAGTTGGCTTCCACCCAATCCTTCACGCCGTGCTCGCCGGTCAGCAGCTCGCACACCTCGCTGGAGCCCTTGACATAGGGATCCACGCCCAGGAAGGTGTCGATGCCGGTGGCGACGACGTAGTTGCCGATGGAGACGGCCTTCTCGCTCATCCATTCGGGGGCGCAGCCGACCACGGGCAGCTTGGAGATGGGCAGGCCGGAGTCCTTGGACAGCTCGGCTGCCAGCAGCATCATCCGGGAGATATCCACGCAGGAGCCCATGTGCAGGACCGGGGGAATGCCCGCCAGCTCGCACACCCGCTTCAGACCGGCGCCGCAGTATTCCTTGGCCAGATCCGGATCCATCAGACCGGCCTTGGCGGCGGCCTGCGCGGAGCAGCCGGAGACGATCAGGATGATGTCGTTTTCCAGCAGCTTCTTCATCAGTTCAATGTGGGCGAAGTCGGGGCGCACCTTGGGGTTGTTGCAGCCGACCATGGCCACGGCGCCGCGAAGCACGCCGGAGGTGATGCACTCCAGCAGGGGCTTGGTGGTGCCGGTGACGTCCACCTGAGAGTTGGTGACGCCGTCGAGAACCTTCACGATGGCCTCCAGCGAGTAGCCCACCCGGGCCTTGGAGACCTGATTGGGGATGTTCACCAGATCCTGATTCCGGTTCTTGAAGTTTTCCACGGCCATTTTCACGATGGCCTTGGCGTTTTCACCGGCGCTGGCCGCGGAGAACTGGATGAATTCGGAGTCCGGCATCCGGGCGATGGGGGAGGTGGTGATGAACTTGGTATGGAAGCACTTGGACAGGGGTCCCAGCGCGGGGAAGATGCACTGCACGTCCACGACGATGGCTTCGCAGGCGCCGGTGAGAACCACGTTCTCCTGGCTCAGGAAGTTGCCCGCCATGGGAATGCCGTGCCGCATGGCCACCTCGTTGGAGGTGCAGCACACACCGGCCACGTTGATGCCCTTGGCACCCACGCTCTTGGCCAGCGCGATCATTTCGGGGTCGTTGGCGTAGTAGACCACCATTTCGGACAGGCTGGGATCATGGCCGTGGACGATGATGTTGACCATGTCCTTCTCCATGACGCCGATGTTGGCGGTGGTGTCCACGGGCTTGGGGGTGCCGAACAGCACGTCGGAGAACTCGGTGCCGGCCATGGAGCCGCCCCAGCCGTCGGACAGACCGGACCGGAGGGACTGACGGATCAGCGCTTCCGGCAGGGAGGAACATCCCATGTGGGTCATGTGCAAGGCGGTGGAGACTTCCCGGTCGATGGCACGGGGCTCGATACCGGCGTCATGCCACAGCTTCTGGGTGTACTCGGGGGCGCGCTTCAGGAAACGCTGCACGCCGAAGGGCTTGCCGTATTCCAGCAGGGCCATTTCGGCAATTTCGTGGGCCAGATCATAGATATCCTTGCCCTCGGTCTCCACGCCCCATTCCTTGGCGATGCGGAGCAGCTTCTCCGGGTCCTTGACCTGGTAGTTGCCGCCTTCCTTGGCCTGATACAGGGTGTGGCAGATTTCACGGCCGTGATCGGAGTGGGTGGCGGCACCGCCGGCGACAAAGCGCAGGAAGTTCCGGGCCACGATGCCGTGGACGTCGCAGCCGCAGATACCGCGGGGGCTCTTGGGGGTGATCCGACAGGGTCCCATGGAACAGATCCGGCAGCAGGTGCCCGCTTCGCCGAAACCGCAATGGGGGGTCTGGTTCTTGACCCGCTGCTGCCAGGAATCGGCGCCGACCTTCTTGCCGTTTTCCAGCAGAGCATTGGTTGCCGCTTCCATCTCTTCAACGGTGGTTAAACGATCCCAATTCAAAGTGTTTTCCTCCTAAAATACATGGTACTCATAATCAACACGCGCGTCCCGGGGGAACGGCGCATAATGAATCGATATTATTTTACTCGTAGGAGGCCGGAATGTCAATGGACGATTGACACATTTCGTGCCGTTTTTCCATCCCCCCAGGGGGGATTCCCGGCGCGCCCTCAGAAATCCGGGATAAACCCCCGGTCTGCGGCGGCGGCCTCCTGGGTAAAACCCTCCAGCCGGTTGAGATACATCCAGCTGAGGACCGCTTCGTACTCCTCCTCGGTGATGGGTCGGTCCAGCGGCGGCGTCATGCCCGGCATGGGGGTGTACTGCCGCATCAGGCTCACCAGCACCTGCCCCGGGGCGAACTGCTCGCCGATCCAGTCGAGGACCTTCAGGGAATTTTCCACCTGCCCGGGGAGAATCAGGTGGCGGATGAGCACGCCCCGGACGATTTTCTCCCCCTCCCACCGGACTGAGCCGGTCTGGCGGACCATTTCCGTGATGGCGGCGGCTGCCGTCTCAAAATAGTCCGGCGCCCCGGACAGCCGGGCGGCCAGCGCGTTGTCGGCGTATTTCATGTCCGGCAGGTAGATGTCCACCGCGCCCTCCAGCGCCCGCAGCGTCTCCGCCCGCTCGTAGCCGCCGCAGTTGTAGACCACCGGCACCGGCAGCTTCGGCGTCAGGGCAGGCAGCAGGGTGGGAAGAAACTGGGTAGGGGTGACCAGGTCGATGTTTTCCGCACCCTGGGCGATCAGGTCCTCCATGACGGCCCGTAGGCCGGCACTGTCCATGGGGGCGCCCACCGGGGCACCGCTGATGGCACGGTTCTGGCAGTAGCGGCAGCCCAGGGTGCAGCCGCCGAAGAACACGGCGCCGCTGCCGCCGCTTCCGGCCAGCACCGGCTCCTCCCAGAAGTGGCGCATGGCCTTGGCCACCAGCGCCCGGTCGCCGCCGCCGCAGAACCCCCGCTGTCCGGCGCTGCGGTTGACGCCGCACTGCCGGGGGCAGAGGGTACAGGCATCATAATTCATGAAAATTCCACCTTTTTTGCATTTGCTGGCCTTACTTTACCACATCCGCCCCTTTTTCGCAACAATCGCTTTACCGGCGGCGGAAATTATGGTATGATAATCAAAAATCCCGGAAGAAGGACGGCTTATGCTGCAAAAAAACGACTGCTACGAGGTTACGATTACCGATTATACCGCCGACGGCCAGGGGGTGGCCCGGGCGGAGGGCTGTGCCGTGTTCGTGCCCAACGCGCTGGCGGGGGAAACCTGCCGGATCCGCATCGATCAGGTGGGGAAGACCTGGGCCTCCGGCAAAATCGAGACGATTCTGGTCAGATCTCCCCATCGGGTGAACCGGGAATGTCCCGTGGCCAAGCTGTGCGGCGGCTGCGACTTCTGGCACATGGATTACGAGGAGGAGTGCCGCCTGAAGGCCCGGCGGGTCCTGCAGGCGCTGAACCGGATCGGCGGGGAACAGTTGGAGACGGTGCCGCTTCTGGCGGCGCCCACCTGCCGTGGCTACCGCAACAAAGCCCAGTATCCGGCGGCGGCCAAAAAGGGCCGGGCCTACGCGGGCTTTTACCGGGCCGGGACCCATCGGGTGGTGGAAAACGACCGCTGCCTGATTCTGCCGCCGGAAACGGACCGGGTGAAGGAATTGGTGATTGATTATGTCAACCAGTCCCAGGTGCCGGTGTACGACGAATCCACCCGCCGGGGGCTGCTGCGGCACATTTACGTCCGCCGGGGCGGCGTGACGGGGCAGATTCTGGTCTGCCTGGTGGTGAACGGCCGGGAAATCCCCAGGCCCCAGGCCCTGATTGACCGGCTGCGGACCGTGCCGGGCTTTACCACGCTGGTGCTGTCCGTCAACATGAAGCCGGGCAACGCGGTGCTGGGGGACGAGGAACGGGTCCTGTACGGGCCGGGCTATATTGAGGACCGGCTGTGCGGCCTGACCTTCCGGCTATCGCCCCACTCGTTTTATCAGGTGAATCACGATCAGGCGGAGCGGCTGTACCGGGCGGCTATCACCCAGGCGGAAATTACCAAAGAAGATACGGTACTGGACCTGTACTGCGGCGCGGGGACCATAACGCTGGCCATGGCCGGTGCGGCGGGCCGGGTCATCGGCGTGGAAGTGGTGCCCCAGGCGGTGGAGGACGCCCGGGAGAACGCCCGGCGCAACGGGGGGGAGAACGCCACGTTTTTCTGCGGCGATGCAGGACAGGCGGCGCTGGCGCTGGAGGCCCAGGGCATTCGGGCCGACGTGGCGGTGGTGGACCCGCCACGGAAGGGCCTGAACGCCGATACGATTGAGGCGCTGAGCCGGATGGCTCCCCGCCGGATTGTGTACGTTTCCTGCGACCCGGCCACGCTGGCCCGGGACGTGGCCCTGCTCAAAGCCCGGGGCTACGGCCTGCGCTCCGCCCAGGCCGTGGACCTGTTCCCGCGCTGCGCCCACGTTGAGACTATATGTTTATTGTCCAAACTTAATGCGAAGCAACATATCGAGATTAACT
>CAJLCS010000027.1 GCA_905205195.1 uncultured Eubacteriales bacterium
AAAAACGGAAATGGCTACACAGTACAGAAAAGCATACGTCCCGGTTACGCTGGATATAGAGCAGTTTGTTCATCCCCGTGGATGAGCTGCTAAAAGCGGAACAGGCATGACTGAAATCATGCCTGTTCCAAGAAATTTGAATTTTGCTGTCTTACCAGCAGGGAACCTTACGCGCCGGCTTTTTTCCGAAAGACCAGAAGTTTTCCGCACAGGTAATTCAGCCCGATGAGAATCGGCGTCACGATCACCTTCGACAGCATTCCCTTCACGCCAAAAAGCGGCCGGTCCAGCCCCAGCGCCACCAGCAGCGGCACCAGCACGATTTCCACCGCCCCCACCGCCAGCCGGGTGGAGATGAACGTCAGCAGCTCCGTCACCGCCGTCCGGGGCCGCCAGTCCATGCTGCGGAACACCCGCAGCTTATTGGCAAAGAACGAAAAGGTCACCGCCGCCACCCAGGCCAGCGTATTGGCCCAGAAAACGCTGCCGTTTCCCGCCGTCTGCCCGCCGAACAGGGCCATCAGGCCGCTGTAGGCCAGCCAGTTCACCAGCGTGGTGGCCACGGAGTAAAACAGGTAGCGTGCCGCCTGCCACAATGTCTGACCGTGCTTCATTCGGCATCACCGCCGGTGAGCATGGCGGCCGGGAACCGGGACAGCCGGATATGCTGCCGGTCCACGGTGTAGGAAAGGTAAATGTCCTCCCCTTCCACCCGGGCGAAGGGATAGAAGCAGCTGCCGCCCAGATCCGCCACCAGCACCGGCTCGCTCTTGGCCAGGCAGTCCCGGTTGACCCGCACCACGCCGAAGCCGTTCCGGTCCAGCGGACCGTGAATCAGGTACAGCTCGCCCTGCCACCAGATGAAGTCCGACCGGGACTGGGTATCCCGGATCAGCGTGGGCACCGTCCACCGGCCCGTCACCAGATCGTAGCAGGTCAAAAAGCCCTGCTGGCAGTCGTACTGCCGCACGAAGTAGAAGCACCGGTCTCCTACCACATACACCGCGTTTTCCCACAGGGACAGGTTGAGGAAGTCCGGCGTGGCCACATAATCCCATGTCACCAGGTCCCGGCTTTTGATGATGCAGTTGAAATAGCCGGAGTAGGCGCCGGTATAGTACCAGGTTTCCCCGTTTTCCGTCCGGGTGGTCAGCTTCTGCATGATGCCGATGTCGGAGAACATCTTTTTATGGGGCAGCCCCGCCGCCGTCAGGGCGTCCACGATGCCCGTCGTGCTGAAGTCGTTGGTCACGCCGCCCACCCGGAACCGGTTGGGCCGGATGGGACCGAAGGTGCCGTCTTTCCGGTTGTAGACGCAGTAGAACCGGTAGTACAGGCCGTCTGCCGACGCCGTCCACAGGATATACAGCTCGTCGCCACCCTTGTAAAGCAGAATCGTGTCGTAGAGCATATCGATGGTCTTCCCGCCCAGCGTGTCGCCCACCTTCTGCACCGTCAGCACCGTCAGCTCCTCCGGCCGGTCCTCGGGGCAGAACGCCAGCCGGGCCTGCTGATGCAGCGGGTCCTCCGCCGCCGTGGAGGTGTTGGCGTAATAGGTCATGTAAATCATGCCGTCCAGCCGCAGGAAGGTGGAAACGTGGACCATCCGGTCCGGATCCGTCTCACCCCGGCGGCGGCAGTAGTCCTCCGACCGCTCAAAATCGGCAATTTTGTTGTCCCGCACCGCCGCCGCGCACCGCGCGCCAAGACGCCGGGCCTTTTCGTCCTGCCCGGGGACCAGGTAGCCGTCGTAGGGCTGAATGGGGGCATCCGGCGTCAGCATTTCGGGCCGGTCCGTTGGCACATTGGGCGTAAAAATCTGCAAATCCATGTCTTTTCCGCTCCTCTTTCCTGAGATGCTTGCATTATAGGACAGTTTCTGCTATACTTCAAGTCAAATACCGGTATCAATCGGACAAAATTATCTTTCTTGGGAGGCACCATGTCCTATCTTTATCAATATCATGACGGGCCGCAGATTCTGCACAACCAGAAAATCGGTTTTGCCCCCCATCTGCACCGGGAAACGGAGATCGTCGTCCTGTTTCAGGGCACCGCCGTGTTGCATCAGGACGGGCGGCGCGATACCATGAAGCCGGGGGATTTTGCCTTCATCTTTCCGGACTGCGTCCACGGCTACGCCTCCGACGGGCCGGTGGACGTGGGGAAATTCATTTTCGGCACCCGGGCCTTTCCGGAGCTGGACGCCCTGCTAACCGCCAACCGGCCGGTCTGCCCGGTGGTGTCCGCGCCGGAGCTGACGGACTTTGCCATGCAGGCCATCGACGGCTGCCAGACCGGCACGCCGCTGGAGCGGCAGGGCTGGCTGGCACTGCTGACCGCCCGGCTTCTCCGGCGCTGCCCGCTGGTGCCCCGGTCGGCCGGTCCCGACTCCACCCTGACCCGGGTCCTCGGCTACTGCCAGACCCATTTCCGACAGGAGCTGACGCTGCAAGCCGTGGCAGAGGCCCTGTACCTCAGCGAAAGCCACCTGTCCCACCTGTTCAGCGCCAAAATCCGGATGCCGTTTCGGGATTATGTGAACCTTCTCCGGGTGGGCGAAGCGGAGGACCTGCTCCGTCGCACCGGGCTGTCCGTCACGGAAATCGCCGCCCGCTGCGGCTTCGGCAGCATCCGCAGCCTGAACCGGGCCTTCCTCCGCCACCGGGGCCGGACGCCCCGGGAAATCCGTCAAGCCGCCGACGCCATGACCCCCGTGCCGTAATCCGGCACGGGGGAGGATTTTTAATGACTGTGGACGGTGCGGGCAATCACTTCGTTTTGCAGATTCCGGTTCAGCAGGACAAAATAGTCCGAAAAACCGGAAACGCGGACCCGCAGACTCCGGTACGGCTCCGGATTGCTCTGAGCGGCAATCAGGTCCTCCCGGGACAGGGCGTTGAACTGAAAATGGGTCCCGCCCATCCGGAAATACGTCTCCAGCACCGAAATCAGCTTGTCAAAGGCATTGTCGTCCCGGACCATGGTCGATTCCACCCACACATTGGTCACGCTGGGGCCGGTCAGCACATGGTGGGGATCGCACAGCGCCACGGACTTCAGCAGCGCCGTCAGTCCACCCCGATCCCGGCCGCCAGACTGGCCAATGCCGAATTGAAGCGCTTCCCCGTCCCGCCGCCCGTCGGGGGTGGCCCGGAGATGGTCGCCGAAAAATTTGTTGTGCTCGTTATAGCCGATCAGGTTGCCGAACAGCCACTTTTTGCCCAGATAGTTGTCGGTGGAGTTCCACGCCGCCAGACTGTCCATCAGCCGCCGGGCAATGTCGTCGCAGCGGCTGTCGTCGTTGCCGAAAAACCGCCCTTTGCGGACAATGTAGCTTCGCAGGTCCTCCCAGCCCGCCCAGTTGGCCGCCAGCGCCGCCCGCAGCTGGGCCATCGTGACCCGCTTCTCGTCATACACCAGCTGCCGGGTAACGGACAGGCTGTCGATCACGTTGGGCAGGCCGATGAGCAGCCCCACCGCCAGAAACCGGTCCGCACCGCCCTGGGTGGCGCTGGCGGCATTGCGGATGCAGCCGTCCAGCAGAAAATTGCTGACCAGATTGCAGTCCCGGCTGCGGATAGCCTGAAACCCCCGGCCGATCCGGTTGGCCTCCTCCAGATCGTGGAACAGCTCCTTTTCAAACAGGCCGTAGAACTCGTCGAAGGTCCCGGCCTGCTCCGCCGCGTCGCTGCGGAAGAAGGTGCGTTCCACCGACCGCGCCACATTCATGGCGTCAAAGCCGAACACAATGCCGCCGGGCAGCGCCAGCTCATTGCAGCCGATCATGGTATACTGCACCGCCTGGGCATAGGTCAGTCCCTGGGTCTGCATCAGCGCCTGCAGGCGCGGTTCGTCGCTGACGAAGGCAATCCGCTGATTGGCGTCCTTCCGGGCCAGATCCATCATTTTGGCAAACACGGCCCGGGGCGTTTTGGCGGTCCAGCGCATGGAAATCTGAGGAATCCAGGTGGGCAGCGCCATCAGTGCCTGCACGATCAGCATGGAAAAGTCCGTAAATCCGTCCTCACCGTTTTCCCGGTAGCCGCCCACGCAGAAATGGGACTCGCCGCCCCGGTAAAACCGGTCCGACGATTTGGGGATTCTGGCCTGAATCAGCAGAAACAGCTCCTGCAGGATCGCCGTTGCCTCCGCCTGCGTCAGGGCACCCCGGGCCAGATCCTGCCGGTAGTACGGCTCCAGATACCGGTCGATCAGGCCGATGCTGTCCGGCAGATAGGAATAGCACACACACAGCGACAGCACCGCCTCATAAAAGCACTCCGCCGGATGCTCCGGCACCCGGGTCAGTGCCCGGGACAGGCGGGTCAGATTCCGGCGATAGGCCGGATCTTCCGTCTGCGCCGCCTTCTGCGCCGCCCGCTCGCTGCATTTTTTCACGAAATCCAGCATGGCATCGCAGAAATCCCATTGCGTTTTCAGGAAGGTCTCCGCCTCTTTGTCGCCCCGGTGGGCCGCCATGGAGGCGGTGATGTCCGCCCGGACACCGTCCATGCCACGGCGGATCACCGCCCCGAAGTCTCCCACGGAATGCTGCCATTCAAAGGTCAGCAGATTGTCCACAGGCTGGTTGTAAAAGGCCCCGGAGCCTTTCTGAAAGTTCTCATGGCCGCTGCGGTTAAACAGGTCCCCCACCACGCTGCCGTCAAAGGTAAGCAGTCCCGTCAGACAGGATTCCTCCTCGATGCGCGGCTCCTGATTACGGATATAGGCGCACACACGCCTGCTCGCCATCTCCAGCGGCGGCAGGAACAGATCGGTGCGTTCAAATTCCGTCGTCACCGGCTCCGTCCGCATTTTCCCGGCCACCGTTTTTTCCGTCAGGCTGCGAATTCGTTCCTCCATCATCCGTTCCTCCTTATCGAATGGCGTAAGCCCCGTCCATGGTCACCGTTTCACCGCAGATCATGGAGGCTTCCCGGCTGAGCAGGTACCAGGCCAGCTCCGCCACCTCCTGCGCCGTTGCGAAGCGCCCCGCCGGGATCCGGTCGTGACGCAGCGAATCCCCTTCCTTCCAGCCGTTCATGGCCGTGGCCACCGGGCCGGGGGCAATGCCGTTGATGACGATCCCCCGGGGGGCAAACAGCTTGCCCCATCCCCGGGTCAGGGCGGCGGCCGCCGTCTTGGAGGCGCCGTAAGCACCGTAAGCCGGTTCCCACGCCGCCACGGACGCAATATTCAGAATATTGCCCGGCACCTGATGGTCCAGCATCCAGCCCACCCCGGCCTGCATTGCAAAAAACAGGCCGGTTTCGTTGACCCGCACCACCGTCTCCCACTGTTCCGGCGTCGTCCGGAGCAGCTGCTCCGGGTCCCATTCGTTGTTTTGTGCAAAAAGGCCCGCATTGTTCACCAGAATGTCCAGCCCGCCCAGCAGCCGGGCTGCCTCGTCCACCCGCTGTCGGGCCTGCTCCACGTTGGCGGTGTCCCACGCCATGGGAATCACCGTCCCCGGCAGCTGACGGACCGCTTCCGCCAGCGTTTCCTCCTTCCGACCGGTAATCACCACCCGACACCCGTTTTCCGCCAGTTTTCCGGCAATGGCAAAGCCGATCCCCCGGGTTCCGCCGGTTACCAGCGCTTTCGTTCCCCGCAGCATGGCAAAATCGCCCCTTTCGCTTTGAATGACTCCATCATACCACGGTCCGGACCGGATGCCAATGCTTCCGGCGGCCGATTTTTTGTCTGAAACGGACATTCTCCTTGCCATGCCGCCGGAAACGTGGTAGGATGGAAGAAAAAAGGAGGGAATCGACATGGAACCTGCCTTTCTTCCCTGGGATGCCACCGTCTTCACCGACACCCTCACCGACCGGACCCCCTATCGGTCCGCAACACCCCGGAATCATGAGAGTCTCTGTCTGGTCACCGCCGGAACACTGTGCTACCGCCGGGACGGGGAAACGTATCACGTCCCCGCCGGACAGGTGGGATATATCGCCCGGGGCTCCGTAGACTGGAGCGGCCCGGTGGAGGACGCCGCGTCTTACATCGCCGTGAATTTTGCCTTCGACCGGCAGGCCGCCTGCCCGGCCCCTACCCTTGCCCTGCCGGTATGCTGCGGCCGGACGCCGGAGCGATACCGGCCCCTGTTTCAGGAGGCGCTGGCCTGCTTCCGGGAAAAGGCCCCGGGATACCAAGCCGTCTGCTGTGGCCTGATTCTGCAGCTCATCGGCCTGCTGGAAAAGGAATGCGCCGCCGATTCCCGGACGCTGACGGCCCGCCGCCGGCTGGACCCGGCCATGGACTGCCTGTTCCGGCGCTGGAACGATCCGCTGCTGACCGTGGAAGCGCTGGCCGACGCCTGCTCTCTCAGTGGCAAGCAGCTGCGGCGGCTGTTCCGGCAGGTCTACGGTCTGGCACCGCTGGCCTATCTGCAGCAATACCGCCTGCGTCAGGCCTGCATTCTGCTGGAAAACACCGCCCAGCCGGTGGGAGCCGTGGCCGCCGTCTGCGGCTTTTCGGACGTGTACGGCTTCAGCCACTGCTTCCGCCGCCACTTCGGCTGTACCCCCTCCGCCTATCGCAGCCGCGCCGACGCTGCCGATTGACAAACGCCCCGGCGGACGGTATAATAACGAAAACACCTCCGGGAGGTTTTTCCATGAAAACATTCAAAAAAGTGGCTTACATCGTTCTGCTTCTGTTTTTCGCGGCGGTCTTTCTGGCCAGCGCCTTCTACATCGGCCGGTACCTGCTGGACTCCAAGAAGCAGGGTGACAAATATCACAGCCTTTCCAATCAGGTGGACGAAATCCGCAAGGGCGAAATGGTCCCGGCGGAGACCGTGCTGGCCCCCTACACCGAGCCGGGATCCGATGCCCACGCCGCCATTCTGCCGGAGTACGCCGCGCTGTACAAGCAGAACACGGACATGATCGGCTGGATTTCCATCGAAGGCACCAAGGTCAACTACCCGGTCATGCAGTCGCCGGACGAAAAGGACTTCTACCTGCACCATAACTTTGAAAAGGAAGAAAGCTCCCACGGTGCCATTTATGTGCAGGAATCCTGTGATCCCATCAAGCCCTCGGACAACCTGACCATCTACGGCCACAACATGAAGGACAACAGTATGTTCGGCTCGCTGGACGGCTACGTCAAGAAGGACTTCTGGGAATCCCACAAGTTCATTCAGTTCGACACGCTGACCGAGCGCCACACCTACGAAATCATCGCCGTCTTCTCCACCACCGCCACGGAGGGGCAGGGCTTTACCTACCACCAGTTCATCGACGCCGCGGACGCGGACGATTTCAACGATTTCGTCAACACCTGCAAAAAGCTGTCGTTCTACGAAACCGGCCTGTCTGCCAACTACGGCGACAAGCTGATTACCCTGTCCACCTGCGAGTATTCCCACGAAAATGGCCGTCTGGTGGTGGTCGCCAAGCGGATTGAATGAATCAATTGCATAAAAAAACTGTGCCGCACGAAGCCGTGCGGCACGTTTTTTATTCGGAAAAGGCCTCCACCGTGACTTCCCCCGCCGGGATCGTGACCGTCCGGCCCAGAAGCGGGAACACCGCCTCTTCCGCGCCGGTATTCCACAGCGCCGCGATGAAATCTCCGCCCTCCCGGGCGTAGAAGAGGGACCCGCGCACCGTCTCCGGCAGGCTCAGCCCCCGGGCCGACCGGAAAATTCCCTCGTAGAAGTACCGGCGGTAGGCCTCCTTCCAGTCCAGGAGCTTTTTCAGGTAGGCCCCATAAGCCGGCTGCCCGGCAATCCCGCAGACCCGGCCCCGGAAGACGGAAACGTCAAAAATCAGACCGGAAACAAAGGCGTAGTTCAGATGCTCCCGGAAATCCGGCCGCTCGTCGTGGACGAAGCGGTTGCTGACAATCGTCTCCGGGAACGTCTCCCGGTACAGGTCCGGGTAGGCGCTGGGGAAATACGAGCAGCTGCCGCCGCAGCCGTGAATATAGTCCGTCGCCGCCGCGTAGCGGTCGCAGATCCATTCGGTTCCGATGGCCTCCTCCGGCGTCAGGATCTCCCGGATGGCCCGGATATTGTCCAGCCGTGCCCGGCCCTCCCGGTCAATCCGGCTGCCGTGGGGGTGCGATTTGTCAAAGCAGAGCTTGCAGCAGCAGCCGAGCTGATCAAAGAACACCGAATCCACCCCAAAGGACCGCTTCAGCCGAGCATTTTCCACCAGCCGCTGCTGCCATTGGGGCGTGCAGTGGCAGGCCGTCACGAAGGACTTGTAGCCCCAGTGCCGCAGCACGGTACCGTCGTTGGAGAAGCGGTAATGCTCCCGGTATTCGTTCCCGTCGATGTCCTTGGTGCAGATTTCCGCGCCGATGTCCCGATAAAAGTCCGTTTTGATGTCAATCAGATTCCCGTTGGAGTACAGCAGCACCCGGCCGCCCTCTGCCTGAATCTCCCGGACGGCGGCACGCAGCCCCTCCGCGCCGCCCAACGCCGGATCCGGCTCCAGCTCCGGGTAGTTGTTGTCAAAGCGGCCCTTCCACCAGCCGAACACCAGCAGCGCATTCAGTCCCACGGCCTTGCCCTCCCGGTAAAGCCGGGGCAGGTCCGCATACCGGAAGAAAATCTCCCCGTACTGGTGCTTGCAGATGATCCGCTGCCACCCGGTCAGACCGTTCACCCACGCCGGACGCCGGTGGGGATCCGGATACCAGACGGACGCCGCCCACTTTTTATAGAAGGCTGCCGCCTCCCGCCAATCGCCGCGAAACACCGCCAGCACCGCGTGCCCGACCTGCACCGTCTCCCCCGGCTCCGCCGCCGGATAGTGGGAAACGGAAAAGCCCAGCTCCGAGGCCGCGCCCCGGGGCGGCACCATGGTGTTCAGGTTGACGATGGCCATCTCCGGGTCATGCTCCCCCAGATACAGGCAGTATTCCCCCGTTTCCAGCGCCAGCCACGGCATGGACAGCCCGCCGCCGCCGTTGTAGGGCGGATAGGTCTGGGGATACAGCGTACATTTATAGTCCGCGCTCATATACTCCGTATGCTTTTTCGCCACCGCCTGCCGGGGATTGGGATTCCGGACCCCCATTCCGTCCGGGCTGTACAGGATTTCCTCCTCCGGCGCGCAGCCGTAGCGGGCCGCGCTCAGCACCGGCAGCTGCACCTCATTGACCCGGGCATCCGACCGGTTCCGAAGCGAGGCCGAAAAGTGCAGCGCCCCGTCCTGCTGCCGGATCTCCACCGTCAGGCCGATGTCAAAGATTTCGCCGTTTTCCGCCGTCAGGCGGTCGTATTCCACCCGGATCAGATCCCCCGCCTGCTCCGTCCTGACCGGCGTCTGGGCATGGGCGTAAACGCTCAGCTCCCGGATCTCCCCGGTATCCAGAAACAGGCGCCAGAAATCGCTGCCCTCATGAAATTGCGGATGAAAGCCCTCCGCCCAAAAATCCAGACCGCCGCGCATCTGGGCCGTCAAATTCAGCATTCCCATGGAATATCCCCCCCTTTTGTTTTCTCTATCATAGCATCCCGCCGCCGGAAGCACCAGAGAAAAAGGGGGCCAAAATCCGGACAATATGGAACTGCGCCCTTGCTTTTTCGCCTGTGACTGGTACAATAGGTGCAGGAGGGGATGGCCATGTACTACGCGCTTTCCTTCGCCCCCGCCCCACGGTGCGTGCTGTTCGGGCGCTACCGGCAGCATCAGGGCTGGGAGCACGGCGGCCGCACACTGCCGACGGACCTGCTGATTTTCGTCATTGGCGGCGAAGCCGTCTTTCGGTTTCACCGCCAGAGCTTCCGCGCCGCCCGGGGCGACTGGGTGCTCATTCCCAAAAACACCGCCTATCAGGCCCGCACCGACAACTACTGCGACTACTATTTCTTCCATTTCAGCGGTCTTTGCGGCAGCGCCGCCGCACTTCCTGCCGGGCAGCCGGACGTCCGGCCCAATTTTTCCCGGCAGCCACTGCCGCTGGATGATCCCGTGGTGTATCTGGCGGAGCGGATGACCTCCGGCGAGGCCTACGGAGAGCTGCTGCGGCTTGCCGCGGAAATGCAGCGTCTCCTGTTCTGCCGCCGCACGGAGGAACGGCTGCTGTTTGACCTGTTTTTCAGCCAGCTTCTGCTGACGCTGGCTGCCCGTACCCGGCAGAACGGGCAATCAGGTACCGTTTCCGCCCTGAACCGCGCCCTGGTCTATATTCAGGCCCACTGCACCGAGCCGCTGACGCTGGCCGGTCTGTCCCAGGCGCTGGGGCTGTCCAAAAGCTATCTGCTGCGGATTTTCCGCCGCCACCTGGGCATGACGGTCACCGATTATCTCCACGGGGTGAAGCTGGACTACGCGGCGCAGCTTCTGCTGGGCGGCAGCATGAACGTGTCCCAGATTTCCGAATTTCTGGGCTACAGCGACAGCAGCTACTTCGCCCGTCTGTTTTCCCGGCGCTTCGGTGTGCCGCCCTCCCGGTTTGCATCGTCGCTGGACGCAGCATATTCATAATTTCGTGATTTTTTGTTTTCAAATCCGACACGCTCCGTTCAAATGGCTCCGTTATCTTATAGACAGAAAGGTTGCGGAAGCCGTGAGCCGCTTCCTTTCACTCCGTAGATCCTCTTTCTACCTCTCTTCTTTCAAATTGTTGGGAAGGCCCCGCTGCTTCTGGCAGCGGGGTCTTCCTCGTCTCGGCATCTTTGCCGACCCATCCGGCAGAATTTTTCTGAAACTTGTGCAAAAATCCGCTTGCAACGGCGCAAATTGCTGGTATAATAATTAAGAATCGTGATCCGTGTCAGAAAAGAGGTTCTTTTATGGAGTATTTATTAGTCATCGGCATTGCCATGCTGGCAGGACTGTTCCTGTCCCGGCTGGTTTCCCGGTTTAATCTTCCCGACGTAACCAGTTATCTGGTGGCGGGCCTGCTCATCGGGCCGCTGTGTCTGGGCCGTCTGGGCATTGACGGGCTGGGCTTTACCTCCTTCGAATTTGTGGAGAAGCTGAGCCTGGTCAGCGATGTGGCACTGGGCTTTATCGCCTTTTCCATCGGCAGCGAATTCCGGATCTCCGCACTGCGGAAAACCGGCCGTCAGGCCACGGTGGTCGCCATTTTCCAGGCCCTGACCGCCACGGTGCTGGTGGACCTGGCCCTTTACATCCTTCATCTGTTCCTGGGTGACAAGCTGCCCGTCTCCACCTGCATCATTCTGGGCGCCATCGCCACGGCCACCGCACCGGCGGCCACGCTGATGGTGGTCAACCAATACAAGGCAAGAGGCCCCCTCACCGACATTCTGCTGCCCATCGTGGCGCTGGATGACGCCGTGGGCCTGATCGTCTTTGCCGTGTCCAACGGCGTGGCCCGGGCGCTCATCAGCGGCTCCATCAGCCTGGTGTCCGTGCTGGTCAACCCCCTGCTGGAAATTGTCTGCTCGCTGCTGCTCGGCTCCCTGCTGGGCTGGGTGTTCACCGCCACGGAGAAGTTCTTCAACTCCAATTCCAAGCGGCTGAGCCTGTCCATCACCTTCGTCATCATCTGCGCGGCCCTGTCCAAGCTGGAAATTCCCCTGGGCGGCGGCGCGGAAATCGGTTTTTCCTCCCTGCTGGTGTGCATGATGTGCGGCACCGTGTTCTGCAACCTGTGCAATTTCTCCGAGGATATCATGAGCAAAACCGACCGCTGGACCGCGCCGGTGTATGTGCTGTTCTTCGTGCTGTCCGGCGCAGAGCTGGACCTGCGGGTGTTCGGCAGTCTGGCGGTGGTCGGCATCGGCCTGGTGAATATTCTGGCCCGGTCCGCCGGTAAGATTCTCGGTGCCTCGGTCAGCTCCAGACTCATGCACTGCGAGCCGAGCATCTGCAAATACTTAGGCATCACGCTGCTGCCCCAGGCCGGTGTGGCGCTGGGAATGTCCGTGACCGTGGCCGCCGAGTTCGGCGAGGAAGGCGCCATGATCCGCAATATCGTGCTGTTCTCCGTGCTGATTTACGAGCTGGTCGGCCCGATCCTCACCAAGATGGCCCTCACCGCCGCCGGAGACATCAAGCCCAAGCCTGTGGCGGACCGTCAGGATCTTTCGTAACGTCAAAAAAGCAAAAGGGGAAGGAATTCGTTCCTTCCCCTTAAAATTTTCTCCGGATGGCGGCGATTCCACGGTCCAGCGCCGCCGCGGTGCAGGAACCAAGCGCCTGCTCCAGCAGCCGGTATTCCGTCATGCCCCCATGGGGCACCGCCCAGGCCCCCGCGTCGCTGCCCGGCGCCAGAAGGCCGCCCATGGCGTCAAACCGCCGGACGTTTTCCCGGGCCGACGCCAGAATGGCCTCCACCGCCTCCTCCCGGAAGCGGCCGGTGCCCCGCAGATTGCCGATGGTGGACAGCGTCGGCACCCACACGGTGCCGTTTTCCGCCATGGCGGCCAGCGCCTCGCCGGAAAGATAGGCCCCGTGCTCCACCGAATCCACACCGGCGGCCGTTGCGGCCAGCACCGTCTCCGCACCGTTGGCGTGGGCCATGACGGAGAATCCGGCGTCGTGGGCCGCTCCGATCAGGTCCCGAATTTCCGCCGGGTCCAGCCCCGGCTCCGTCAGAACGCCGAACCGGTCGAAATCCATCAGGCCGGAAATCATGATTTTGATAAAATCTGCACCTAATTTCCGTTTTTCTCTGAGAATTCTCTGATAATCCTGGAGATTTTCAAATTTCACGCCGATAAATCCGCCGTAGTGGCCGCTGTGGTACAGCGGCGCCAGCGGCGTCCGGTAGGTGATGCCGTACGCCGGTGCCAGTGCCCGGGCCATGGCGCCTACACCCCACCGGTCCCCGCCGTCCCGCAGGTAGGTAAAGCCCCCTTCCCGGTACAGCGCCAGCCTTTGCCGGATCAGCGCCTCATCCGGGCCGTCCCGGTGCCGGGCGATGGCCCCGCGCCAGTCCGCGCCGTCCAGCACCATGTGAATATGCACGTCAGCCGTCATTTTTCTCACCCTTTCCCTGCTATTATAACGTTTTTCCCACAAAAAGGGAAGAAATTTCTTGCATTTTTGTCCTCCCTATGATAAACTATTTGTTACTGTTTTTTCTGGAGGTCATCCTATGAAAATGCTTCTTCAGTTCCTCCTGCTGGCAGTGGGATTCGTCATGCTGGTCAAGGGCGCGGACTGGTTCGTGGACGGCGCGTCCGGAATTGCCGAAAAATTCCGCATTCCGCCGCTGATTATTGGCCTGACCATCGTGGCCATGGGCACCAGCGCGCCGGAGGCCGCCGTCAGCATCACGGCCACGCTGAAAGGCACCGCCGACATCACCGTGGGCAACATCGTGGGCAGCAATATCCTCAATGTGCTGGTGATTCTGGGCCTTTCCGCCGTCATCACGCCGCTGGCCGTTGGAAAATCCACGGTGCGCTATGAGCTGCCCTTCCTGATTGGCATCACCGTGCTGCTGCTCCTGCTGGGTCTGGACGGCACCGTCAGCCTGACGGACGGACTGATTCTACTGCTGTTTTTTGCGCTGTATCTGGCCTACCTGTTCGTGATGGCCAAGAAGGGCATGGCGGAAATCGAGGAATCCGACAAGCATCTGAAGCTGTGGCAGGCGCTGCTGGCCACGGCGGTGGGTCTGGCGCTGGTGATTTACGGCAGCGACCTCACCGTGGACGCCGCCTCCGCCATCGCCCGGATGCTGGGCCTGAGCGAACGGTTTATCGGTCTGACCATCGTGGCGCTGGGCACCTCCCTGCCGGAGCTGGTCACCTCCGTCACCGCCGCCCGGAAGGGCAGCGCGGACATCGCCATCGGCAACATCGTCGGCAGCAATGTGTTCAACATTCTCTTCGTGGTGGGGCTGTCGTCGCTGGTGCGGCCGGTGCCCTTCGCCGCCAATTTCCGCGTTGACCTGCTGGTAGCGCTGGCCGCCGTAGTGTTTCTGCTGCTGGCCAGCTTCCGGAAGCGGAAGCTCAGCCGGGTAGACGGCGCCATCATGCTCGCCGGTTATGCCGCCTATTTCGTCTATCTGATTGCGTAATCCTCCGATTCTCTCCGCCGTATCGGGACTTCACAGCCCCGATATGGCGGATTTTTTGTCCCTGCATCCCCCCCACTGTCGCCGCGCCATCCGCTGCAAAGCAACTCTGCGGCAGCTTCCAAGCATAAAGATACCCGGGCAGCCGATTGACCGCCCGGGCATTTGCTATGGAATCAGGTGCCGATTTTCAATCAGCAGTAACGCTTTTTCCGGGTGAACAGGATCACAACCGCCGCAACGGAGATCACCATCAGCGCGGACACCAGCGTCACATGGCTGTTGTCGCCGGTCTTGGCATTGGAGGCCTTCAGACCGCACTTGGTGCACACGCCGTCCTTGAAGTCATGGCCGGTGGCGGGGAGCTCCTCGCCCTTGGTCAGGATCTTGCCGCACTTGGTGCAGACCAGATCACCGGTGTAGCCCTTCTCGGTGCAGGTGGGATCCTTCTTGCCGACGACCTCGGTCTCGGTGTGGAAGTCAGCCTCCAGCTTCTCGGTCTCATCGACGTCATCTTGGTTCAACTCCGTCTGATGGACCGTCACGGTGGTATTCTCCAGCGCCTCGGGATCGTTCACGGTGAAGGTCAGCGTCGCCGCCGTGGCGCCCACGGGCAGGCCGTTCAGGGACACATAGCCCAGGGTGACCTTGCCGTCCTCATCCTTGTGAGAGGAATAGTCGGTGCAGATGCTCACGTCCGCCAGCGTCAGGGCCTTGCCGTCGTACTCGACGGTCATCAGGCCGTTGGTCGTCGCATCCTCAGCGGCGGCCACCACGTTCACCGTCAGGGTCTTCTCGTCGTCGGAGAGAACCATGTTGGAAGCAACCGTCTCCTCTTCCGCCTTGGTCACGGGGGAGGTGGTCTCGGAGGTAGTCTTGACGTTGGAGCCGTTCAGGCTGCCCACAACCGGCTTCGCGGCATTCTTGCCGTTGCCGTCGTTAAAGTGCTCGATCTCGTCCGGGCTCAGCTCCACCGCCTCGGCGGTAAAGGTCTCTGCAGGCATCGGCACATAGTCGGCGCCGTTCTCCGCGTGGTTATCAACGGAGGCAAAGATGGTAGCGGGCCACACGTCCGCGCCCACATCGCCCACGCACTTGGCCACCCAACCGGCCTGGTCGTCGAAGGTCATGCGGTAGATCTCGTTGGTTTCGCCGGTGAAATAGGAGAGGTAAAGCACCAGCTCCTCGTCCTCCACGGTCGCGGTCATGGAGCAGAACATATCGCCACCATTGCCCGCAAAGTCGAGACCAAGGTCTGCCAGATTGGAATTGTTCAGGCCAACGCTCGCTTTCCAGCCGTTCCCCACCGGATACAGGCTAAGGTTCCAAAGATTTCCTGCATCATCCAGCGCCAGGAAAAGCTCAGCTGTGGTTTCTTTCTCGCCGTCCTTATCCGTATCAAGCATAACGGAACCCACAGAGGTAAGGGCAGTGAAGTAGTTTGCGCCGCCGTAGAGCATCAGTTCCGTCTGGAAATCAAAGGCACGGCCCTGAATGTTCGTAGGATCCTGCGGTGCCAGCAGATAAATGTAGTAAACACCAGCCATCAGAGGAGCTTTCTCAGTAGAGAAGATCAGGCTGTACTCCACATCCCACATCGGCAGCGTAGAGGAAGCGCCGGGAAGGCCGGAATAGGTCCCCAGGGTCTTACCGGTCTCCAGGTCCACCTTGTTCACGTTGTAGTTGGCATCCACCACATACACGTCACCGGTCCGGGCATCCATGGTCGCCGCGGTGACGGACTTGGCCTCCAGCTCTGCGCCGGCAGTCCAGGTCTTGCTGTGTTCCAGATCCCAGCTGTAGAATTCCGCCGTGCCTTCTTTGTCCTGCAGGGCGCCGTACAGCGTGGCGTTCACCGTCTTCACGGTCACATTGCAGGAAGCGGTCTTGGTGGCGTCCGCCAGAGAGGTGGCCGTAATCACCGCAGAGCCTGGGCTCACAGCGGTCACAACGCCATTCTGGTCAACAGTCGCAACGGACTCGTTGCCGGAGGTCCACTTCACACCGTCCGGCTGGATGCCGAAGGGCTGCACGTCCGCCGTCAGCTGCTCGGAGCTGCCCACAAGCAGGTCCAGGCTGCTCTTGTTCAGCGTCACGGAAACGGGCTGGCTCAGCTCATCCTCGTTGAGGTTGATCTTGTAGGTCACATAGTTATTGGCATAGTCGTACACCTGCAGCAGCAGATGGGTGGCAGAGCCGATGTCGGAAGTATCCAGCGTCATGGTCACGGCATCGCCCAGCTTGGCATCCTTGCCGGAGCCGCCAACCTTGCTGAGGACAGAACCTGCGTCGTAGTCAAACAGCGCGGCCGCCGCCACATAGCGGTTGTCCTTGCCGGTGACAATCAGGCTGTTCTTGTCGTCGCTGAAGTGAACGTCGGACACCTCCGGCGCGATCTTATCCACCACAGCGGTGTAGGTCACGGAGGAGCCTTCCTCCAGCGCGTCCCAATCCACCACGGGATCGCTGCCGCTGTAGTCCACATAGTACTCCGGCGCCATGGTCAGCGTGATGTTCAGCTTGCTGCCGTCCTCGGCCTTCTTCGGGGCATCGTTAATGTTGAAGGAGCTTTGGTAGTTTCTCCAGGAGCTGCCGTTGGTGTAGTAGTACGCGGAGTTGTTGGAGCCGCCCTCAGCCGCCAGATACACATTGCCCTGGTCGTCGGTAATAGTCAGCTTGGAGGCCGCCGCATTCCGGATCAGAGAGAAGTACAGTCTGTAGAAGACCGCGGTATCCGGGTTGATGGAGTTCCGGTCCAGATCATAGAAGTCTTCGTCCACATAGGGGTTACCGCCGAAGAAGTAGGTGTTGCTGTCGCCGTTGTACTTCACGGTCAGGGTCTGATAGTCCAGAGCGCTGTTGCCGCCCTGGGTGTACATATAAGGAGCGCGGTTTTCTTCGCCGGTCAGATAGGCATCGCGGCTGCCGATATCGAACATGGACGGCTCGGACCAGCTGCCGTAGTAGCCCAGCACGGGGATGGAATGGGAAACGCCCTCCACGCCTTCCGCGCTGCTGACTTCGTCGGCATAGACGTAGCCTTCCACATAAGTACCGGTGTCCTTGCTGGCCTTATCATACTGATCCAGGCCCAGCACCTGCGCGTTGATGGTCACATGGACGCTGCCGTTGGCAGGCACGTTAACCATGCTCGTGTTCAGCTGCTTGAAGAACAGGTAAGCATCGTAGGTATCGATGTCACCGTCGTCGTCGAAGTCGGCGTTCTCTTCATGATAGATGGATTCCCGCACGCCGGTCACATAGTCCAGCAGGGCCTGACCGTCGTCGCTGCTGATCTTGCCGTTGCCGTCAAAATCGCAGTTGAGCAGCGCGTCGGGCGCGGTGTAGTCCACATCCTTGCCGTCCACGGTCCAAGACACATTGGAGGGAAGCAGGGCGGTGTAGGTATCCTCAAAGTTCTCCGTGGTTCCGTCGGAATACTGGCCGACGAAGAGATCCTGGGTGAAGAAGTCAGCGGCCAGCGTAAAGGCGGTGGCGCTGTCTTCCATGTTGTAGATGGTGAAGCCGAAGCTGTAGGAGCCGGTCCGGTCGGGATCGTCGCCCAGTTCCGCCTTGATCTTGCCGTCGGCGTAGGACTTGGTAGCATTCTCATCCATCAGGATGTAGCTGCCGCTGGTCACGGCCGCGCCCACGTTGGCAAGGCCGGCGCCCTGCTGCAGCACGGAGGCATAAGCCAGGCCGTCTTCGCCATGATCCTCGATCACGGGGGTAGCGGTGGACATCAGCAGGCTCTGGGCCAGCTGACGGTCGGTCAGGCCGGTCTTCTCGGCCAGGCCGTTGGCCTTGATGTACTGGGCTACCACAGCCACCATGCCGGTGATCTGAGGTGCCGCCATAGAGGTACCGGACATATTCTGGTAGCCGCCGCCGTTCATCAGGGAGTAGATGTTGCCGCCAGGGGCGGTGATTTCGGGCTTCAGCTCCAGAGAACCAGGAACGCCCCAGCTGGAGAAGCTGCTCATGGTGTAGTGGTCGCTGTTATACAAGGCGGAGCCGGGCTTGTCGCCGACGGTCATCTTGCCGGTGTAGTACAGGATCTTGCCGTTGCCGTCCTTCACCGCTTCCGCGTTGGCCTTGATGTACAGGCCGTCGGACAGCAGCAGGGAGACGCAAGGCTCGCTCTTGGTGTAGTCGGACAGGTCCATGTTGATGGTGCCCGCCGCGTTGTTGACAATGATGGTGGCAATGGCGCCGTTATTGACGGCATTCTCGCCCTTCTGATAGAAGGAGATGCCGCCCCGGTTGCACAGCGCAATCTTGCCCTTGAGCACGTCCTTCACCGCCGCGAAGTCGTCATCGCTGCCGGGGGCGTCCACATACACGAACTCATGCTCACCGGCGATGGTGGTCATGGCCGCATTGGTGTAGTCGGTGGTCTCGGTGTAGGTCATCTTGGTGCCGGCCACTTCCACATAGTTGCCGGTGGCGCCGTCGTTATCGATGGACGCAACCGCCAGGGAGTTGGTGAAGGAGCCGGGGGTGCCGTCGGTCTGCCAGCTGACGCTTTCGGCATAGGGAGCCTTGTTCGGCGTATTCTCGAACCAGTTGCCGGAGTTGCCGGCGGACATGACGACCACCATGCCGGACTTGGTCACGTTCTCCAGGATAGTCTGATAGGCATCCACGGAGTTGTGGGAGAAGCCGGGGTTGCCGCTGCCCAGAGACAGGTTGGCGGAATCAGCGCCCAGAATGATGGCGTCCTCGATGGCGGCCATGTAGTCGGAATCGTAAGCACCGCCTGCGGCGCCGAAGACCTTCATGGTCAGCACCTGGGCATCAGGGGCAACACCCTGGGTCAGCGCGGTATCCAGCGCATTGGAATAGGTGCCGTCCTCGTTCTTGATGTACCGGTTGCCGGCGGCAATGCCGGTGACGTGGGAGCCGTGGTCACCCTGTGCGTCGTTATCATGGGTGACGTCCAGGCTGTTGTCCACATAGTTGTAGCCGAAGGGAATCTTGGCATCCACATACAGATCCTCGGCGCTGACGCCGGGCATATGGTCCTCATCGGACACATGGAGCTGATCCAGCACGGCAGCGATGTCGGAAGCATTCATCAGCTTGGCGCCGCTGTCCTTCACCGCATACTCGAAGGCATCGGGGTCCAGAGAGGGATGATCCGTGTCGGCGCCGGTATCGATGATGGCAACCTTGCTGCCCGCACCGGTGTAGCCGTTGGCCCAGGCCACGCTGGAGCCGATCATCTTGCCGGAGGTGGCCATGTTGGGATCGGTAGGCTCGGCGTCGTTCACGACGCAAGGCTCATACCGGGTCTCGATGAGCACTTCCTTGACGCCGGGGACCTTCTCGATTTCCTCGATCTGGCCGTATTCCACGTTGGCGGAAATGATGTTGGCCGCCAGCGTCAGATGCCACACCACATCCAGTTCCTCGTCGTCCAGGGCGCAGGTGGAGATGGCGCTGGCCGTCTTGTCCTGCTCGGCTTCCAGGTCCTCGCGGTAAGCAACCGCCTTGACGTTGGAGGCAATGTCATCAATGGAGAAGCCCTTCTCCAGCGTGGAGGCGCCGTCCAGGACGATGGAGACACGGACTTCATCCGTATCGGCATAGCCGGACGCGTCTTCATCGGAGACGGCCTCTTTGATGGGCAGCTTCACCGAAACGGCGTCGTTGTCCACCTTTTCCCAGGACAACCCGCTGCTGCTCTTCGCCGTGCCGACGGCCAGGGCAGGAGCTGCCAGGCTCATCGTCATCACGAGGGCGAGCAACACGGTGATGACCTGTTTCCAGGTTTTTGCGTGTTTCATAATGCGTACTCTCTCACTTTCTCCGGCAGGCGCCGGTTCCTTGACAGATTGCACCGTCTTCCTGCGGTGCAACTTCTTTTTTATTATAGCGATTTCTCTGCCAAATGCAATAGAAATTTAACGAAATGTGCAAGATTTTTTCATTTCCGTTGCGTATTGCTTCCTTTTTATGGTTTTTCGTACGTGGGCGGTGGATTTTTGTCAGTAAAAGCCGAAAATTATGAATAATTTTTGTTCTGTTTGACGGATTGCCGTCAAAGTCGGGCAAAAAGCGCCGCCGGGCAAGCGCTGTGCTGCCCGGCGGCCGATATGCAGGAATTGGGGAGCTTATTGCATTTACTTTACTCAGGCAAGGTGCTTTTTCCGCAGCACCAGCGCCGCCGCGCCCATCACGGACACCAGCATTGCCACCGTCCAGACGGCCACAGGGCTGCTGTCGCCGGTCTTGGCATTGGTGATCTTCTGGCCGCACTTGGTGCAGACGTTGTCCTTGAAATCATGGCCGATGGCCGGGATTTCCTCGCCCTTCTTCAGCGTTTCGCCGCAGACGGCACAGACCTCGTCGCCGGTGTAGCCCTTTTCGGTGCAGGTGGCGTCCTTGGCGCCCTTCAGCACCGGCTTGTGGCCGGTGGCCTTGATGGTCCGGGTCTCCGTGGCACCGCACTTGGTGCAGCTGCGGGTCTCCTCGCCGTCTTCGGTGCAGGTGGCTTCCTTGCTCGTCTTCCATTCGCCGAATTCGTGGCCCGTGGCCTTCACGGTCCGGGTTTCCGTGGCGCCGCACTTGGTGCAGCTGCGGCTCTCCTCGCCGTCTTCGGTGCAGGTCGCTTCCTTGCTCGTCTTCCACTCGCCGAATTCGTGGCCCGTGGCCTTGATCGGCTCGGTCTTGGTGGCACTGCACTTGGTGCAGGTGTAGAGCATCACGCCGTCCTCGGTGCAGGTGGCCGGAGTCTGGACGACGCCGTCATCCCAGGTGTGCTCCGTGCAGGGCTCCACCTTCTTATAGGTTACCGTCACGGTCACGTTCTTGCTACCCATGGTGCCGGATACCACCGCCTGATCGGGCTGATAGCCGTCGATGGTGGGGCTGGTCACGGAATAGGCCGCGCCTTCCTCATAAATCCTGGCATAGGGGTCCGCCGCCACGGTCTTGTCCTCGTAGAGGTACTTGATGGACAGCAGATACTCGTTGGGGGCATTCTGGTCCTTGAACCGGGCGATGAAATGGTTGATCTTCTGGCTGGTGATGTTGAAGTCCGCGCTGGTGGACAGCCGGGTGCCGTCCTCGTTGAACCAGCCCATGAACTTGTAGCCTTCCTTGGCCGCCGCCGTCACCCGGTCGATCTGATAGACCCTGGTGCCGGCGGACTGGGGATACGCATTGTAGCCGATGTAGCCGCCCTCGGTGGCCTCCACCAGATTGGCCTTGAACAGTGTATTGTCAGTCAGGTTCAGGGTGGTCAACTGATTGTCGTAGCACAGCAGCTGGACCAGCTTGGTCTTGCCGGACAGGTCGAGGGTAGTCAGCCGGTTGCTGTAGCAGTTCAGCTCGGTCAGCTGAGGAATGCCGGACAAGTCCAGCGACGTCAGCTGGTTGACCATGCAGTACACGCCGGTCAACGCCGGATGGCTGCCGGTCTTCAGGACGGACAGCTTGTTATTGGAGCAGTCCAGCGTCGCCAACTTGGTCATGCCGCTGATGTCCAGCGTGCCGGTCAGCTCATTGCGGGAGCAGCCCAGATAGGTCAGATTCACGTTCTTGGACACGTCCAGCGTGGTCAGCTGGTTGGACGCGCAGCTGAAGTTGTCCAGTGCCACGTTGGCGGTGATGTCCAGCGACGTCAGTTTGTTGTTGGTGCAGGTCAACTTCTTCAGCTTCAGGTTCTTGCTGACGTCCAGCGCCGTCATGCCGCAGTTATCCACATACAGTTCTTCCAGATTGGCGCAGTCGCCGAAATCCACGTTGCCCAGCTTGGTGTTGTACTTGGCGTTCACAGAGGTCAGCCCGGTGCAGCCCTTGACGCTCAGGCCCTCCAGATAGGTGGCGTAGTCGCAGTTGAGCTTGGTCAGGGTGGTGCAGCCATTCAGATCCAGCACGCCGAAGGGGGCCTGTCCCTTGGTGTTCTTGGACAGCTTCACCGTTGCCAGCGTGCCGTCCTCGTTCCAGGTGATGTTCGACCAGGTGGTGGGATCGGTGGCGCTGAAGCCGTCGCCGAACAGGATCTGGCCGTTGGACCGGCCGGAGGCGTTGGTCAGCGAGAAGAAAGCACCCAGCTTCTCCACGTCGTGCGCATTGTAGCTTGCCGGTTCTGCGGCAGGTGCCGCCGTCGTCCCGACATCGCCGGCGGATTCCGCCAGAACGCCCGTGGACAGGGACAGCAGCAGGGCCACCAGCAGCAGGGCAGTCACGAGTTTTTTCATACTGATTCTCTCCTTTTGGACTTTCTTTTTCTCTGGAACAGATCGCCGCGGCGCGGCAAAACTGTCTCCATTGCATGATTATACTATAAATACTGCATTCGTCAAGCGCAAAATGCAATTTATATCTTTTGCTTTGTCAAATACAGCACCATTTTCACGCAGAAGCGCGCATTATTTGAAGGCTTGTCCTATATTCGTTGCGTTATTCAAACAAACAGCGGCGGTTATCCGGCCGGAAATTTCTTTTTGCGTCCTCTTGACAAATACCCCCTGGGGGTATATACTGTAGATACCCCCAGGGGGTATCTGAAAGGTCGGGTGACAAATGGACAAAGGACTGTGCTGCCACTGCTCCCAGCGTAAAAAAGAGCGTTCGCCGGAGGAATACCGGAAGCTGATTCACCGGCTGAACCGGATCGAAGGCCAGATCCGGGGCATCCGGACCATGGTGGAAGAGGGGGCCTACTGCCCCGATATTCTGGTCCAGTCCGCCGCCGTCAACGCCGCCGTCAACGCGTTCAACAAGGAGCTGCTGGCCAACCATCTGCGCACCTGCGTGGCCCACGATATCCGGGAAGGCAACGACGCGGTCATCGATGAGCTGGTGGCCACGCTGCAAAAGCTCATGAAATAAATTGCGAAGGGACGGGAATACTATGATTAACTACATTCTGCCGGCCGTTCTGGTCGTCATCGTGATTCTAGCCGTTGTCTCCAGTGCCAAGCACTTCAAGGGGCAGGGCGGCTGCTGCGGCGGCGGCGGAGAACTGCGGCCCGAAAAGAAGAAGCTCTCCGGCCCCATTGTGTGCAAAAAGGCCATGGTCATCGACGGGATGCACTGCGACAACTGCCGCAACCGGGTGGAGCGCGCCCTCAACGCGCTGGACGGCGTGGCAGGCGTGGTGAATCTGCGGAAGAAAACCGCCGTCATCACCGCTGAGCGTCAGGTTTCCGATGAGGAGCTGACCGCCGCCGTCACCGGGGCCGGTTATACCGTGATTTCCGTTTCGTAAGAGGTGAAACAATGACCCAGTACAACGTCACGGGCATGAGCTGCGCCGCCTGCTCCGCCCGGGTAGAAAAGGCGGTATCCAAGGTGCCCGGTGTTTCCGCCTGCTCGGTCAGCCTGCTGACCAACTCCATGGGCGTCGAGGGGACGGCATCGCCGGAGGCCGTGGTGGCCGCCGTACAGGCCGCCGGTTACGGCGCATCCCTGAAGGGCGCCGCCCAAGCCGCCCCCTCCGCCGCCGAGGCGGAGGAAGTGCTGGCCGACCACGAAACCCCCGCCCTGCGGCGGCGGCTTCTCTGGTCCGTGGGCTTTCTCCTTATTTTAATGTATTTCTCCATGGGGCACATGATGTGGGGCTGGCCGCTGCCCGCCTTCTATGACGGCAACCATGTGGCCATGGGGCTGACCCAGATGCTGCTGACCATCATCATCATGGTCATTAACCGGAAATTCTTCGTCAGCGGCTTCAAGAGTCTCTGGCACCGGGCGCCCAACATGGATACGCTGGTGGCGCTGGGGGCCTCGGCCGCCTTCGGCTACAGCACCTACGCCCTGTTCGCCATGACCGGCGCCCAGGTCCGGGGGGACGACGCGGCGGTGATGAATTACATGATGGACTTCTACTTTGAGTCCGCCGCCATGATTCTCACCCTGATTACCGTAGGCAAAATGCTGGAGGCCCGTTCCAAGGGCAAAACCACCGACGCGCTGAAGGGATTGCTGAAGCTGGCGCCCAAGACCGCCACGGTGGTCCGGGACGGCGGCGAGGTCACCGTCCCCATCGAGCAGGTCCGGCAGGACGACATCTTCGTGGTCCGTCCCGGCGAGAGCATCCCCGTGGACGGCGTGGTGCTGGAGGGCGGCGGTGCCGTCAACGAATCCGCCCTCACCGGCGAGAGCATCCCGGCGGACAAGGCCCCCGGCGACACCGTCTCCGCCGCCACCGTCAATCAGGCGGGATTCCTCAAGTGCCGGGCCACCCGGGTGGGGCAGGATACTACCCTGTCCCAGATCATCCGGATGGTCAGCGACGCCGCCGCCACGAAGGCCCCCATTGCCAAAATTGCCGACAAGGTATCCGGTGTTTTCGTCCCGGCGGTGATCTCCATTTCCGTGGTGACCACGGCGGTGTGGCTGCTTCTGGGTCATCCGGTTGGCTACAGTCTGGCCCGAGGGATTTCCGTGCTGGTCATCAGCTGCCCCTGCGCGCTGGGCCTTGCCACGCCGGTGGCCATCATGGTAGGCAGCGGTCTGGGCGCCAAGAACGGCATTCTCTTCAAAACCGCTGCGTCGCTGGAGGAAACCGGCCGGATTCAGATTGTGGCGCTGGATAAAACCGGCACCATTACCTCCGGCGAGCCTACCGTCACCGATCTGCTCCCTGCCGACGGCGTGACGGAGACCCAGCTGTTGACCGCCGCCGCCGCGCTGGAGCAGAAAAGCGAGCATCCGCTGGCCAAGGCCGTCCTGGCGCTGGCCGGAACCAGAAACCTGACGCCGCCGGAGGTCACGGACTTCCGGGCGCTGCCGGGCAACGGCCTGACCGCCGTGCTGGACGGCGATACCCTCTGCGGCGGCAGCGGCAGCTTCATCGGCGGGCGGGTCGCCGTGCCGGAGGCGCTCCGGCAGAAGGCCGACACGCTGGCCCGGGCAGGCAAGACGCCGCTGTTTTTCACCCGCAATGACGCGCTGATCGGCATCATCGCCGTGGCGGACGTCATTAAGGAGGACAGCCCCCAGGCCATCCGGGAGCTGCGGAATATGGGCATCTCCGTGGTCATGCTCACCGGCGACAATGCGCGGACCGCCGCTGCCATCGGCGCCCAGGCCGGGGTGGATAACGTCATCGCCGGGGTCCTGCCCGACGGGAAGGAAGCCGTCATCCGGCGGCTGAAGCAGCAGGGCAAGGTGGCCATGGTGGGCGACGGCATCAACGACGCCCCCGCCCTGACCCGGGCGGACATCGGCATCGCCATCGGCGCCGGCACCGACGTGGCCATTGACGCGGCGGACGTGGTGCTGATGAAGAGCCGCCTCAGCGATGTGCCCGCCGCCATCCGGCTCAGCCGGGCCACCCTGCGGAACATTCACGAAAACCTGTTCTGGGCCTTCTTCTACAACACCATCGGCATTCCCCTTGCCGCCGGTGTCTTCATTCCCCTCGGCCTGACGCTGAACCCCATGTTCGGCGCCGCGGCCATGAGCCTGTCCAGCTTCTGCGTGGTGTCCAACGCCCTGCGGCTGAATCTGTTCCGGCTGCGGGACCCCCGCCACGATCACAAGCGTCAAAAACACGTCATTCATTTACAGGAGGAAGAAAAAATCATGGAAAAAACGATGAAAATCACCGGTATGATGTGCGGCCACTGTGAGGCCACCGTGAAAAAGGCGCTGGAGGCCGTCCCCGGCGTCGCCGAAGCCAAGGTCAGCCACGAAACCGGCACCGCCGTCGTCACGCTCTCGTCCGACGTTGCCGACGCGGCGCTGAAAAAGGCCGTAGAGGACAAGGACTACACCGTCACCGACATTCACTGAGCCTGTCGAACCCTTTTGACACGCCGACGCGGCGCAGGAACGTTCCTGCGCCGCATTTTTCATGCTTGACAACCGCTGCGGGCTGGGGTAAGATGGCAAAAAAGAAACGGGAGGAATCCTCATGAATCAGCTTTTCGTCCCCCTCGGCGCCGAGCATGATCTGACCGCCGACGGTACCCTCGATACCCTCCGGTCG
>CAJLCS010000028.1 GCA_905205195.1 uncultured Eubacteriales bacterium
GGTGGGCTCGTCGGCCAGCAGCAGCGTGGGCTTTCCCACCATGGCCCGGGCAATGGCCACCCGCTGGCACTGGCCGCCGGAGAGCTGATTGGGCAGGAAATGGAGCCGCTCCCCCAGGCCCACCGCCTTCAGCGCTTCCTCCGCTCTGGCCCGGCGCTCCTTCAGCGGCACCCCGGCATACAGCAGCGGCAGCGCCACGTTGTCCAGCGCATCCATTTTCGGCAGCAGGTAGAAGCCCTGAAACACGAAGCCGATGTACCGGTTGCGGATCTCCGCCAGCGCGTCGTCGGACAGCTCCTCCATCTTTTTCCCGTCCAGCACATAGCTGCCGGAGGTGGGCAGGTCCAGGCAGCCGATGATGTTCATCAGCGTGGTCTTGCCGGAGCCGGAGGGACCCATGATGGCCAGATAGTCCCCCTGCTCCACCGTCAGGTTGATGTTTTTCAGGACCCGCACCGGCTCCTTGCCCTGGGTATAGTCCTTGCAGATGTCCTTTAATTCCAGAATACTCATGGCCGCACCGCCTTACGCCGCCGGCATGGGATCCGGCTTGTCCTCCGGTGTATCCGGCTTGTCCTCCGGTGTATCCGGCTGGGTCACCACCGGCGCGGTTTTCGTCGTGGCCGCACCGGGCTTGCACAGCGTCTCGTCGGGGAAGGCCACATAATCATCCTCGCTGAGGCCCTCCAGCACGCCGTAGGTATCCGTCATTTCCTGATAATCCCCCAGCGTCACGGCCCGCTTTTCCAGCTTGCCGTTCTTGTCGGCCCAGACGTAGGCGCTGCCGTCGTCGTTGTAGCACACATAGGCGGCGCTAAGGCTGACACCGGGCACCACCGTATCGTCGCCCAGACCCAGCGTGATATAAACGTGCTGCCCCAGAAGCAGGCCGTCCGTGCCGTCCAGCTCAATATAGAAGGGATACTTGCTGCTGGACGTCATCTGATCCGCGCTGATGCCCATCGAAGAATTGTTGTCATTGCCCTGAGAGGGGTTTTCATAGTCGATCTTGCTGATCGTACCGGTCCAGGACTGGCTCTCGTCGGTCCGGGAGAGAATCCGGACCTGCTCCCCCTCCTGCAGGCTGCCCCGCTGCAGCTCGTTGATGGTCCCCTTCACCCGGTATGCGCCGGTCTGCTGAATGGTGATGTAGGCCACCGGATTGCCGGAGTTATCGGTGCCGGACTCGCTGATGGACTGGATCCGCCCGTCCACCGGCGAGAGCACCTGGGCGTTCTGCACCAGCGCCTCGGCCTGAGAAACCTCTGCCTCCTTGGCCTTCAGGTTCAGTTCCGCCTCTTTCAGGTCCAGCTGGGCCTGCTGAATCTGGACGGTGTACTGAAGCTGGTTGTTGCCGGAGGCGTTGGCCCGCTCGTTCTCCAGCTCGCTGATCTGGGACTTGTAGTTTTCGATAGATGCCTCCAGCTGCTCCTTTTCCAGCTTCTTTTTGTCCAGGCTGAGCTGCAGCTCCTCGGTATCGTAGCTGAAAAGGGGCTGATCCTTCTTCACGTCGTCGCCGGATTTCACCAGCAGCTCCGCCACGGTTTTATCGGCGTCCTTTTTGATCTCCGTCACGTTCTCGGACACCACCACCCCCGCAAACCGGTCTCCCGCGGAAATTCCGGAGCCGGACAGGGCCGACACCCGCTGCACATACACCGCCGCCGTGTCCGTGCCGCAGCCGCCCAGCAGCAGCGCCGCAGACAGGGCCAGTGCCAGCGCCATCCGTCTGGTTGCTTTTCTCATAAAAATACCTCCTTGTGCGGCTGCCGCCGCGATCTTGCCTTCATTATAGCAACGCCGCCCGGGAAGCACAACGAAAAGAAACTGAACTGTTCCTTAAATTTCATTAAGTTTCCGTAAAGACCGGCCCCGCAGCATTTCCGCTGCGGGGCCGTCCATTATGCTTGTAGAAATTGCAGGGTTTCGGCCATGGTGGGCACGGAAACCGACGCGCCGGGCCGGGACACCGCCAGGGCCGCCGCCGCGGATGCCTGCCGCAGCGTTTCCTCCACCGGACGTCCGGCTGCGATACCGGCCAGGAAATACCCCGTAAAGGTATCCCCTGCCGCCGTGGTGTCCACCGCCGGGACGGAAAACGCCGCCTGACGCCGCAGCCCGTCCCCGTCGCCGTACAGGCAGCCGTCGCCGCCCAGCGTCAGCACCAGCGCGCCGTGGGGATAGCGGCGGCGGAAGCACCGGGCCATAGCCTCCGGCTCCGTCTCGCCGGTGAGGGCCGCCCCCTCCACCTCGTTGCACAGCCACCAGGACACCTGCTCCAGCGGCAGGTCCTTCAGCCGCGCGTCAAAGGGCGACGGGTTCAGGGCAATCCGCATATTCTTCTCCGCCGCGATGGCAAACGCCGCCTCCAGGCCGTTTGTTTCGTTCTGCAGCAGCAGAATGTCCCCCCGCCCGGCCTCCGCCAGCGCGCGGCGGATAAATTCTTCCGTCATGGTCCGGTTGGTCCCGGGATAGAGCAGAATGCAGTTCTGCCCGCTCTGCTCCACCTGAATCAGGGCGTGGCCGGTGGGACCGGCGTCCGTTTCCACATGGCGGACGTCCGCCCCAGCTTCCCGGAGGATTTCCCGGAGGAAGGCACCGTCCTGACCGATCCGGCCGCAGTGCCGGACGGAAGCCCCGGCTCTGGCCAGCGCCACCGACTGATTCAGGCCTTTGCCGCCGGGGAAAATCGCCATGGAGTCGGCGGTCAACGTCTCGCCGGGCCGGACAAAATGGTCCACCCGGTAGACATAATCAATATTCAGGGAACCGAGATTGTAAACCGTCATACCTTCGCCAGCTTTTCAAACAGATCCCGGAACAGGGCATCCCGGTTGACCGACGTGACGTACTTCATAAAATGCCGGGTATTGTCGAAGCCATAATGATGGTCGTATTCCGGAATGGGGCTGTGCCGCAGCTCGTCGGACAGGAACCGCTGCCCGTCGTTGAGCAGCCAGGCCACCGCCGTCACGTCCCACACCACCCGGGTCCAGGGGGTGCCGGCCGCATAGGACTCCGCCGCTTCAATGGTATGGTCCGCCAGATAGTCGGCCAGGGGATTTTTGCCCTTGAGCCAGTGCTCCAGCTCCCACCGGGACACGGTAAACCGGTCCACCACGCCGCAGCAGGGCAGCTGAACCAGCGGTACGCCGCAGCCGAACACGATCCGGGCAGCGGCCACATCCTGCATCATGTTGAATTCCGCGGTGTGGTTCCAGTGGTGGGCATGGCCGCCCAGCCAGACCAGCACCACCTTTTCCTTCATGCCGGGGTTGTGCAGCAGGGCCGAGGCCACGTTGGTGATGGCGCCGATGGCCACGATGTACAGCGGGCGCTCCGGAGAATAGTCCTCCGCCAGCCTGGCCAGAAAGTCCGCCGCCTCCGACGGCACCGGCGTCTGTTCGTCGGGCAGATACCGGCGGGAGCCGCGGTATACCAGCGGCAGCAGATCCTCCCGCCCCGCCAGACGCAGCAGGTTGTGGATTTCGTCGTAGCTTTTCTCCATGCCGTCCTCCGGCGAGGAGGAATTGGCATTGAAGAAGGGGGCCGCGCAGAAGCCCTTGACGTTGATCCGCTCCGGCGAGCGGATGAGATAGGACAGGGCGAACTGGTCGTCGATTTCGTTGTAGGTATCCGTGTCCAGAACCACGTCCACGATGCCGGTGGGCGTTTCCAGATTGGTCAGGAATTGTGCGGTTGTCATGTTGATCACCTCAAGGTGATTATACCGACCCGCCGGGCGGCGTACTATAGCGGAGTGGTTTCCTTTTTATCACGAATTGGCTTTCCGCCCCTTGCTTTTCGGATGAAAGCAGGCTATGATAAGGGAAAACGACTTCTGCGGGAGGAAGCGAGATGGAAAATCTTCGTCTGCACACCGGCTGGCAGGGCCGGAAGCGCGCCGGTACCGTGGTCCCGGCCCACAGCCACCCCCACTGCGAGCTGGTCTGCTACCTCAGCGGCAGCGGCACCACCGTCATCGGCGGCGAAACGCACACCTTTACCGCCGGTACCTTCGCCCTGATCCCGCCGGAGGTGGTCCACGACGAAACCCACCGGGCGGACGGCGCCGTGTTATGTCTTGGTTTTGACTGGGACCGGCCCGCCGCCGTCACGGTGGCCGCCGACACCGACGGCACCGTGTTCCGGCTGGCCATGTCCATGCTGGAGGAGGCCACGCTCCAGCGCAGCGGCTACCGGGAAATGCTCCGAGCCGGGCTGCTGGAGCTGCGCGTCACGCTGGAGCGGATGCGCGGCGACGTCTCTGGACCGAAAAACTTTGAATATGTGGCCAACTTCCTGCGGGAAAATTACTACGACCGCATCGTGCTTTCCCGGCTTGCCGCCCAGATGAACCTGAGCTACGACTATTTCCAGCACCGGTTCCGCCAATGTCTGGGGCTGTCGCCTCAGCAGTATCTGCTCCGCTGCCGTCTGGATGCCGCCAAAGCCCGTCTGGCCGGGACGGAGGATTCCTGCACGGAAATCGCCTATCGCTGCGGTTTTTCCAACTGCTCGCAGTTTTCCATGCTGTTCCGCCGGGAAACGGGCATGACGCCGCTGCAATACCGGAAAGATGTCGGCCACTAAACCATCAAACAGCCGCAGGACGCTCCCGACGGAACGCCCTGCGGCTGCTTTTTATTTGGATGTCTCTTCGGTCAGCTCCGCGAAGGCCACGCTCTGCTTCCTGGCCGCCGCCCGGTAGAACAGGTCCAGCACTGCCGAAACCAGAATGGTCTGGGCCGGGGTGATCTCCGGCGCCGCCTCCCCCCGCAGGACCCGGGCCAGATGGTGCATGATGTGGAAATGGCCGGGAAACGCTTCCGCCCCATAGGGGTCCGGCCGGATTTCCAGCGGCCGGGGCGGCGTATCGCCGCTGTAAATCAGTCCCTCCGGAATCACCACGCCGCTGCGCTGTCCGGTCACCCGGATCTCGGAGCTTTCCGGCAGGTTGGCCGCCCAGGCCGAGATAAACTGGGCCGTCGCGCCGTTCCGGAACAGAATCGATCCCGCCGCAAAGTCCTCCACGTCCATTTCCTCCGGCCGGAACCGGCGGGCATGGTCCACGGTGCCCGTCCGGGCGCCGCTGGAAACCAGATCCCCCAGCTCCGCCGCATGGTGGATACCCGCGCTGCCGGACACGGACACAATTTCCGGATTGCCCAGCAGCCACAGCATGGCGTCCAGCATATGCACGCCCAGATCGATCATGGCGCCGCCGCCGCTGAAGCGCTTCATATGGAAGGTGCCCCAGGTGGGAATGCCCCGCCGCCGGATCCGCTGAAAGGCGGCGTAGTACACGTCCCCCACCTCGCCCCGGTCGATCATGGCCTTCAGCGCCAGCCGGTCCGGCGTATAGCGCATACTCTGGCAGGCCATCAGCACCCGGTTCTGCCGCCGGGCCAGATCGTAAAGCTCCACCGCGTCGGCATAGGTCACCGCCACCGGCTTTTCGCACAGCACGTTGGCGCCGTGCTCCAGCGCCAGCCGGACGTACTGCTTGTGGAAGGCGTTGGGCACGCACACCGACACCACATCCGGCCGGACCTCCTCCAGCATCCGGGCGCAGTCGGTGTAATACCGGGGAATGCCGTACTTTCCTGCCATATCCCGGGCGGCAGCCTCGTTGAGATCCGCCACCGCCTCCACGGAGAAAGCGTCGCCGCAGCTGCGGTAGGCCGGCACATGGGCCGCCCCCGCAATCATACCGGCGCCGATCAGTGCCGCCTTAAACAAGGTATCCCGCCTCCTTCAAAAAGCCCAGCGTCTCCCCTACCGGCCGGGTGGCCCGGTATTCCAGACCCACCGTGCCGGTGTAGGGCAGGGCCGCGATTTCCCGCAGAACGGAGACGTAATCCACCGTGCCGGTCCCCGGCTCGTGGCGTCCCGGCGCGTCGGCCACATGAAAATGGCCGATCCGGCCGATGTTCGCCCGGATCTCCTCCATGGAAAAGTCCCCCATCACATTCTGATGATACAGATCATACAGAAGCTTCACATGGTCGCTGCCCACCCGCTTCAGAAGGGCCAGCACCGGCGTCACATGGGGCATCCAGTAGTGGAGCCGGTCCACGTTGTTCAGCGGCTCCACCACCAGCGTCACATTGGCCTTTTCCGCCACCTCCGCCGCCGACGCCAGCGCGGCATAGGCGTTTTCCAGCTGGACCTCCGGTGCAATGGCATCCGTTTCCTCGCCCAGCAGGACGATCATGCCCCGGGCCTCCAGCAGGTGGTAGGCCGGGATGCTCTCCCGCACCGCCCCCACGAAGACCTCCTTCTGCCCCAGGTTCAGAATACCCCGGGACAGGGCGTAGGACAGCTTCTCGTCCCGGCTGTCCACGTTGAACACGGTGAAATCCAGTTTCAGCCGGTCCAGCTCCCGCCGGACGGCGGGCAGATTCTTATTGGACCATTTCCAGAACTCCATCGCACTCAGGCCGCAGGCGGCCGCCGCCTCCGGCCGGGCCTCGAAGGGAAGCTCCGGAAACATCATATCGATGCAGGCGCTGACCTCAGGCATGCTTGGGCACCTCGTAATAGTCCTTCTTTTCAAAGGTCAGCTTCTCCCAGTCCGCCGGTGCGTCGCCGAAATCGGGAATATCCAGCAGCACGCCGCCCTGCAGCGCCGATTCGTGGGCAATCAGGCCGGGAATCATGTACCGTGCCGCATCCCAGGCGTTGTTGGGGGGCAGCTTGCCGGACAGCACCGCCCGGACGAAATCATCCACCAGGAAGGGGTGGGAATTATAGTGGGAATGGGCCTCCGGATTCCGGAATTCCACCGGCAGGCGGCTCCGGTCCTGAATTTTGGCAAAGCCCTCAATGTAGCGTACGGAAATCGGCCCGTGCTGCAAATCCATGGTGGGCAGCTCCTCGTTGTACCGCTCCGTATTCACCAGCGGCCCCACGTCCTCCAGATACGGCGTTTCGCCGCTGGCCACGCCCTTCTGGAAGCTGTGATGGGTCACCGAGCATTCGTAGGCGCCCTTGTCGCCGTAGAAGCAGGTAATGTAGGACGAGGGCTTGTTGATGCCAACCCGGCGGAATTCGTTGATCCGCACCACGCCGCCGCCGGACATCTGGAAGATGGCCGTCTCGTTGCTGAAGGGGTTGTCCCAGTTGTTCTTCCCCTCGCCGTAGATGTTGTCCTCATGATGATCCCGCAGGCCCATGCAGGATACCTTCAGCGCGTGCTGATGGATGGCCGAGAACACCATGGAAATGGAGTGGGTGGGGTAGAACATGGGCGGAATGCCCGCCGCCCGCTGCCAGTGCTCACCGCCGGAATGCTTGAAATCGTTGTACATTTCGCAGATATCGTGGTAATACTGGGCTTCGCCGTAAACAAAGTTGCCAAAATCGCCCTTTTCGTAGTGTTCCCGGCAGTAGATGGCGCAGGGATAGTAGTAGCAGGTCTCGCCCATCATGTAAATCTTCCGGGTTTTCTCCGTCAGTTCCAGAATCTGCCGGATCTCGTCCACCGTGCAGCCGATGGGCACGGCCGAATAGACGTTCTTGCCCCGCTGCAGCGCCTCGATGACCATGGGGCCATGGAGATGCCGCTGGGTGAAAATGGCAATGCTGTCCAGATCCGGTGCCTTGTCCAGCATCTCCTCAAAGGAAGTAAAATAGCGCTTGAGGTGGAACTTTTCCGCCGTCTCCCGGGCGCGCTGCTCCACCACGTCCGCCACGGCTACCTCCTCCACATCCGGATGAAGTGAAAACAGCCGGATGAAATCCGCCGAGAAAAAGCCGCAGCCCACAACGCCGATTTTAATACCCATCTTTTTGCTCCTCCCAAAAAATCAGTCACATATCATTCGGAAAACTTCTGTTTCCGACTTGATTATACCGCCGTTTCGTGATATTCTTCCAGTACGGAAACATACCTGAATTTCCGGAAAACATACTTTTGGAGAAAACCCATGGAACTTGCCGACCTGAATCCCTTCCTGCGCTATGCCGACGTCCAGCCCTCGCTGCTCAACGGGCGGTCGTTCCGGATGGCTTACGACTACCGGCTGTTTTATGTGCTGCGGGGCAGCGGCACCCTGATTCTGAAAACCGGGGAAATCCCCCTCACCGACGGCTGCGCCGTTTTCCTGCCGCCGGAAACGCCCTACTACACCCGCAGCCTGATGCGGGTCATTTCCCTGAATTTCGACCTGGACCAGAGCCAGCGCAGCCGCCCCAAGGCGCTGGATCCCTCGCCGGAGGCAGAATTCGACCCGTCCCTCGTCTTCGAGCACCATCCCCCGGCGGAGCTGGCCCGGCCCTTTGTGCTGGAGGGCTGCTCCTTTCTGGAAACGCCGCTGAACCGGCTGGTGGTGGCGTTTCAGTTCCCCGACGTCTGCTCCGGCCTGCTGTGCAGCGCCATTTTGAAGGAGGCCCTCAGTGATCTGCTCCGGCGGCGGCTCCAGCCCCGGGAAAAAATGGCCCCGCCGGTCTATCGGGCCGTCCACTACATCAAATCGCACTATCAGCGCCCGCTGCCCAACGAAGAAATCGCCGCCGCCGTTGGCTACAACGCTCTCTACCTCAACCGGATGTTCAAGGCCTGCACCGGCATGACGCTCCACGCCTACGTCCTGCGGGAGAAGCTCAGCGCCGCCGCCCTGCTGCTCCACGGCACGGACCTGTCGGTGGAGGCCGTGGCGGAGGCCTGCGGCTTTGCCGACAGCGGCGCGCTGGGCACCGTCTTCCGGCAGCGCACCGGCTATAGCCCGCTGGAATTCCGGAAAAGCGGCCTGTCCGCCCTGCCGGAGCGGGCGGGGCGGTAAAATGTTTGTTTTATCCATAAAATCCCCGGACTGTCCATTGCTTTTTTCCCGCCGTTCCGTTACCATGACAGGTGAAAGGAAGGGATGCTCCCATGGCGCTGCTTACCATTGAAAACAACGCGCTCCGGCTGGACGGCCAGCCCTTTTATCTGGCCTCCGGCGATTTTCACTACTTCCGCTGCCTGCCCGGCGGGTGGCAGCGGCGGCTGCGGCTGATGAGGGCCTTCGGCCTGAACACCGTCCAGACCTATGTCCCCTGGAATCTGCACGAACCGGAAAAAGGCCGGTTCTGCTTTGACGGCCACCTGAATCTGAAGGCCTTTCTCGCATTGTGTCAGCAGGAGGGGCTGTATGTGCTGCTCCGCCCGTCGCCCTACATCTGCTCCGAGTGCGATTTCGGCGGCCTGCCCGCCTGGCTCCTGCGGGAGCCGGACACCTGCGTCCGCACCTGCGACGAGCGGTATCTTGCCCATCTGGAGGATTACAACCGGCGGCTGTGCCGGGAATTCGTCCCCATGCTGTCCACCCACGGCGGGCCGATTCTGGCCGTGGCGCTGGAAAACGAGTACGGCAGCTTCGGCAACGACCTGGCCTATCTGGAGCAGCTGAAGGCCCAGTACGAACGCTTCGGCGTGGACGTGCCGTTTTACACGGCAGACGGGCCGGATCTGTACAAGCAGACCTTCGGCGGCTTTCCGTCCATTTGGTCCGGCCTGGACCTGCGGGATCATGTGGAGGACGCGATCGCCCAGTGGCGGCGGTTCCAGACCGGCTTCCCGCCGCTGATCAGCGAAATGTGGGGCGGCTGCGCCCAGCAGTGGGGCGGCGTGCTGCCCCGGCAGAAGCCGGAAACCGTGGCGGAGCATTACCGCGAGGCCCTGCAGACCGGCGCCTGCGTCAACTTCTATATGTTCTGCGGCGGCACCAGCTTCGGCTTTTTCAGCGGCGCGCTCCATGCCGTGTACCGGGCCGACGTGCCCGGGGCCAAGGACCGCTATCTGCCCTTCACCACCAGCTATGACACCGACGCGTTGGTCTCGGAGGCGGGCAACGCCACGGAAAAATACCGGCAGTGCCGGAAGGTGCTGGCCGATTACCGGGGCATCCCGGAATCTTCCCTGCCGCCGATTCCTGCCGATGCGCCGGTGCAGGTGCCCGGGCCGATTGACTGGCAGGCTGCCGTGCCGGTCTTTTCCCGGCTGGATACGCTGACAAGCCGCCGCGCGGTCTCCGGCAATTTCCGCACCATGGAATCCATGGGCCAGAGCTACGGCTGGATCCTCTACACCACCCACCTGCTGCGTACCGATCCGGACAGCGTCTTCTGCCTGCACCTGCGGGGGCTGCACGACCGGGCCGACCTGTATCTGGACGGGCAGTACCGGGGCACTTACTACCGGGACCGTCCCGATCCCCGGATCACCTTCCAAATCACCGGGCCGTCGGTGCGGATCGACCTGCTGGTGGAAAACATGGGCCGCATCGGCTACGGCGCGCCGATGCTGACCGACCGGAAGGGCATTCTGGAATTTGCACAGCTGGACGTCCGCAACCCGGACGGCACCATGATGTACAGCAAGGGGCTGATCACCGGTTGGGAAAACCGGAGCCTGCCCATGCACTACCCCGCCGTGGACGCCGCCCTCCGCACCGGTACGCCCCCGGTCCCGGACGGCAAGCCCCAGCCGCGGCTGCTGCGGGGCACCTTCTCCGCCGTGCCCGGGGTGGATACGTTCCTGAACTTCCGGGTGCCCGGCGCCGCCAAGGGCTGCGTCTGGATCAACGGCTTCCACCTGGGCCGCTACTGGGCCGTCGGTCCCCAGGACACCCTCTACGTCCCCGGCGAGCTGCTCCGGGAATCCAATACCATAGACGTGCTGGAGCTTTACAGCGACGGCGCCGCCCCGGCCTTCCGGTTCCAGGATCACGCGGAGCTGGACTCCATTTCGGAAAACGCCGAGCTGATTCTGGCTCCCCGGGCCTGATGTTTCGTAACGTTTCGTTTCTCATTTCGTTGGCTTTCCCGGGCCGCCGTGGTAGACTATCCCCAAAAGGGGGATGCAGCAATGCAGAACATTCGTGACTACGGCGCGGTGGGCGACGGGCAGGCCCTCGACACTGCCGCCATTCAGAAGGCCATTGACGCAGGCGGTATGGTGCTGGTTCCGCCCGGTATCTACCGGACCGGTACCCTGTACCTGAAAAGCAACGGCGGCCTTCATCTGGAGCCGGGCGCCGTGCTGCTGGCCAGCCACTGCCGACAGGAGTACAATGCCGACGACTTCTGCCCGCAGAATGATGTATTCTGGGAAGAAAAGGTCACCGTCTCCCACAGCCGGGACGTCTCCGTCAACGGCGTCCGCCTGTAAAAAGCAATCCCCTGCCGGGCAACCGGCAGGGGAAATTTTTTACTTGGTGCAGATTTCGTGGACCGTCCGGCGGATCAGGTCGATCCTCGCCGGGTCCGCGCAGTCCGGGGCAAAGGGCACCGTGCGGATGTCGCTGCCGGTCAGCGTCTCGAACCAGGTTGCCGCCACGGCATAGCGGCCGTAATCCCGGCTCATGTGAAAGCCGTCCCGGTTGAGGGACATTCCGCCGTGGGCGTAGTCGAATTCCGGCGTCTGCCGCAGGGCCTGAATCACCTTGCCCGCCGGAATCACCGGCAGGTCATGGGCCGCGGTAAAGGCTTCCGTCGCCTGGCAGATGCGGCGGTACATCTCCTGCTGGTCCCGGTGGTACCGGGGGAAGGCATCGTGGGTGCTGTCCGTCTCATAGGCCCAGGTCATGTGAAAATAAATCTTCGCCTGGGGCGCATAGCCGCGGACATAATCCAGCAGCTCTGTGCCGTAAGGCTCGTAGGTTTCCGGCATTCCGGAATCGTGGCTGGCCTGCTGGACGGTCACCACGTCCCACGGCCGCTCTTCCAGCGCCTCCCGGATGGAAACCGTCCGATTGCTTGGCACGCCGCCCCGCTCGTAGGCATAGGCGGCCCGATCCGCCCGGGCGTTGTCGGCGTGGCGCCCCAGCGGGCAGCCGCCGATGTACAGATTCACCACATACAGGTCCGTCAGCGCCGAATCGCCGATCTGCTTGAGATAGCGGGTGGCGTCCTGCGAAAAGCTGTTTCCGATGGCAAGAATATTCATCTTATTTCTCCTTGTTCTCCCCGACTTCTTCCAGAAACGTCCGGAACACCTCCGGCAGCAGCATTTTCCCGTCCTGCCCCCGGGGTCGGCCGCAGTGGCCGCCGGGAAGACGCCGGAACCGGATCATGGCATTGGGATTCAGGCGGCGGGCGCTGGCGTCAAACAGCGCCGTCTCCTCCGGGCGGCAGGTCATGTCGTCCTCGTAGCACACCAGCAGCAGCGGCGGCAGGTCCATGTCCGGCCGCAGATAGAAAATCGGCGCGTGGCAGTCGATCCGCTCCAGCCGACTGTCCAGCCCCAGCTCCTCCAGCACCCGGAAATGACAGAACATCTGGGCGCTGTCGGACAGGTAGCCGTCAATCCGGCTCCGGTCGGCGCCGACCGCCGTCAGATAGGCCGGATTCAGGCAAAGCAACATGGTCAGGTAGGCTCCCGCCGACTCGCCGGAGACGAACACCCGGCCGTTTCCGCCCCATGCGGCGGCATGGTCCAGCGTATAGGCCACCGCAGCGGCCGCATCCTCCGCAAAATCCGGAAATTTTGCCTCCGGATACAGCCGGTATTCGGCGGACACGAAGCCGAAGCCCATGGCCGTGAAAATACCGGGGTAATCCGGGTCCTTCCGGCTCCCGCCGGTCAGGCCGCCGCCGTGAAACCAGATGATTGTGGAAAAGTTTTTCGTTTCCGGCAGAAAAACGTCCAGCTTGTGCTTCTCGCTTCCGTCAGGCAGATAGGACAAATCCGGATAAGCCGTCATGATTGCGTTCCTCCCATTTCGTCGGATTCTGCCACGATCATACCACCAAGTCGGAGGAATGTCAAATCCGCCGCCGCTTTTTCTTTACATCCGGCGGCGGCTGTGGTATGCTGAAAGAAAAAACGAGGTGCGCCATGAAGCTGACTGCCGCCGTGCTGGACGGTCTGACCGTCGTTTACCCCGACGCCGCGCCGGAATCCTGCCCCGCCGATTTTCCGCCGCTGCTGCGTAACGAAGCCTTTTCCTTCCAGGCCGCTCTGCGGCCCGACATCGCGCCGGGGGAATCCGAATGGATTACCCTGATTCCGGAGGTGGACTCGCCTCTGGCCGACCGGATCCGCGTCTACACCGTCGAGCTGACCCCCACGGTCCGGGTGGGCTACGCCGGAACCGACGACTGGATGGACCGGCGGACGCCGGGCCTGTACCCGGACCGCCTGCATCCGCTGGCGCCGGGAGAAGCCCTGACCGTCCCGGCAGGCTTCTGGAAATCCGTCTGGTTTCACCTCAACGAGGAGGCCGTGCCGCTGGAGCCGGGCGTCTATCCCGTCACCGTCCGGTTCCTCTCCGGCGGCATGAACTGGCGCGGGGAGACCCTTCCCCGGGAAGAGCAGGCCCGCGTGCAGTTTTCCCTCACCGTGCTGCCGGTGTGCCTGCCGCCCCAGCAGATCATCGCAACCAACTGGCTCCACTACGACTGCATGGCCCATTTTTCCGGCGCCGCCCCCTGGACGGACCGGTTCTGGACGGTGGTAGGCCGGTATCTGCGGCTGGCCGCCCAGAACGGCCAGAATATGGCGCTGGTGCCTGCCTTTACGCCGCCGCTGGACACCCCCATCGGCCAGGAACGCCAAACCGTCCAGCTGATCGGCGTGGAAAAGAAAAACGGCGGCTACGCCTTTGATTTTTCCGATCTGGAACGGTTTGTCGATCTGGCCCGGGACTGCGGCATCCGGTATTTTGAGCACAGCCACCTGTTCACCCAGTGGGGCGCCGAGCACGCGCCGAAAATCGTCGCTACAGAAAACGGCCGGACGGTCCGCCTGTTCGGCTGGGACACCGCCGCGGACAGTCCGGACTATCGGGCATTTCTGCACGCCTATCTGACGGAACTGAAAATATTCCTGCGGGAAAAAGGGCTGACGCAGTCGTTTTTCTTCCACATTTCCGACGAACCGGCCCCCCAGTGGCTGGAAAGCTACCGCTCCGCCGCCGCGTTTCTGCACAGGGAGCTGGAGAGCCTTCCCAGCGGCGATGCGCTGTCGGAATTCCGGTTTTATGAGGAGGGGCTGGTGCAGACGCCCATCGTCGCCTCCAACCGCATCGATGCGTTTCTCGGGAAGGCCGCACCGCTGTGGCTGTATTTCACCGGCGGCCAGTCCGGCTCCTATCTGCCCAATCGGCTCATCGGGATGTCCCCGGTCCGCAGCCGGATTCTGGGTTGGCAGCTGTACGATCTGAATCTGCAGGGCTTTCTCCACTGGGGCTTCAACGCCCACCACAATACGCTCTCCCGCCGCATCCTCGACCCCCGCATCAGCGGCGACATGGGCGGCGACTTCTCCGGCGGCACCTCGTACCTGGTCTATCCGGACGGGGAAAACGTGGAGCCGTCCATCCGGCTGGCCGCCTTCCGGGACGCCATGCAGGATGCCTGCGCCCTGGCGCTTCTGGAAAGCCGGATCGGCCGTGCCGCCGTCCGGGCGCTGATCCGCCGCACCGTCCCCGATTTTTCTCTGCACTGCAAGCTCTCCGCCCCGCAGATGCGCGCCCTGTCCCGGTCCGTCCGAGAAGCGCTTTGCAAGCATCAATCCGAATAAAATTGGCAAAGGTGGAAATTCCTGTGAATACAGTTGCAACGCTCAGAATCGAAAAAGAAATGACTTTTGATACGGTCGTAATCGGCGGCGGTGTCGCCGGCTGTGCCGCCGCCATTGCCGCGGCGCGGCACGGGGCGTAGAGGGAACCGCCAACAGCATCGCCGCGCCCCATATTCTGAAATATGTGCTTCTGGAAACCTGCGAAAAAGCCGGTGTGCAGTTGATGCTCCACACCTCGCTTATCGCCTGCGAAACGGAACACGATACCATTCAAACGGTCCTCGTATCCACCGAAAGCGGACTCATCCGGATTCACGCCGCCGTTTTGATCGATGCCACCGGCGATGCGGACCTCGCCGTGCAAAGCGGCGCAGCCGTTGTCAAAGGCAGTGAGCCGAGCTGCTTCCGCGCTGGCCGCCGCAGCCGGAACGGATGCCTGGCAATTGGACCCTGCCGATCTGCGACGCCAGCTGAAGGCCGACGGTGTCAATCTCTGAAACACAGAATTTCCGCCGCAAAGCGTCCTGCTTTGCGGCGGATTGTTATCCTTCGACCTCCGGCGGGAAGGGCTTGCCCTTCAGCACCACCCGGCGCAGATAGCGGAAGATTTCCTTTTCGCCCCGGTCCCGGAGCATGGTCAGAATGTACTCCAGCTGGCGGCGGGTGGCCGGATGCATCCGCTCCCGCTCCATGCTGCCGAGAAAATAGTTCAGTGGCGACGCCGGCGTATAGGCCGCGCCCTGATAGGTCATGCAGGCCGCCCGCCGGTCCATCACCATCTCCACCAGATAGCGCCGGGGCATTTCCACCGGCTCATAGCGCCGGGTCTGCCGGTTCAGGTCCGTCCAGTATTCATAGTGGTGCTTATTGCGCCCCTTGTGGTGCATCCACGCCTCGGAATACCCCTTTTCCTCCCGTTCGGCGGAATTGGGGCTGCGGTTGCCCTGATAGTACCGGGCGCCGGTCCAGAATTCCACCGGGGAATACTTGGAAAGATCGTGGGTCAGTCCCTGCCGGATCAGGCCCACCCGGAAGCAGCCGCCCATCACAAGAAGGCGGTGCTTGGTGATTGTTTTGAAATGCTGCCACGGCTTCATAACCGGTCTCCTTTTTTGTTATTCCGCGAAGAAATGGGCTTCCGTTTCGGCGCACAGGTAATGGTACACCGGCAAGTGCAGCTCCTGTACCTTGAAGGTTTCGGTCTCCGGCACGCAGATGCACAGACCCGCCAGCTCCTTCAGCTTGCCGCCGCTGCGGCCCGTGAGACCCAGCACCGTCAGGCCCAGGGCCTTGCCGACCTTTGCCGCCGCCATCACGTTTTTGGAGTTGCCGGAGGTGCTGATGCACAACAGCATATCCCCGGGGCGGCCCAGACCCATCAGCGGCTGGGCGTAGATCAGCTCCGGATCCACGTCGTTGCAGAAGGCGCTGTTCAGCGCGTCGAAGGCCGGCAGCGCCACCGCAGGCAGGCCGCCCTGAAGCCGGTTCAGCGCTTCCTCCTCCAGTTCCGGGCAGCGGGCCTTCATGGCGGCCTTCCGGGCGGCGGACAGCGGGCGCTTTTTCAGAAAGCCCTTCATCAGCTCGCCCACAATGTGTGACGCGTCGGCGCAGCTGCCGCCGTTGCCGCAGATCAGCAGCTTGCCGCCCTGCTCATAACAGGAAATCCATGCCTCCCGGGCCGCTTCAATGGCATCGCGGCATTCTTCCAGCGCCGGATAACGGGAATAAAGTTCCTTTTCCATGATGATTCTCTCCTTCTGTTACAGCATGGCCGTCGCAATGGCGGCATAATCTCCGATGGCTTCTCCCAGCTCCGCCGGGACAATGGCGCAGCAGTCCGCCGCGGCGGCCAGCGCCTCCTGGCGGATCATGCGCTCCATGGCCGGGCGCAGCAGATCGCCGCTCCGGGCGAAAATGCTGCCCAGTACGATCCGCTCCGGGTTCAGCAGGTCAATCAGCACCGAAAGGCCCCGGCCCAGATACTCCCCACAGACCTCATACACCCGCCGGGCCGTCTCGTCCCCGGCCCGGACCGCGTCGGCCACGGTGCGGGCCGTCACGTCGGCGGGCGTCATGCCCTTGCGGAAGTAGGCAGGATAATTGCCCTGCTGGGCCTGCTCCAGCGCCATGGTGTAGCCCAGCTGGGCCAGCCCTCCGCCGCTGCAGAAGCCCTCAAAGGACCCGGCCTTGCCGTAGCCCACCGGGCCGAACCGGTCCAGCCGGATGTGGCCGCATTCCCCGGCGTTGTCGCCGGTGCCGACGTACAGGCGGCCGTCCAGAATCAGCCCCGCCCCCAGGCCGGTGCCGAAGGTCAGAAACGCCATGTTCCGGCAGCCCCGGCCGGCGCCGAATTTCCACTCCGCCACGGCGCAGGCGTTGGCATCGTTCTGTAACTTCACCGGCACGCCGAAGCGGGCGCCCAGCAGAGACACGATCTCCACATGGCCCCACCCCGGCAGATTCGGCGGGCCGAGAATCACGCCCCGGGCCGAATCCAGCGGTCCCCCGCAGGAAACGCCGATGGCCTCCGGCCGTTCGGTGAGCATTCCCTCGGCAAGCGCCGCCAGCCGGTCCAGCATTTCCTCCGGTGTCACGGAAAGATCCGTGGGAATCTTCTCCTTGCGGGTGACGGTGATGGTTTCGCCGCACACGTCGGCGGTAATGACGGCGCATTTGGTGCCGCCGATGTCAAATCCCAACAGCATAGGCTGTCTCCTTTCTGTTTCCCCGGCCCGTCACGGCGCGGTGCGCTGACGGCTGGGACACGTTCCGTAATGTTGTTTATATTGTCGTGAAAAATTGGATAAATCGGTAAATCCGGCCATGGTGGCCGCCTCCGTCACGCCGTAGCCCTGCCCCAGCAGCTCCCGGGCCTGCTCCAGCCGCAGCTGCATCAGGTACGCCTGGGGCGGCAGGCCGTAGGCCTCCCGGAACAGGATGGTCAGGTACCGCCGGTCGATATGGAGGCTGTCCGCAATCTGCTGAATGCTGACCTGCCGCATATAGCTGGTTTCCAGCAGTACCTTCACATAGGCAGCATAGCGGTTGGCCTTTCCCGCCGGTCGGGACAGATGCGCCGACAGCCGCCAGAGGACCTCATAGAGCATGGAAAAGTAGTAGCCGTCCATGTCCCCGGCCAGCTCCCGGTCCCGGGCGTCCTCAAACAGCGCCCGCACCGGCATCTGCCGCAGCACCGGATGCCGGAGAAATTCCGGCACGGATTCGGCCTGAAAACCAATCCAGAAATACTGCCAGGGGTTGGCACCGTCGGCCCGGTAGGTAGTGACCTCGCCGGGCTGAATGACGAACAGGTCCCCTCGGCCCAGCCGGTAGGTCTCCCCGCCCCGCAGGAAGGTACCCTCTCCCTCCAGCACATAGTGAATCAGAATAAAACGCCGGACGGCCGGCCCGAAGCTGTGATGCGGCGCACAGATTTCAAATCCGAAATCCAACGGCACCACACTGTGCCACCAGCCCGGCGCAATGGCGTGCTCCCGCACGGTTCCCGCAGCGCCCTCCGCCATGATCCACACCTCCTTGTTTGGTCTCCATTTTACCAAATTCCGCTTCCATTTTGCAATAGCCATCCGGAACTTTTTTTAGTAAACTGGAAGCACCATCAACAAGGAGGAATTTTCCATGCTGAAAATCACTTTCATGGGCGCCGGCAGCACCGTGTTCGCCCGCAACGTGCTGGGCGACGTCATGTGCACCCCCGCCCTGCAGGAGTGCGACATTGCGCTCTACGACATCAGTGCTCAGCGGCTGGACGAGAGCTTCCGGATCCTGTCCACCATTAACCGGAACATCAACGGCGGCAAGGCCCGCATCACCCCCTATCTGGGCGTGGAAAACCGGAAGGAAGCCCTCCGGGGCGCCACCTTCGTGGTCAACGCCATTCAGGTGGGCGGCTACGATCCCTGCACCATCATCGACTTTGAAATCCCCAAGAAGTACGGCCTGCGCCAGACCATCGCCGACACGCTGGGCATCGGCGGCATCATGCGGGCTCTGCGGACCATCCCCGTCATGGAGGGCTTCGCCCGGGATATGGAGGAGGTCTGCCCCGACGCGCTGTTCCTCAACTACTCCAACCCCATGGCCATGCTGACGGGCTACATCCAGCGCTACAGCGGCATCCGGACCATCGGCCTGTGTCACAGCGTGCAGGTCTGCTCCGAAAACCTGCTCAAGAGCCTGAATATGGAGGACAAGCTGGAGGGCCGGAAGGAGCTGATTGCCGGCATCAACCACATGGCATGGCTGCTGAAGATTCAGGACCGGGACGGCAACGATCTTTACCCCGAAATCCGCCGCCGGGCCAAAGAAAAGAACGCCGCAGAGAAGCACCACGACATGGTCCGCTTCGACTACATCGATAAGCTGGGCTACTACTGCACCGAATCCAGCGAGCATAACGCCGAATATAACCCCTTCTACCTGAAGTCCCGGTATCCGGAGCTGGTGGAGCGGTTCAACATTCCGCTGGACGAGTACCCCCGCCGCTGTGTCAACCAGATCAAGGAATGGGAGACCATGAGCCAGAATCTGCTGGGCGATGATAAGCTGGGCCACGAGCGGTCCCGGGAGTACGCCTCCTACATTATGGAAGCGGTTTACACCGGCAACGCCATCAAGATCGGCGGCAACGTCCAGAACGCCGGCCATCTCATCGAGGACTTCCCGGAGCAGGCCTGCGTGGAGGTTCCCTGCCTCATCGACGGCATGGGCTGCCATCCCACCTATGTGGGCCATCTGCCCCCGGTGCTGGCGGCCATGAACATGACCAACATCAACACCCAGCTGCTGACCATCGAAGCGGCCCGTACCCGCAAGCGGGAGGATATTCTCCGGGCCGTCATGCTGGAGCCCCACACCGCCGCCGAGCTGTCCATCGACGACATGGCGAAGATGGTGGACGAGCTGATCGAGGCCCACGGCGACTATATGGCCATGTACCGCTGATAAGCCCCTGCGGAGCCGGCTCCCGGCTCCGCTTTTTTCGTGATGTTGCACAAAATCAGGCAGTGCTTTTTGACCTTTTTGCCGAGTTGACGCTGCCGCACCCCGGTGATAAACTAGCAGTTGGTTTCAAATCAACGTGTGCGGCCCGGCCGCACGGAAAGGACGTTACAATGACTCTTACATTTCTCGGCACCAGCCATGGCCTGCCGGAGCCCAATCAGCGCTGCACCAGCATCATGATCGAGGTCTCCGGCCGCTACTATTTCATCGACATGGGTGTTCAGGTCATGGAGGATCTGGCCACCCGGGGCATCTCCCCGGACGATGTGAAGGGCGTTTTCATCACCCATATGCACGGCGACCATGCCGACGGGCTGATTAACTTTGTGGACCTGCTGAGCTGGTACTATAAAAATGCCCAGCCGGAGATTTTCCTGCCGAAAATCGAAGGCGCCGACGCCATCCGCAGCTGGCTGAGTGTGTCGGGCGTGACCATGCGGGAGCTGCCCTTCCGGGAGGTCCACGCCGGTCCTCTCTTCGATGACGGCTATCTGAAGGTCACCGCCATTCCCACCCAGCACTGCCCCAAGTCCCACGCCTATCTGGTGGAGGCCAAGGGCAAGACCGTGCTGTTCACCGGCGATCTGAAGCATCCCACCGTGGATTTCCCGGAAATCGCCAAGACGGTGCCCACCGATCTGATGGTGTGCGAATCGGTCCACTTCCCCGCCACGGCCTACACGGACATTCTGCGTCAGTGCCCCACCAAGCGGGTCTGCTTCCACCACTACCGCACCAGCTACAGTATGCCGTACCTGCTGCAAACCATGGAGGACCTGAAGCCCCTGCCCACCTTCCTGGCCACCGACGGCCTGATCGTCAACCTCTGAAAAAGGAGTCGTTATGACACAGAACATCGACCGTTTTACCGTCACCATGGCGCCGGGCCAGAATCTTGCGCTTTCAGCCGTCGAAACCCGGGACGGCATTACCTTCTACCGCTTCCACCTGACCTGGACGGAAGAAAACGCCGCCCGGGACGATGCGTTCACCGTCTCCTGGACCCATCCTATCCGGAATATCCTGTATAAATGGGACGCCTCCCTGCAGCTCTGCCGGAATATTTACCGGGCCTGGGACGACAATTACTTCTCCATGATTTCCAGTCACGCCCCGCTGACCTGCTTTTTCGACGGCTCTGGCAACAACGCCTGCTGCTGGTCGTTGGATGAATGCCGGAAGTACGTCCGTCTGTACAGCATACTGGATGACCGGAACTGTCTGCTGACGCCCCGGTTTACCCTGCCCGTTCGGCAGTACACCGGCCGCACCTCTGCGGACCTGACGCTGCGGATCGACACCCGACCGGTGACGCTGCGGCAGGCCGTGGCCGACACCGCCGACTGGTGGGAAAATGACTGCGGCATGACCCCGGCCTACGTTCCCGCCGCCGCCAAGGATCCGGCCTACTCCTTCTGGTATTCCTTCCATCAGGATATCCATGACGAGGACGTGGTGGCCGAGTGCCGCCGGGCCAAGGCGCTGGGCTTCGATGTGTGCATTGTGGACGACGGCTGGCAGACCGAGGATTCCTCCGGCGGCTATGCCTACACCGGCGACTGGGAACCGGCCCCCGGGAAATTCCCGGATATGGCCGCCCATGTGGCCAAAGTCCACGATATCGGTATGAAGTACATCCTGTGGTACAGCGTCCCCTTCGTAGGCTACTACTCCAAGCATTATGAGCATTTCCGCTCCATGATGCTCTACACGCAGGACAATCTCCCGGCCGGCGTGCTGGATCCACGCTACAAAGAAGTCCGGGATTTTCTGGCCGGCACCTACGAGAAGGCACTGCGGGAATGGAATCTGGACGGCTTCAAGCTGGACTTCATCGACAGCTGGCGGGACGGTCCGGATAACGCCCCCTACAACGAAAAAATGGACATTCCCGCCCTGCAGGACGCCGTGGACGTGTGTATGGCCGAAATCATGGACCGGCTGAAGGCCATCAAGCCGGACATTCTGCTGGAATTCCGGGAAGCCTACATCGGCCCCCACATGAAACGGTTCGGCAATATGTTCCGGGTGGGCGACTGCCCCGGCGATTTCATTAAGAACCGGGTCACCTCGCTGGACCTGCGGATGCTCATGGGTGATCAGGCGGTCCACTCCGATATGCTGATGTTCACGCCGGAGGAGCGGCCGGAAAACGACGCACTGCAAATCATCAGCGTCATGTTCTCCGTCATGCAGTACTCCGCCCGGCTGGACCGGATCACCCCGGAAACCGCCAGAATGTCTAAATTCTGGCTGGATTTCCTGAAGGCTCACAAGTCCCTGCTGCAAAGCCGGAATCTGCGTACCTATGAGCCGCACCTGCTTTACACCTGGGCCCAGGTGACGGAGGGCCGCGAATGTGCCGCCGCCGTCTATGCCATTGACAAGTGCATCCGGCCCGATCCGGTGGACACGCTGTATCTGGCCAACGGCTGTGCCTGCGACCGGATGATGCTGGAGCTGGAAGGGACCTACCAGGTGCGGATTTTCAACTGCTACGGCGACGAAACCGCCGCCTTTACCAAGGCCTTTGACGGCATTTCCACGCTGCCGGTGCCCATGGGCGGCCTGGCCATTCTGGAAAAATAAGGGGCTTCCCTTCACGAATACAGCGCACCGCAGACGCGGCGCGCTGTATTCCGTGCGTCAAAAAGCCTCGCAGAGTTCACCGCCCGCAGGCGGTGAATAAGATAAGATTATTTTCTCCGGCGGCGTGTACGTCGGAGAAAATACCGATCAGGCTGCAAGTGTGCGAATCGTCCGTCGCTGGCGGACGATGAGTGCGCGCAGCAGCCTGCAATCCTTTTGTCGGAAAAGCCCATCAGGCTTTTCCGACAAGTTCAGTACAGCGCACCGCAGACGCGGCGCGCTGTATTTTTACTTTTGAACACCGAAATCAAAAAATCTGAATGCTCTGCTCCAACACCAGGTCGGTGGAAGAGTGGCCGATCAGGGCCACGGAGGTCAGTTTTTCCGGGTCCAGCGGCAGGATGCCGTCGTTTTTCAGCAGCGTCACCGATTCCAGCGCCGCCCGGCGGGCGATATTCTTGTGCTTTTCGCAGCGGATGGTCTGCTGCCAGTAGGTTTCCTCGGTGTAGGGATGCTCAAACAGGCCCAGCTCAAATTTCACGGTGAGAATCCGCCGGACGATCTCGTTGATCCGCGTCTCGGAGATTTCCCCCGTTTCGATCAGATCCGTCACGGTTTTCTGCCAGTAATCGGTTTGTTGTTTTTCGTGATTATATCACACACCCCGTCGGAAATCAATAGAAGTAAAATGCTTTTACTTAATCTATTTCCCCGAAGCCCTCCAGCTTTTGCTCATAGCCCATGGCCCGCAGCATGGTCCTGTAGTCCTCCAGCCGGACGCCGTCGCCGATCCGGCCGGTGAAGTGGTTGCTGCCGCAGCAGTCGCCGGTCCAGTCGATCCGGTAGTAGGCCCCCGCCTCCTCCGGGAACCGGCACAGCCGGGCCGTCTCGTCCGGCGGCACGGCGGCGCTGCCGGAGGCCACCGTCCGGCCCGTCAGCAGCTCCGTCACCGTGTAGCGGACGCAGACGGTCTTCCGGGTGTCGTTGGCGGCGCAGAGGGTCAGGCTGCCCGTTTCGTCCGGCTCGTCGCACATCAGGCAGAAAGGCGTCTGCACGGTTTTCAGGTAGAAATAGGCCAGCTTTTTTGTGCCGTACCAGTCCACCACCGCGTCGGAAATCTGGGGCCAGCCGTCAATGACATTCCACCAGATGATGCCGGTGCGGTACCACTTGCCGATGCGGAAATGCTCCACAAAGAACTTCATGGCCTCCGCCTGGGAAATCTGGCTTTCCAGCGCGTAGGTCCGGATGTCCGCCGGAGCTGTGCCGAACAGCCGCTCCACCTGCCGGGTCATCAGCGGAATCCGGTAGGCGTAGCAGCCCTTCGGGTCCGTCTCCGGGCTGGCGGCATGGACCAGCCAGTCGGGATTGGTGCAGAGCGTCCCGTCGCCGTAGTCCGGCTGGGATGCTTTGGGCAGGATCTTGTCCAGCGTCTCCGGGGAAGGGCAGCCGTGGTAGCCGGTTTCGGAGGCGAAATGGCAGACGGAATTTTTGTAGTAGAAGTCCCCCTTGAAGTAGTCACGGGGTCCCCACAGGTGGTCCTCCGCCGGGGCGCAGTCCGGCCGGCCGGCATTGTAGAAGGGGAACGCCGTCTCGTCCAGATAAGGCGAGCTGGGCAGATAGGGCCGGGTGCCGTCCAGCCGGGCGATGACCTCCGGCAGCACCTGCCGGGTCAGCACGTTGTCGTTGGCGTCCGGGGAGACCGTGGTCTCTCCGTTCATGGTCAGCCGGGCGCCCTTGTAGACCTGATCGCACTCGTTGTCGCCGCTCCACAGGGCCAGGCAGGCATGGTCCCGCAGCCGCCGGACCACGCTTTCCGCCTCCTGCCGCAGCAGGTGGCAGAACCGCACATCCTGGGGGTACATGCCGCAGGCCATGGAGAAGTCCTGCCACACCAGAATGCCGTGGCGATCGCAGTAATCGAACAGCACGTCGCCGGGATAGATGTTGCCGCCCCAGCAGCGGATCATGTTGCAGCCCAGATCCCGCACCAGCTCCAGCCCCCGCAGCGTCAGGCCGTCCTGCCGGGAGGGGAAGGGATCGGTGGGCACCCAGTTGGTGCCGAGGACGAAGATTTTCTTCCCGTTGATCCGGAACCGGAAGGTTCCCTCCGGCCCGGCAAAGGAGGTCCGCTCCAGGCTGACCGTCCGCAGGCCCACCTTGCAGGTGACGGTGTCGCAGACCTGCCCGTCTTTCAGCAGGGAGATTTCCGTGTCGTAAAGGTCCGGATCGCCGTAGTTCCGGGGCCACCAGAGATAGGGCGACGCCACCGCCGCATCCAGATTCTCATGGTAGGAAAAGGCCCGCTTTTCCGCCCGGAATTCCGAATCCCGGCACACGCCCCGGACCCGGACGGTGTAGGCCGACGGCGCGTCGTCGCCGCGGATGTGCGCCCCGATGATGAGCCGGGCCTCGTTGTCCGACAGCCGGGCGACCCGCACGAAGGTTTCCTCCAACCGGTCCCGGCTCCGGTATTCCAGCGTCACCGGCCGCCACAGTCCGGCGCTGACGCACCGGGGCATAATGTCCCAGCCGTACATGGACGGGGCCTTCCGGATAGTCAGGGCGTCGTAATTGTACGGCAGCGTCCGGCAGGATGCGTCCAGCGTCTGCCGCCCGGCATAGACCGCCGCCGGGGTGATATGCACCACCAGCTCATGGGTCCCGGGGGCCAGCTCCGTCAGGGGAAATTCGTAGGGGATGAGCATATTTTCCGTCTGCCCCAGCAGTTTCCCATCCACGAAGATTTCCGCCGCCGTATCGATGCCACCGAAGTGCAGGAAGGCGTCGTCCTCCGGCCGGTCCTCCAGCCGGAACCGGGTGAAATACCACAGATGGGTGGTCTCCCACCGCTGGGTTTCCAGAATGTTGGTGCCGTAGAACAGATCCTCCGGCAGCTTGCCCGCCCGGATCAGATCCAGCTCCAGATTGCCGGGGACGGCGGCATCCAGAATCTCGCAGGGCGAGGACTCCAGCTGCGCTGCCGTAGTCGGGGAAAAGCCCGTCTGCACCGTCCGGCTGTGCTCCATCAGGGCAAGGCGCCATGCGCCCAGGGGCGTTGATGTCCGCATTGCGTCATTCCTCCTTTTTCTTTGCGGGGATGGCTTCATTATAGCGGCTGGACCGCCGCCAAACAATGCACTTTTTTACTTTTACACGCAATATTTTAACATTTCTCTTTTCCCTTCTTGCGTTCCGCCGGAAAAGATGTACAATAAATGTGATTTTGTGAAACAGGGGGGATTTTTACGGAAATCTGTCTGACGCGGGACACCGACTTTGAATCGAACCGCAATCTCTGCGTCCAGCGAAGAATTGCCCCTGCCGGCGACATCTCCAAGTTTCATTCCCACGACTATTTTGAGCTGGAAATCATCCTCAGCGCAGCAGAGCTTGCTGCGTGGGAATTGTGTCCCC
>CAJLCS010000029.1 GCA_905205195.1 uncultured Eubacteriales bacterium
CCCCACTTATTAGATAGTATATCATACTTGTCTAACAAATGGGGTGCTGTTCATTTTCGTCTGCCGCGGGATTGTGATTTATGCGGTGCGTTCGGTCAGCGCCCGGGACAGGGCTTTCAGCCAGTCGGCGTCCGGGAAGGCGTCCAGCGCGGCGATGGCCGTTTCGGTATAGCGGCGGACCAACTCGTCGCAGCGGTCCAGACCGTACAGGCGGACAAAGGTGTTCTTCTGGGCATCCATGCCCACGGCCTTGCCAAGCTCCTGCACGTTGCCGATGACGTCCAGCATATCGTCCCGGATCTGGAAGGCCAGCCCCATGGCGGCGGCGTAATCCTCGGCGGCCTGAAGCTGGGCGGCACTGCCGCCGCCGGCCAGCACGCCAAGGCAGCAGGCGGCGCGGATCAGGGCGCCGGTTTTCCGGGACTGGATGTCCAGTACCTCCTGCTCGGTGCAGACCCGCTGCTCGCTCTGCATATCCAACACCTGTCCGCCCACCATGCCCCGGGAACCGGCGCAGTCGGCCAGCACGCTCAGGGCCTTTACCACGGTTTCGGCAGGCAGTGGCGCCGACGCGGCCACGGAAAAGGCATCGGTCAGCAGGGCGTCACCGGCCAACACGGCGGCGGCCTCCCCGTAGACCTTGTGGTTGGTCAGACGGCCCCGGCGGTAGTCGTCGTTGTCCATACAGGGCAGGTCGTCATGAATCAGGCTGTAGGTGTGGATCATTTCCACGGCGGCGGCGAAAGGGGCGGCATCCTCCCGGCTTCCGCCGCACATCCGGCAGAATTCAAAGGCGAACACCGGCCGCAGCCGCTTGCCGCCGGCCAGCAGGCTGTAGCCCATGGCGTCGTACAGCGTTTCCTGGGGGCAGGGGCGGCAGGCATCCAGCTTCTGCTGTAAATACCGGCCGATGAAGGCCCGGTCCTCGGTCAGACGGGAATCAAAGGTCGGCTTCATCCTGAATTTCCTCCAAAATCATGGAACCGTCGTCGGCGGCGGTGACTTTCTGAATCTGCAGCTCGGCGTCATCCAGCAGCTTGCCGCAGCGGCGCACCAGCGCGGTGCCCTCTTGAAACAGCTTCAGGGATTCCTCCAGAGCCACGTCGCCCCGCTCCATGGCCCGGACGATCTGCTCCAGACGCTGCATATTTTCTTCAAAGGTCTGATTCGGCTGATTCATGGCGTTGCTCCTTTCGGGCGGTGACGGCGGCCTCCAGGCGGCCGTCGCCGAATTGAACGGTTACGGATTGTCCTTCCCGGACCTGACGGACGGAGCGGATCACGGTGCCGTCCACGCTTTGCACCATGGCGTAGCCCCGGGTCAGGACCTTCAGCGGGCTCATGGCGTCCAGCTTGGCGGTCAGCTGAAGATAGGACTGCTTTTTTCCGCTGACGATGGCCGCTTCTCCCGCAGCCAGACGGCGGCGCAGCAGCTCCAGCGATTTCCGTTTCTGGCTGAGGTAGCTTTCGGGACTTTGAAGCGCCGGGCTGGCGGAGAGAACCTTCAGATGCTGCCGGGCGGCCTTCAGCTGCCGGGTCAGCGCGGCGGACATGGCGGCGGACATTTCGTCCAGCCGCTGCCGCAGGGCATCCTGATCCGGCACGGCCAGCTCGGCGCCGTTGGACGGGGTGGCGGCCCGCAGGTCCGCCACATAGTCGGCGATGGTCACGTCCGGCTCGTGGCCGACGGCGGAAATCACGGGAATTTCGGAATCGTAGATGGCCTGCGCCACCTGCTCGTCGTTAAAGGCCCACAGATCCTCCATGGATCCGCCGCCGCGGCCCACGATTAGAAGATCGGCCAGCCGGTGCCGGTTGGCAAACCGGATGGCGGCGGCGATTTCCCCCGGCGCTTCGGCACCCTGCACCCGCACCGGCAGCAGCAGTACCCGGCTGAGGGGGTAGCGCTTGCGGAGAATCCGGAGCATATCATGGACGGCGGCTCCGGCGGAGCTGGTGACGATGCCGATGACGCCGGGGTAGGAGGGCAGCGGCTTTTTGTGGGCTTCATCAAACAGCCCCCGGGCGGCCAGCTTGGCCTTCAGCTGCTCAAAGGCGGCGTTCAGATCGCCCTCGCCGTCCATGGCCATGGCGGTGCAGTAGAGCTGATAAACGCCGTCCCGGGGATAGGCGGTAATCCGGCCCATGGCGATGACCTTCATGCCGTTTTCCGGCCGGAATTTCAGACGATAGGCGTTACTTTTGAACATGACGCACTTCAGCGCGGCGCCCTCGTCCTTGAGTGTAAAATAGTGATGGCCCGAGGGGTAGCATTTATAGTTGCTGATCTCTCCCCGGACGGCCACGCCGGACAGCAGGCTGTCGCCGTCCAGCTTGGCGCGGATGTACTCGTTAATCTGGGTAATGGACAGAACTTGCTGCATGGTTCCCCTCCTGTAGACGGTCTGCAAGCACGGCCACGCCCATGGCGTTGTCCGTGGAAAACTGCGGCTGTGCAAACACCGGCTCCAGCGGCGCCAGCACCCGGCGCAGCAGCGAATTGGAGGCGACGCCGCCGGAGAACACCACCGGCAGGCCGGGGTATTCCTTCCGGGCGTTCCGGGTGGCGGTCAGCACGGCACCGGCCACGCACCGCAGGGCAAAGGCGGCGGTCTCCGCCGGGTTCTGCCCGGCGTCATGGAACTGTCGGACCTTGTTTTCCACGCCGGACAGGGAAAATTCCAGCCCAGGGCATTTGACACGGAAGGTCTCCGTTCCCACGGCACCGGCGCTGAGCGCATCGAGATACTTCCCGGCCGGAAAGGGCAGCCGGAGCAGCTGGCCGGTCCGGTCGATGAGCTGCCCGGCAGAAATGTCGCTGGTGCCGCCGATGCGGGTGCAGCGTACGTTTTTTCCTTCCGGTTCCACCAACAGTAGCTCCGTGGTGCCGCCGGACAGGTGCCACGCCAGATGGGGCCGGTCCAGCAGATCGACCCGCCCGGCGCTCCAGAGGGCGGCGGCCACATGGCCCTGCTGATGAGAGACCTCGATCAGCGGGACGTGGAGACCGTCCGCCAGCAGCCTGGCGTGGGACAGCCCTACCAGAAAGCAGGGCATATAGCTGCCATCCACGGCCCGGGGCCGGGTGCTGACGCCCACGGCGGTGATGCCGGACAGGTCGTGATTTGAAAACAGCCTGCCGGAAAGCTCAGGCAGGCCTTTGATATGGGCAAACACCGCGTCGCTCTGACGCAGCCCCAGCTCGCCGGGCCGGACAGGCAGCAGCTTGGAGCAGTTTTCTCCCGCTATGCCGTCGAACCAGGCGACGGAGGTGGTGTAGTTGCTGGTGTCGAACCCCAGAACGCTCATGTCTGCGGCTCCTCCGGCACAGACGCTTCGGCTTTCGCCGGGGCGGCCTGATCCCGGACAAAGGCTCCCAGAATGCCGTTGACGAACGCGCCGGTGTCGTCGCCGTCGTACTTTTTGGCAATGCGGACGGCCTCGGACACGGCCACGCCGGTGGGGATGTCGTCCACATACAGAATTTCGTACAGTGCCAGCTGCAGCACGGTCCGGGCCAGCCGGGAAATCCGGCTCACGTCCCAGCCGATGGCGTACTTGCGGATGATCTCACTGAGTTCTTCCTCCCGGTTGGCGACGCCTGCCACCACATTGTCGATGTAGGCCAGCTGGGCGCGGCTGGGACGCTCGGTGTAGACTTCGTTTTCGTCTGCAAGCTTCTGATAGTAGTTTTTGGCCAGCCGGGTGGCGATGACCTGCTCCGGCTCCTCTCCGGTGAAGGTGCGGCCGTAAATCAGGTGGACCGCCAGTTCTCTTGCGTTTGCTCTTGTCATGGTGCCTTCCTTACCGGCGGACAATGCCGCAGACGTTGACATTGACGGAAGAGACGGCAATGCCGGTCATGGACTCCACGGCCGTCACGGCGGCGGCCTGAATGGCCTTAGCGGTGTCCACCACGCTCTGACCGTAGGCGATGAGCACGTTGCAGTCAATGGAAATGTCCTTCTCGCCGATGGTGACCTTGATGCCCTTGCCCCAGTTGACACCGATGCGGTCGGCAATGTCGGAGCCGGGCTTCACGCTCAGACCGGCGTAGCCCTCGATGTCGCCGAGGGCCTGGGTGATGATGGTGGCGATGACGTCCTCGGAAATCAAAATCGTGCCGCCTTCCTGGTTCTGGGCAATGTACTGCTTGTTTTCAGCCATGAAAAAAACCTCCTGTTCCTGTGAAGCGGGTAGTGACATACTTTTATTCATTGTATCACATTTCCGGAAAAATACAACTGTTTTCTGCGGCGGACACCGATAAAAAGTCTCCCGGATCCGTCGGATCCGGGAGAACGGGGTAATTGATTCAGAGCACCTTGGACAGAAAATCCTGCAATCTGGGGTTGCGGGGGGCGGAGAAAATCTCCTGGGGGGTGCCCTGCTCCACGATGGACCCTTCGTCCATGAACAGCACCCGGCTGCCCACCTCCCGGGCAAAGCCCATCTCGTGGGTGACCACCACCATGGTCATGCCGTCGGCGGCCAGCTCCTTCATGACCGTCAGCACCTCGCCCACCATTTCCGGGTCCAGCGCCGAGGTCGGCTCGTCAAAAAGCATGACCTTCGGGTTCATGGCCAGCGCCCGGACAATGGCAATCCGCTGCTTCTGGCCGCCGGAGAGCTGGTTGGGATAGGCGTCGGCTTTTTCCGCCAGCCCCACCCGGCGCAGCAGCTGGGTGGCCGTATCGTCGGCCTGCTGACGGCTCATGAGCTTGGTACGCACCGGCGCCAGGGTGATGTTCTTCCGGATAGTCATGTTGGGAAACAGATTGAAATGCTGGAACACCATGCCCATCTGGCGGCGGATGGCGTTGATATCGGCGGCGGGGTCGGTGATGTTGACGCCGTCAAAGGTAATGGTGCCCGCGGTGGGTTCCTCCATCAGATTCAGGCACCGGAGGAAGGTAGACTTGCCGGAGCCGGAGGGGCCGATGATGACCACCTTCTCGCCGGGGAAGATATGCTCGGTGATGTCCTTGAGGACCATATGGTCGCCGAAGGATTTCTGAAGATGCTTAACGTCGATCACTTTGATGCAGTCTCCTTTCCAGCAGATTTTGCAGCTTGGTAAACAGCATGACGAGAATCAGATACACAATGGCGGTGCCCACCAGCGGGAACATCTGCTCGTAGGTCCGGGTGGCCACGCCCTGGGCGGCATAAACAAGCTCCTTGCCGCCGATGGTGGAAATCAGGGAGGTATCCTTCAGCAGCGTGATGAATTCGTTGCCCAGCGCCGGTAAAATGGCCTTGAAGGCCTGGGGAATGACGATAAAGCGCATGGTGTCCCCGTAGGTCAGGCCCAGCGAGCGGCCCGCCTCGGCCTGGCCGGGATCCAGCGACATCAGGCCGCCCCGGATGATTTCGGCCACATAAGCGCCGGAGTTGATGCCTAGCGTCAGGCAGCCCACCATGGTGTACTGGCGGCTGGAGCTGAAAATGACGAACATCATAATCAGCAGCTGCACCAGCATGGGGGTACCGCGGATCACGGTGACGTATACCTTACACACGGCGTTGCCGATGCCCAGCAGCACATTGTGCTTGCCGGGGCGCTGCTGATCGTGGGCGGTACGGATGATGGCCACCAGAACGCCCAGAAGAATGCCGAGGGCCAGTGCCAGCGCGGTGACATACAGGGTGGTGCCCACGCCCTTGAGGTACTGCTGCCAGCGGTCGCCGTAGACAAACGCCTGATAGAATTTGACGTAGAAGGTCTTCCAGAAGGGCAGCGTCTCGCCGGCGGTCAACAGTTCCTTCCATTGGTTGAATAATTCCACGGTGGTGCTCCTTTTTTCAAAATTTCGGATTTCGCAGGGAAATGGGGGCGGAAAATCCGCCCCCTTTCCGGAGTTTTGGATGATGCTATTTTAATCGGCTTTGATATACTTGTCAATGATGTTCTGCACCGTGCCGTCCTTTGTCAGCTCGGCCAGCGCATTGTTGATCGCCTCGGCCAGGGCGGTATTGTTCTTGGCAAAGCCGATGGCGTAATCTTCGGTGAGCCACTCGGTGTCCAGAATTTTCAGGCCGGGATTGCTGGCAACATAGCTCTTGGCAGGCTCGCCGTCGATGACCACGGCATCGATCTGCCCGTTGAGCAGGGCCTGGACGGCGGTGATGCCGCTGTCGTAGCCGATGACGTTTTCTTCACCGTAGCCGCCGTTTTCGGGGGTGTCGGAGCAGTAGATGTAGCCGGTGGTGCCCATCTGGGTGCCGATCTTCTTGCCCGTCAGATCGTCGGGGGTCTTGATGTCGGAGTTTTCCGGCACGATGACCACCTGCACGCCGGTGGCGTAGCTGTCGGAGAAGTCCATGACGGCCTTCCGCTCATCGGTGACGGTGACGCCGGCCATAACCATGTCGCATTTGCCCTTCTGCACGGCCTCCAGCGCGGCGTTGAAGCCCATATTGTCCACCACAAGCTCCAGATTCAGCTTGTCGGCGATGGCCTGGGCAATGTCCACGTCGATGCCGACGATGTTGCCGCTGTCATCCAGCGATTCGTAAGGGGGGAAGGTGGCGTTGGTGGCCATAATCAGCTTTCCGCTTTCCACCGTTTTCAGGCCGCTGTCGTTTCCGGAACAGCCGGCGAACATTCCCGTGGCCAGCACGGCCGCCAGAATCAGTGCAAGTACCTTTTTCATATTGATGATCCTCTTTTCCTGCTCTCCTCGGAGCGGTTTGTTTGATGGGTGTATTATAACCCGTATATTATACAAAGTCAATTGGATATTTTCACAAGATGAACAGGATTACAGGGAAATCTTGGTGAAATAAGTGACAATTATATTCAAAACTGAATGAATATTCGAATATACAAAGCGAATAAATGAAAAGCCGGGACCGCCGGTGGCGGCGGCGGGGAAGATGCGCGGTTTTTTGGGTTGCGAAATCGACGCCGATCGTATATAATAGGACAGATATGAGTCAAAAGACTGAATCGAAACGCTTTGGGGGACGATCAAGAATGGAAAATCGCTGCGAAGAACTGAAACACTATCTGAAACCGGGGACGCACGTCCATCTGGTGGGCATCGGCGGTGTTTCCATGCGGGCACTGGGCCTGGTGCTGAAGGGAATGGGCGTGGCCGTTACCGGTTCCGACATGAATTCCTCCGGCTCCACGGAGGAGCTGATTGCCCAGGGCATTCCCGTTTCCATCGGCCATCGGGCCGAAAATATCGACGGCGCGGCCTGCGTGATCCGCACGGCGGCCGTTCATAACGACAATCCGGAAATTGCGGCGGCCCGGGCGGCGGGGGTTCCCGTGTTCGAGCGTGCCCAGGCCTGGGGGGCCATTATGCAGGCCTACCGCAACGCCGTGTGCATTTCCGGCACCCACGGCAAAACCACCACCACCTCCATGGTGACCCATATTCTCATGGAAGCCCAGTGGGACCCCACCGTGATGATCGGCGGGTATCTGCCTATGCTCCAGGGCGGCCATCGGGTAGGCAAGGGCGACACCATCGTGCTGGAAAGCTGCGAATACTGCGATTCATTCCTGAATTTCTTCCCCACACTGGCGGTGGTGCTGAACATCGAGGCGGATCATCTGGATTATTTCCACGATCTGGCGGACATTCAGAAATCCTTCCGGCAGTTTGCCGGGCTGGCCACGGACAGCGTGCTGGCCAACGGCGACGACGCCAATACGGTGCAGGCGCTGGCGGGGATGTCCTACTGCACCTTCGGACTGAATCCGGCCAACCGGGTCCATCCGGAGAACCTGTCCGACGACTGGCGGAGCTTTGACGTGGTCTGCGACGGCAAGCGTTACTGCCATGTGCAGCTTTCTGTCATCGGTCGGCATAATACGCTCAATGCGGTGGCGGCGGCAGGCACGGCGTGGATGCTGGGGGTTCCCGGCAACGCGGTGAGCCGTGGGCTGGAGAGCTTCCGCGGCGCGGGACGGCGGCTGGAGTACAAGGGGACCTATCAGGGCGCCGACGTGTACGACGATTACGCCCACCATCCCGGCGAGCTGGCGGCCACCATCGACGCCGTCCGCTCCATGCACTACAAGCGGATGATTCTGGCCTTCCAGCCCCATACCTACACCCGGACCAAGGCACTGTTCCCGGAATTCGTGGAGCAGCTGAAAAAGCCCGATCAGGTGGTGCTGGCGGAGATCTATGCCGCCCGGGAGCGGAACACCATCGGCATCTCCTCACGGGATCTGGCAAAAGAAATCCCCGGCAGCATTTACTGCGAAACGCTGCCGGAGGTGACGGAATGCCTGAAAAAGCTGGCCCGGCCCGGGGATGTGATCCTGACCGTCGGCGCCGGGGACATTTACCGGGCAGGGGAAGCGCTGCTGCGCTGATTACTCCTCCAGCACCAGATGATCCACGCCGGAGGACTCAAATTCGTCCATATAACGGTCCATTCGGGTGACGATTTCGTCGTAATTCTCGTCGGTGATGTCGGGGTATTCCATGTCCCGGCGGGAAAGCTCTTCGGCCAGAATTTCATAGAAGACATTGTCCTCGTAATAGGCGATGGCTTCGTGGATGCCGCCCTCGGTGTAGGCCTGAGAGGGCACGGCCTGGCCGTCCCACTGCTCCACCAGCGCCTGCATTCCGGTGCCGCGGCACAGACCGAACAGCTTGCTTTCGATCCGGTCGTAATCCTCAAACCGGTCATCCCCCCGGGTGGAGTTGAGAATCCAGTTGCCGATATACACCAGATCCAGCAGCCGGCGGAATTCCTTGTTGGAAAGTTCGATTTGCATGATGATTCTCCTTGGGGTGGTAGTTTCCGTCTATTATAGCACCCCTGCACCAGATTTCCAGATGGAACTTGTAAAATAATCCTTGTTTTCTCTGTCGAAATGACATAAGATAGAGAAAACCGAAATCTAACGATAAATGAGGCGATCTCTTTGAGAAAACTTAGCGTCTGCGTCCTGTTCGGCGGCATGAGCCCGGAGCATGAGGTATCGCTGCGTTCGGCGGAATCCGTGCTGAACAATATGGATAAAGAGCAGTACAACATCTTTCCGGTGGGCATTACCAAGGAAGGTGACTGGATCCTCTATACCGGCAGCGACTATTCCTTGCTGCCGACGGGCCAGTGGCAGGAATATCCCGGCAACCGCCGGGCGGCCATTTCCCCGGTGCGGGGGCAGGGCCTTCTGAGCTTTGAAGGGGACTGCGTGGTGCGCGAGCGCATCGACGTGGTGTTCCCGGTGCTCCACGGCGCCAACGGCGAGGACGGCGCCATGCAGGGCCTGCTGCAAATGGCCGGCATTCCCTATGTGGGCCCCCACGTTTCCGCCTCGGCGGTGTCCATGGACAAGACGCTGACCAAGCTGGTGGCGGACAATGCTGGTGTACCCCAGGCCCGGTGGCAGCTGGTCCGCAATTCCGATCTGGACAGCCGGATGGATGCCATTCTGGACCAGCTGGAAGGAAAGTTTGATTACCCCATGTTCGTCAAGCCCGCCGGTACCGGCTCGTCCGTAGGCGTTTCCAAGGCGACAAGCCGGGAGGATCTCCGCAGCGCCCTGATGGACGCGGGCACCTACGACGAGAAAATTCTGGTGGAGGAGTTCATCCACGGCCGGGAGGTCGAGGTGGCCGTCATGGGCAACGCCAGCCCGGTGGCCTCCGTCTGCGGCGAAATCGATTCCGGCGCGGAATTCTATGACTATGAATCCAAATATATCACCGACACCTCCACCGCTTACATCCCGGCCCGGATTCCGGCGGAGGCGGCGGAGCAGGTTCGGGAGACGGCGGTGAAAATCTACAGCGCCATCGGCTGCCAGGGCCTGAGCCGGGTGGATTTCTTCGTGACCTACGAGGATAACCGGGTGGTGTTCAACGAAATCAACACCCTGCCCGGCTTTACCTCCATTTCCATGTACCCCAAGCTCTTTATGGCCAGCGGCATTCCCTACAGCCAGCTTCTCGACGAGCTGCTGCATCTGGCGATGGAGGCCTGCGAATGAAGCAGGCGGTGATGCTTTCGATCCGGGGCAGGCAGTGCTATCAGGATCAGGAGGCGGAGGAGCTGGAGCTGCTGACCGAGGGAACGCTGGAGCGGCGGGACGACGGCTGGGAGGTTGCCTATCAGGAAAGCGACCTGACGGGCATGGAGGGCGTTACCACCGTGTTTCAGGTCCAGCCGGGGATCATTACCCTGACCCGCAGCGGAAAGCTCAGCTCCCGGATGGTGTTCCGGGAGGGCATTTCCTGCGATTCGCTGTATCAGCTGGAATTCGGCGCGCTGATGATTACCGTCAGCGCCACACGGGTGGATTATGAGATCACGGAACAGGGTGGCACCATCGACCTGGAGTACGGAATCGAAATTGAGCAAAGCGCCACGGGCGTCATTACCTATCATCTGGACATTCGGGCCAGATAAGCCGGGCGCAGCTTCCGGGCGGGTGCTTCCCGGGAAGGGGAGACAGAGATGAAGCGCATTCTTATTGCGGTACTGATCCTGATGCAGCTCTGCCTGGCGGCTGGCTGCAATGGCACGACGGTGATTCATCGGGAGGACCAGCTTGCCCTTCTGACGGAATCCGCCGGTACATCGGCGGAAACCGCGGCGCGGCAGGAAACCCGGCCCGGCGCAGCGGGAACGTCTGTCCCCAATACCTCTGCGGAAGCGGAGACGGTGACGGTCAGCGAAGCGGCGGCACCGGTGGAGCAGGCCCCTTCCGGAACTAAGGCCACCAAACCGGTCTCCACCAAGGCCACCAAACCGGCTTCCACCAAGGCCACCCGGCCCGCTTCCACCAAGGCCACCAAGCCCACCGGAACCAAGGCGACGAAGCCCGCTTCCACCAAGACCACCTCCGCGCCCACGGAAACGACCCAGCCGACCCAGCCGACCAACACGGAACCGGCGCCGGTTGCGCCGGAGCTGACGGAAGGGGACCTGCTGGTGGCGATCAACGCCTGCCGTCAGAGTGCCGGATTGATGCCGCTGGTGGAGGACGGCGGCCTGGCTTCGGCTGCGGCAGCCCGGGCGGCGGAATGCAGCCGATATTGGAGCCATACCCGGCCCGACGGCCGGTCCTTTGAGACGATACTGGAGGATTTCGGCCTGACTGGCTACGGAAATCCGGCGGAAAACCTGCTTCAGGCAGACAGCACGCTGACTGCCGACGTGGTGGCGGCCTTCTGGATGGCCGCGCCCAACGATCGGGCCAATCTCTGCGCCGAAGCGGCTACCCGGGTGGGAATCGGCATCTATCGGGGCGACGGGCTGCTCTATGTGGCCGCGATTTTTGCGGAAGTCTGAAAAATAGCAAACGCCTTCGGGGCAGCGCGGTGCTGCGTCCGAAGGCGTTTTTTCAGTCCGGCCCGGACCGGTTCGACAGCTCGGAGGGGTAAAACCCGTACAGCCGCCGGAAGGCGTGGGAAAACGCGGACAGGTCCGAATAGCCCACATGAAGGGCCACGTCGCTGACCGGCTGTCCCTGCTTGAGCATGGCGAGGGCTAGATTGAAGCGATAGGTTTTCAGGTACTGATAGGGCGTCTGGTTCAGCGACCGCCGGAACAGCCGGATGAAGTAGTTTTTCTCCAGCCCGGCGGTGTGGGCCAGCTGCTCCAGCGTCAGATTCTCGCTGTAGTGCTGCCGGATGTCCTCCAGCGCCCGGTTGATCCGGGGATCGGTGACGGTGGAGATGGGTTCGATTTTGTCAAGCAGAATCAGCAGGTTTTCCAGATAGGATTCCGTCAGCGCCGTGTAGTCGTTCCGGGCCAGATAGGGGTAGGTGGCGTACCGCTCCGCCAGGGCAAAGAGAATGTCGGCCGCTTTGACCGCCAGCGGCCAGGCCCGGAGGTCCAGCCGGAGGTAGCGGTCCATTTTGATGGCCGGGGTACTGACAAAGTCCAGAAAGGTATGGTCCACCCGGGTATCCGGCTGCAATTGCAGCTCAAAGCGCAGGTTTTGGGGGAAAAAGTAGAGCAGTCCCGGCTCCAGAGGATGGGGGACCCCGTCCAGCAGCACCGTGACGCTGCCGCTGTGAAGATAATAGATCCGATTGACGGCGAAGGACTTGACGTACCAGTCGTGGTACTGCTTGACGCACCGCCCGTAGTGCAGCGTGGTGATGGAATCGAACATGAAGCCGCCCCCTTTCCCGTTCTGCTTCCCGGTATAGCCCATGCCGGGGGAAATGTCAAGAGGGTTTGAAAGAAAAGTCGATTTTGAACAAGGATAGGATGATTTTCAGCATTTCCTTTTTCCGCCGATCTGGTATGATAAAGCCATCATTTTCGGAAGCGAGGAGGAAACGAAATGCTCAAAGGAATTCCGCGCTGCCTGTCCCCGGCGCTGCTGAAGGCGCTGTGCGAAATGGGCCACGGTGACGAGCTGGTGATCGCTGACGGCAATTTTCCCAGCGAGAGCGTAGGAAAAAATGCCGTCGTCGTCCGGGCGGACGGCCACGGCGCCGCCGAGATTCTGGACGCGGTGCTGTCGCTGATGCCGCTGGATGCCTATGTGGCCTGCCCGGCGGCGCTGATGGCGGTGATGCCGGGGGATCCGACACCGACACCGCCGATCTGGGAGACGTACCGGACCGTCCTGAAAAAATGGGAGCCGGAGTACGGCGGAGTGGAAGAAATGGAACGGTTTGCCTTCTACGAGCGGGCGAAAAAGGCCTATCTGGTGATTGCAACCGGAGAAACGGAAATTTACGCCAATATTTTGCTGAAAAAAGGCGTTGTAACGTAAGAGAGGAGTAATGAAAATGGCAGAAAACAGACTCATCGGCCGGTATCCGGTCATCGGCATCCGCCCCACCATTGACGGCCGCCGGGGCTATCTGAAGGTGCGGGAATCGCTGGAGGAGCAGACCATGAATATGGCCCGGTCCGCCAAGAAGCTTTTTGAGGAAAATCTGCGCTACAGCAGCGGCGAGCCGGTGAAGGTGGTCATTGCGCCGACCACCATCGGCCGGGTGGCGGAGGCCGCCCAATGCGCCGACTATTTTGCCCGGGAGGGCGTGGAAATCACCCTGACGGTGACGCCCTGCTGGTGCTACGGCGCGGAAACCATGGACATGGATCCCCGGACCATCAAGGGCGTGTGGGGCTTCAACGGCACCGAGCGCCCCGGCGCGGTGTATCTGGCGTCGGTGATGGCCACCCATGCCCAGAAGGGCCTGCCGGCCTTCGGCATTTACGGTCACGACGTCCAGGCAGCCGACGCTACGGAAATTCCGGAGGACGTCCGGGAAAAGCTGCTGCGCTTCGGCCGGGCGGCGGTGGCGGTGGCGACCATGCGGGGCAAATCCTATTTGCAGATCGGTTCCATCTGCATGGGCATCGGCGGCTCCATCATCGACCCGGATTTTATCGAGTCCTATCTGGGAATGCGGGTAGAGTCGGTGGACGAGGTGGAAATCATCCGCCGGATGTCGAACGGTATTTACGACGAGACGGAATTCCGCAAAGCGCTGGCCTGGACGAAGGAAAAATGCCGGATCGGCTTTGACAAAAATCCGCCGGAGGTGCAGAAATCCCCGGAACAGAACGAGGAAACCTTGGAATTCGTGGTCAAGATGATGTGCATCATCAAGGACCTGATGAACGGCAATCCCAACCTGCCCGCCGGCTGCGAGGAAGAAAAGGTGGGCCACAACGCCATTGCGGCGGGCTTCCAGGGCCAGCGCCAGTGGACGGATTTCTATCCCAACGCCGACTTTGCCGAGGCCATGCTCAACACGTCCTTCGACTGGAACGGCCCCCGGGAACCGTACATTCTGGCCACGGAAAACGACGTGCTCAACGGCCTTGGTATGATGTTCATGAAGCTGCTGACCAACCGGGCCCAGATTTTCGCCGACGTGCGGACCTACTGGAGCCCCGAGGCGGTGCGGGAGGCCACCGGCTATGAGCTGGAGGGCGCCGCAAAGGACGCGGGAGGCTTTATCCACCTGATCAACTCCGGCGCAGCCTGCCTGGATGCCAGCGGCAAGGCCACGGACGCGGCGGGCAACCCCGTGATGAAGCCGTGGTACGAGATGACGCAGAAGGACATGGACGCCATTCTGGACGCGACCACCTGGAACGCGGCGGACTTCGGCTACTTCCGGGGCGGCGGCTTCTCCTCCCGGTTCCTGACCGAGGCCCAGATGCCGGCTACCATGATCCGGCTGAATCTGGTGAAGGGCCTTGGCCCCATGCTCCAGATTGCGGAGGGCTGGACGCTGAAGCTGCCCGACGAGGTGTCCGACATCCTGTGGAAGCGGACGGACTACACCTGGCCCTGCACCTGGTTCGCGCCCCGGTGCGACGGGAAGGACGGCCCCTTCAAGACGGCCTACGACGTGATGAACAACTGGGGTGCCAACCACGGCGCCATCAGCTACGGCCACATCGGCGCCGACCTGATTACCATGTGCGCCATGCTCCGGATTCCGGTGGCCATGCACAACGTTCCGGCGGACAAGATTTTCCGCCCGGCGGCCTGGAATGCCTTCGGCATGGACAAGGAAGGCCAGGACTTCCGCGCCTGCGCCGCCTACGGCCCGCTGTACAAGTAAACAAACCGGATGCCGGGGACGATCAGTCTCCGGCATCTTAATATTGCGATAGTTTTCCACAATATGATGCTTGCAAACGGGCTTTTTCGATGCTACGATAACAATATCCCAATACAATCACGCAAAGGAGTGATCCGAATGGAAACTTTCAAGGTAGGCATCATTGGTTGCGGCGGCATTGCCAACGGCAAGCACCTTCCGGCGCTGAAAAAGCTGGCCTGCGCGGAAATCGTGGCCTTCTGCGACCTGATTCCGGAGCGGGCGGAGAAGGCGGCCCGGGAATACGGCACGCCGGACGCCCGGTGCTACACCGATTACCGGGAGCTGCTGCGGGACGCGCGGGTGGACAACGTCCGGATTCTGACGCCGAACCGGTGGCACGCCCAGATGACCATTGACGCCTTCCGGGCCGGAAAGCACGTTCTGTGCGAAAAGCCCATGGCCACGACCTATGAGGAGGCCCGGGCCATGGTCCGGGCCCAAAAGGAGACGGGTAAGCTGCTGACCGTCGGTTACCAGCACAAATTCGACCCGGATGTGCGCTATGCCAGGCTGGAGGCGGAGGCGGGCCGGTTCGGGGAGCTTTACTTCGCCAAAACCGGCGTGGTGCGCCGTCGGGGCGTCCCCACCTGGGGCGTGTTTACCCAGAAGGCGGAGCAGGGCGGCGGCAGCCTGATCGACATCGGCACCCACGCGCTGGACGTGACGCTGTACCTGATGAACAATTACCGGCCCAGAATGGCAGTCGGCTCCGTCTACGACAAGCTCAAGCACCAGAAGGAGACGGCCAACCCCTTCGGCCCCTGGGACCCGGACCGCTACGACGTGGAGGAAAGCGCCTTCGGCTATGTGGTGATGGAAAACGGGGCGACGATTTTTCTGGAAACCAGCTGGGCGCTCAATACGCCGGAAAACACCGGCGTCCGGTATCTGGTCTGCGGCACCGAGGGCGGCGTGGACAATTACACCGGGCAGCTCCGCATCAACGGCATCCGCCACAACCGGCCCTATCTGGAGCAGCCGGACCTGACCACCGGCAGCGTGGCCTTCTTCGACGGGCAGGAAACGTCGCCGACGGTGATGGAACAGCAGACCTTCTTTGATGCCATCGCCGGGAAGGGCGAGCTGGTGACGAAGCCCGAGGAGGCGGCGGTGGTCACCTGGATTCTGGAGGGCATCTACCGGTCGGCGGAGACCGGGCAGCCCTATTACTTTACGGGGAGGGAATGAGCCGTGTTTCGTGTGGCCATGATCAGCCGCTGGCATCCCCATGCCGTGGAAGATCGTTATGTCAACCAATTGAAAGAAATTCCGGACACGGCCGTTTCCTGCGTCTGGGACGACGACCAGCCCCGGGGCCGGGCATGGGCGGAAGAGCTGGGGGTGGCGTTTGAGCCGGATCTGGATGCGCTGCTCCGCCGGGAAGATGTGGACGGCATCTGCATCACCGCGCCGACCAACCGGCACAAGGAGATCATTCTCAAGGCTGCCGCTGCCGGAAAGCACGTCTTTACGGAAAAGGCCCTGGCCATGAACGGCGCCGAGGCCCGGGAAGTCCGGCAAGCGGTGGAGCAAAGCGGCATCCGGCTGGGGCTGGCCTTTCCGCGCCGGGCCAACCGGGAATATCTGTACGCCAAAAAGCTGTATGACGCCGGTGCCTTCGGCCAGGCGGCGCTGATGCGGATCCGCAACGCCGTGACCAACCGGGCGGTGTTTGCGCCCCACTGGTTCAAGGCGGAGCCGGTGGGCGGCGGCGGTGCCATCCGGGATCTGGGCTGCCACAACATCGATCTGGCGTGCTGGATTCTGGGGGAGCCGGATTCCGTCAGCGTCACCCTGGGCCATGTCCGGGGCTTTGACGTGGACGATACCGGCGTGTGCAATCTGACCTTCCCCTGCGGCGCCATTGCCATGCTGGACAGCACCTTTTCCGCGCCGCTTTGCGGCAACTGGTACAGCTTTGAGCTGTACGGCTCCAAGCTGGCCTTCCTGTCGGACACGGAGCAGGTGACGCTGATCCACGCCGACGGCAGCCGGGAGCGGTTTCCCATTGCGGAGCTGGAGCCGGGGTATCCGCTGCCGCTGCACCAGTGGGTGAATGCCTGCACCGGGCAAGGCGAGAATCTCTGCGACGTTGCCGCCGGGGAGCGGGTGAACCGGGTGCTGGATGCGGCGGCCCGGGCCATGGAATCCCACCGAACGGAGCCGATTTAAGTGGCGGAGGGGGAAAGAACGGCGGGCCGGACGGTGACGGCGTTCAAGGAGCACAAGGAATTTGCCGGAGCGCGGCTGTGCGACGTGCATCGGATGACCTTCCCCCAGGATACGGTGACGCCGCCCCACTATGCCGATACGCTGGAGATCCTGCTGTGCCGGAATCTGAAGGGGACGGCGGTGATTGACGGCAATGCCTATCCGCTGGCGGGGACGCAGGCGTTTTACATCGCGCCCAACGTGGTGCATTCGGTGTACTACCGGAAAAACGACGGGGACGTCCGGGTGGTCAAGGTGAATCTGGAACGGATGCGGGCGGTGATGGATTTTGAAGAAATTCTTCGCCGCAGCGGGCGGATGCCGGAAAATGTGCCGCAAGTTTTGCCCCCGAGCGAGGAGCTGGACCGGATTGCGGAGGCTTACCGGCGAAACGACAGCCTGACGGCGGTGCTGGAGGCGACGCTGCAGCTGCTGCGGCAGCTGGTGGCGTGTACGCCGCCCCAGACGCAGCCGGTTTCCGCCGACCGGCAGGCCCAGCTGCGGCAGGTGATCGACTGGACGGAACGGAATTTCTCCCGGAAAATCACGCTGGAGGAGGCGGCAGCCCAGGTCGGCTACGATAAGCACTATTTCTGCTGGAAATTCAAGGCCGTTACCGGCATCACCTATGTAAATTATGTCAACCAGCTGCGGATCGACCGTGCCTGCGCCCTGCTGCGCGGCGGAATGGACGTCCGGCAGGCCGGGGAGCAGTGCGGCATTGAAAATGATTCCTATTTTTCGGCACTGTTCAAGCGCATCATGGGCGTCACGCCCAAGCAGTACCGCCTGCAAAGCGCCGCCTTTCCGGAAAACGGCCGGTGAAGCGAAAGAAAAAAGCGCTTGAAGAGCAATTCTTCAGGCGCTGATTTTTGTGCTGCGGTTATTCCTTTGCCAGGCTGGCGATGCAGGCACGGCAGACATTCTTGCCGTGGTAGTTCACCAGATCGGTGGAGGAGGCGCAGAAAATGCAGGACGGCTCAAACTTCTGCAAAATCACACGGTCGTTTTCCATGTAGATTTCCAGTTCATCCCGTTCCGCGATATCCAAGGTACGGCGCAACTCGATGGGCAGGACGATGCGTCCCAGCTCATCCACACGCCGGATAATTCCGGTAGATTTCATAGTGCAGTTGACCCCTTTCCGTTCGGCAGACAGAGAGAATAGAATCCTGCCGAAGTTTGTCGCTTTTTATTCACAAGGTCAATTATAATGACTTTTCGTCGAAGTGTCAAATGTTTTTTGAAAAAATTGTCGCTTTCTATCTATGATTTTGGGGGAATAATTTTCACCTGCCCTCCATAGGCTGTCCCGAGAGGGAGGAATGGCCCATGATGAGCTGGATCTATCTTGGTATTCTGGCGGTTTCCGTCCTGAGTGCCGCGCTGACGGGCCGGGGCGGCGCATTGGCAGCGGCGGTGCCCACGGGGGCACAGGCCGGGGTGACGCTGTGCCTGACCATGACCGGGTCGCTGTGCCTCTGGAGCGGCGTCGGTCAACTGATGGAGCGGACGGGGCTGACGGAGAGGCTTTCCCGGCTGCTGCAGCCGCTGCTGGGCCGGATTTTCCCAAGCACCCGCCGCAATCCGGCGCTGCGCCGTGACCTGAGCGCCAATGTCTGCGCCAACGTACTGGGGCTGGGCAATGCGGCGACGCCCATGGGCATCCGGGCGGCCAAGGGCATGGTGGACCCGGCCTCGCCCCAAGTGGCCGGGGACGAGCTGTGCCGGTTGGTGGTGCTCAACACCGCCTCCATCCAGCTGATTCCGGCCAATGTGGCGGCGGTGCGGGCAAGTCTCGGCAGCGCCGCGCCCTTTGACATTCTTCCGGCGGTGTGGGCGGCCAGTCTGCTGTCCGCCGGGATCGGCCTTCTGGCGGCGTGGGGGATGGGAAAACGATGGCCGCGGTAACGGACTATCTGGTCCCGGCCCTGCTTCTGGTGTCGGCGGCGCTGGCGCTGCGGAAGGGGGAGGACGCCTACGATCTGCTCCGGACCGGTGCAGCGGAGGGGCTGACGATGACGGTATCCATCCTGCCGGGGCTGGTGCTGCTGATGACGGCGGTGACCATGCTGCGGTCCTCCGGTGCCATGGAGCTGCTGGGCGGCGCCCTGGGGCCGGTGTTCCGGTGGTTCGGCATTCCGCCGGAGACGGCGCTGCTGGTGCTGATCCGCCCCGTCAGCGGCAGCGCGGCACTGGCCGTGGGGGCGGAGCTGATGGGCCGTTACGGGCCGGATTCCCTCATCGGCCGCACGGCGGCGGTGATGCTGGGGTCCACCGAGACCACGTTCTATACCGTCAGCGTGTATTTCGGCGCCGCCGGAATCCGCAAGACCCGCTACGCCGTCCCGGTGGCGCTGCTGGCGGATCTGACGGGGTTTCTGGCGGCCTCCTGGGCGGTGCGGCTGTTTTCCTGAGCAAAATGCCGTGCGGACGGATGTCTGCACGGCATTGGCGTTATTGCACCAGATTGCGGATCCAGCGGCCCTTGTGAATCATGTAGGCGCCGATGGCGCTTTTCACCAGGTCGGTGCCCTGGCAGATGAAATACATGGGGATGATGGGAATCCCGGTAAACCGGCTCAGGCAGAAGGCGATGGGCACCACAAAGGCCCACACAAAGCAGCTGTCGAACACAAAGGTGACCAGCGTCTGGCCGCCGGAGCGCAGGGTGAAGTAGGCGGCGTTGGTGTAGGCGTTGAAGGGCATCATCAGGGCGGAAATACAGATCATTTCCGCAGCCAGCGCCCGGACGGAATCACTGGTGTTGTAAATCAGGGGGAACACATGGGACAGGCCGGCGGTGATGCCGCCAAACAGCAGGCAGGACACCACGGAGGTGAAAATCAGCTTCCGGTCGGCGTCCCGCACCGTGGGGGCGTCGTCCCCGGCGCCCAGCATCTGGCCGATGATGATGCCCACGGCGTTGCCCATGGATATATACACCACGCTGCCCAGATTATACAGGGTGCTGGAGATGTTGGTGGCGGCCACCACATCCAGCCCCCGGGTGGAATAGCACTGGTTGATGAAGGCCATGCCCACGGACCAGAGGGCCTCGTTGATCAGCAGCGGCATTCCCTTGAGGATGATCTGCCGCAGGAGCTTGCCGGGAATGAACAGGCTGCGGTAGGCGCCGACGATGTAGGGATTCTTCTGCCGGTTCAGGTGGGTCCAGCCGGCCACAATGGCCAGCTCTACATACCGGGAAATGACCGTGGCCACGGCCGCGCCGGTGACGCCCATGGCGGGAGCGCCGAAGTGGCCGAAAATCAGCACATAGTTCAGGCACAGATTCACCAGCACGGCGGCAATACCGGCCACCATGGGCACCATGGTCTTGTTGGTTTCCCGGAGGGTGCTGGCGTAGGCATTGGCCAGTGCGAAGGGCACCAGTCCCCAGAGCATGACGTCCAGATAATCCTTGCCGTAGGCCAGGGACTGGGCGGCGTTGGTCAGGTCACCTTCTCCGTTCAGGTAAGCCTGAATCAGCGGCGTGCCCGCCAGCAGAAAGACGCCGATGCCGAGAACCGACAGCAGAATGCCGATCAGAACCTTAAAGCGGAAGGTGTGGCGCATGCCTTCCCGGTCCCGGGAGCCGAAAAACTGGGCCGTGAAAATGCCCGCGCCGGAGGTGGCGCCGAAAATGCACAGGTTGAACACGAACATGAGCTGGTTGACGATGGCGACGCCGCTCATGGGCACAGTGCCCACCTGGCCGACCATGATGTTGTCCAGCAGGGAAACGAAATTGGTAATGCCGTTCTGAATGATGATGGGCAGAGCAACGGCCAGAACCCTGCGATAAAATGCCTTGTCTCCGATATATCTCTTCAGCATAAAAACCTCTCAAAAACGGAAAAATCAGACCGCTTCCCGGCCGCCGCGGAAGACGCGGACCTGCCGGTAGCCCTCGGTGCAGATCAGGAAATCCGCCAGCTGGCCCTCCCGGAGGAAGCCCACGGTCCGGTCGGCGCCGATGGCGCAGGCGGGATTGCAGGCGGCGGCCCGGACGGCGTCCTCCTCGGGAATGCCGAAGTCCATGGCCTTTTTCATGCACTGCATCAGGTTGGCGGCGGAACCGGCGATGGTGCCGTCGGTGAGCCGGGCCACGCCACCGGACAGCCGGATGGCCTGGCCGCCCAGCGTATAGTCTCCGTCCGGCATTCCGCAGCAGCGCAGGGCGTCGGAAATCAGAATCATCCGGGCCGGACCGAACATGGCGAAGGCCAGCCGGACGGCGGCAGGATGGATGTGCTGCCCGTCGCAGATCAGCTCCGCCCGGACGTTGGGCTGCTCGACGGCGGCGGGAATCACCCCGGGATTCCGGTGGTGAATGCCGGGCATGGCGTTGTACAGATGGGTCAGATGGGTGGCACCGGCGTCAAAGGCGGCCTTGGCGTGGCTGTAATCGGAATCGGTGTGGGCCACGGACACGGTGCAGCTTTTTGAGGCCCGGCGGATGAACGCCGCGGCGCCGGGCAGCTCCGGGGCCACGTCCACCAGCCGGATCAGACCGCCGCACCGGCGGTTCAGGTCCTCAAACCCCTCCGGATCGGGATTTTTCAGATAGGCGGCGTTCTGCGCCCCTTTTTTCTTCTCCGAAAAGTAGGGGCCCTCCATGTGGATGCCCAGAATCCGGGCGCAGTCGCCCTCGTCGGCCTGCCGGAGCGTCCGGGCCGTGTCAAAGGCGGCGGACAGCACCTCGTAGGGCAGCGTCATGGACGTGGGCAGAAAGGACGTGACGCCCTGCCGCAGCAGATACCGGGCCATGGTCCGTAGGCCCACGGTGTCGCCGTCGGAAAAGTCGGCGCCGGAGTTGCCGTGGGTGTGGAGGTCGATCAGCCCGGGAATGACGGTGGCACCGTGAAGGTCCACGGCGTCCGCCGGGAGCTGCTCCGGCAGCACCGCGCCGAAGCGGTCGCTCCGGACCTCGAAGCCGCCGTGATGGAAGTGAAAATCCGGCCCGTACACCCGGGCGTTGCAGTAAAACATAGCTGGCTCCTTTCAGTGGGAAAGGCAACGCCTTGCGGCGCTGCCTTTCATGGGTGAGATTTCAGGCGTTTTCGGCCTGACGGTGGACGTTTTCCACAATGCGGCACATCTCGCCGTAATGCGCCCGCATATCGGCGGCCAGCCGGATCTGGGTCCGGGCGCGGACCAGATTGTGGGTGGGATAGGCGGTTTTGAAATACAGGTCGCCGTCCAGATAATCCTTCAGGAACCGCACGGCCACCTCCACCGTCATATTCAGCGCGCCCAGCGGCAGCAGCTCCACTTCCTGGGGCGTCAGCGTGGTGGCCGCCTCCAGGAAGCCCCGGGTATACACCTCAAACAGATGCAGATCCAGGTGCATCCGGTCGGCGTCCGGCTCGTCCTCGGCGGCGGTGGCCGCGCCGAAGCGGATGGAATCGCCGAAATCGTGGACGCTCAGGCCGGGCATGACCGTGTCCAGGTCCAGCACACACAGGGATTTCCGGGTTTCCCGGTCCAGCAGCACGTTATTCATCTTGGTATCGTTGTGGGTGACCCGCAGGGGCAGATCGCCGGACTCCCGCATTTTTTGCAGGCGGCAGGCCTCCTCCTCGCAGTCCAGCAGGAAGGCAATTTCCTCCTGCACCGATGCGGCCCGGCCGCAGGGATCCGCCGCCAGCGATTCCCGGAACTGACGGTAGCGGTCCACGGTGTTGTGGAACTCCGGAATGGTCTCCGCCAGCGTTTCGGCGGGGAAATTGGACAGCAGATGCTGGAACCGGCCGAAGGCCAGGGCGCTCTGATAGAAATCCTCGTCGCTTTCCGGCATATCCAGGCAGAAGCCGCCGATGAAGTCGTACATTCTCCAGTATTCCCCGGTCTCGTCCCGGAAGTAATACAGGCCGTCCCGGGCAGGGATGAAATGCAGGGCCTGCCGGGGATCGTCCACCCGGGCGTGGAGATAGGCAGTGACCTTGCTGATGTTGTCCATCAGGGCCACGGGGTCCTTGAAGACGTAGGTGTTGATTTTCTGAAGCACATAATCCGCGCCGGTGTCGGTGGCGATATGGAAGGTGCAGTTGATATGGCCGTGGCCGAATTCCCGGCAGGTAACGGGGGTGCCGTCGGTCCGGAAAGCAAAGGCGGCCGAATGAATCTGCATAGGACATTCACCTCAATGAAAATTACAGAAAAATAGCTTTTGTTATCTTACCATGTATTGCCTGGAAAAGCAATTCAATTTTTCGATTTTCCCTGATTTTACGCAAAAAACCGCCGCGCCCGGCTTGGCGCGGGCGCGGCAAAGAGATCGTGATGTTGTATTTCGCAAGAGGGTCCGGGGCGGCGTCCGCCCCGGACAAGGGAGCCGTCAGACGGCCAGGAAGAACTTCACCAGGAAGAGCAGGGAAATGGCATAGGTCAGCCAGGACACGTCCTTGGCCTTGCCGCTGAACACCTTCATGATGGAGTAGGAAATCAGGCCAATGCCGATGGAGTGGCCGATGGAGCCGGAAACCGGCATGCCGATGAGCATCAGCGACACGGGAACCATCTGGTCCATGTCCTCGAAGTTCACGTTCTTCAGGCCCATGAGCATCAGCACGCCCACATAGATCAGGGCGGCGGAGGTGGCGGCCGCGGGAATCATGGCGGCGATGGGGGACAGGAAGATGCAGACCAGGAACAGAATGCCGGTGGTCAGGGCGGTCAGGCCGGTACGGCCGCCGGCCTCCACGCCGGAAGCGGACTCCACGAAGGTGGTGACGGTGGAGGTGCCGGTGCAGGCGCCCACCACGGTGCCGATGGCGTCGGACAGCAGGGCTTCCTTCATGTTGGGCATATTGCCGTTCTTGTCCACCATGCCGGCCCGGGAGGCGGTGCCCACCAGGGTGCCGATGGTGTCGAACATATCAATGATGCAGAAGGTAATCACCAGCGTGACCGCGGTGAACCAGCCGATTTCCACAAAGCCCTGGAAGTTGAACTTGAACAGGGTGGTTTTGGCCATGTCGGCGAAGGGCGGCAGGAAGGACGCGGTAGCCAGAGACGCAAAGGGATTGGTGTGCAGGAAGATGGCCTCGCCCGCCCAGTAAATGACGGAGGCGATCAGCATTCCGTACAGCACGGAGCCTTTGACGTTCTTGCGGGCCATGGCCACGATGGCGAACAGGCCCACGAACATGGTCACCACGGTGAGAATCATGGAGATGTAACCGGCCTGGCCCATCTGGTCCCGCAGCACGCCGGGGGTCAGGGCGCCGAAGAAGTCCCGCATGACGTAGAACGGAGTGGCAAAGCCGTTGCCCTCGGCATAGACGCCGGCGTTGGAGCCGAGGCCGATGTTCAGCAGCATCAGGCCGATGGCCGGGGAGATGCCCAGACGGATGCCAAGAGGAATGGCGTTGACGATCTTCTCCCGCACGTTCAGCACGGACAGGATCAGGAAGATGATACCCTCAATGAGGATAATCACCAGCGCAGCCTGGAAGGAGGCCACATAGCTCATGCCGGTCATGGCGACGATGTTGCCGACGACGACGGCGAAGAAGCTGTTCAGGCCCATGCCCGGCGCCATGGCGAAGGGCTTGTTGGCCAGAAATGCCATGGCGAACATACCGATGGCGGAGGCGATGCAGGTGGCCAGGAAGACACCGTTCCACAGATCCTTGCCTTCCGCGCCGAAGGCGGTCAGAAGGTTGGGGTTCAGGGCAATGATGTACGCCATGGTCATGAAGGTGGTCAGTCCGGCAATGATCTCGGTACGCACCGTGGTCTTGTTGTCCCGGAGGTGAAACATTTTTTCAAGCATACGATCTACCTTTCTTTTTGAGGTTTTTGCGAAATACACCTTATTCTAACATCTTTTGCGAAAAAAACCAAGGGGGTCCGGGGATGTTTTTTTCTTTTTGCAGAAAAAATGCTTTTCTCCGGGAAAAACCGCGATTCGGCTTGCTATCCGGGGAACTTTCTTTTATAATAGGAGGGACGTTTTAGGAAAAGAGGAACCTTATGAATCAGAAAAAGGGTTTTGACAACGACCGGTACCTGCGGATGCAGTCCGCCCACATCCGGGACCGGATCGCCCATTTCGGCGGCAAGCTGTATCTGGAGTTCGGCGGCAAGCTGTATGACGATTTCCACGCTTCCCGGGTGCTGCCGGGCTTCCTGCCGGACAGCAAGCTGCAGATGCTGCTGCAGATGAAGGAGCAGGTGGAGATGGTCATCGCCATCAACGCGGCGGACATCGAAAAAAACAAGATCCGGGGCGACCTGGGCATTACCTACGACCGGGATGTGCTGCGGCTGATTGACATCTTCCGGGGGCTGGGGCTGTATGTCAGCAGCGTGGTGCTGACCCGCTACGACGGCCAGTCCGCCGCCCGGGCCTTTCAGGAGCGGCTGGAGAGCATCGGCGTCCGGGTGTACCACCATTATGCCATCGCCGGTTACCCCTCCAACGTGTCGCTGATCGTCAGCGACGAGGGCTACGGCAAAAACGACTATATCGAGACCACCCGGGAGCTGGTGGTGGTGACGGCCCCCGGCCCCGGCAGCGGCAAGCTGGCCACCTGCCTGTCCCAGCTGTACCACGACCACAAGCGGGGCATCCGGGCGGGCTACGCCAAGTTTGAAACCTTCCCCATCTGGAATGTGCCCCTGAATCACCCGGTGAATCTGGCCTACGAGGCGGCCACGGCGGATCTGA
>CAJLCS010000030.1 GCA_905205195.1 uncultured Eubacteriales bacterium
TAAGAGACTTCCCAACCGCTTGATTAAGAAGTCTTTTAGAGCATACAACACCTGCGGCGAGCTTGTATTTTTTATACTGGCGCACCGCAAAGTGTCCGGGCTGGCGGCTTTCCAGCTCCTTGAACATCAAATCCACAGGGTTTTCAAATTCCTCATCGTCCTCCCGGACCTCCATCGCGTTAATCATTTCCAACAGGGTGGAGAAGTTCTGTTCCTCCGTTGGGGCCTCATAGTGGATATAGCCGATCAGCGCCGTAAACAATAGCGTCTCGGCTTTGACCCAGAAATCGTCCCCGCCCTTGCCTTCGCCTTTGGTGTTCGCAATCAGCGTTGTCACCAATTTCAGGATGTCCTTCTCCGAGTGGATGTAGGCGAAAGGGTTGTAGTGCATGGACTTTTTCATGTTGATGGTGTTCAGGAAACGGATGCGGTAGCCGAACTTTTGCAGCATTTTCCCGCACTCGATGAGAATACTGCCCTTTGGATCGGTGACTACAAAGGAGGTCGGATAGGTCTTGGAAGTACACTGCATCAGGTTGGGTTTCAACCAGAAGCGTGTTTTCTGATGTGATTACCGGGCCGCTTTTTATCGGCCCCTCTGGAGCTTTCGCCCATTTTCAGCGGCGTGTCCATTCACGCCCAGCATAGCATATCTTTTTGCCCTGCCGTATCCGGCAGGCCAGCCGGCAGCGCGGCCTCGTGGGGCTGTTATATTCTGCAAGGCAGGCTCAAGCCCTATGCGTTGCGTGTGTCCCGCTTTTTAAGGCGGGCCTTCCACTCCGGTCAGGACTGCAAAACCCTTCCAGATTTCTTCCGCGCTGATACTCTTAACTTACTTGCTGGCTTCGGTTAAGACGGCAATCGGCCCGTACCCCATGCAGGGTCAGGTGCGGGCCTTCTACCACTTCCAGATCCGCCGATAATCAAAACATTCTTATTCCTGGCTGTCCTGGGGTCCTTGGGGCGGCTGTTCATCGTCAGCCGTTCCGTCTGGGTGAGAATGATGTTATTCTCAAACACCGGGTCCATAAACGGCTTGATGTCCTCCGCCGTACCCCAGCGGGCCGAACCGTATTCCATGTTCTTGCGGTACTTCTTGGCGTTCTTGCCCTTGAAGTAAACAGCCAGCCGCAGGGCAGCCCCGCAGCAGAGGCCCACCAGCAGGTCAACCGGGTGAAAGCTGGGGAGCGCCGACTGAAAGGCGGCGGCAAATCCATCCATCAGGCCCAGCAGCTTGGCCGAAGCGTCCGCGCCCGGAGCCAGCCGCCATGCCTCGCCCAGCTTGGTGGCATAGAGGCCGATCAGCAGATAGGGCAGGTTGGGGAGCAGAAGTTTTTTCAAATCGAGCTGTCTCATCGTTCCTGTTCCCTCCGTTTCTCACGGTTCGGGACCGGGGCTTTCACCAGCTCCTTGAACTTCTTGAGCTTACCCAGCACTGACTCCCGGCGCTGCTCCTTTTTCAGCCGGTTCTTGGAATACTTCTGGAAGGCGGCGTTCATACTCGCCTCACTGGGAGCCTTGAAGAAAATCTGATACTGGCCCTTTGCCGTTTTATAGACCGCATACTGGACCTTGTACTCGCGGGCAATCCGGTCAAAACTCCGAAGCCCCTTGTCTTGCAGGTCGATCTCCTTCATATCGCCGTACTGCTTTTTCAGGTCCTCCATGCTGACCCTGCCGTATGGCTTCACACCGTCCGGGCTGTCCCGGCTCTTTTGCAGCTTCTTGTTCTTGCGGTGGGCCAGGTACTTGGAAAGCGCCGCTTTCAGGACCCGCCCGGTGAACTTGGTGGCATTGACCGTCAGCGTCAATGTCCTGTTTTCCACTTCTTCCTGCATCAAAATCACTCCCTTCTGTCAGGATGAAAGCGGCGGCCCCGTCTAAGGCGGAACCACCAAACGGCGGAGCAGGTATTTCCCCCGCATGGTTCAGGCTCCCTTTTTGCCGCCATCCTCGCGGCCCTGGCCTTTAACCGTCAAAATACCGTCCAGAGTGGTGGCGGTGATCCGCAGCCGCTCGGCCACGGCAATGTCATTCTTCATGGCCTCATCCACCGTACCGCCACAGACCACCAGCACAGAAGCGCGGCGGAGATAGTCGCGTGCCATGTCGATCCCGTCCTTATGCTCCTGGGGGATGCTGTCCTTCAAAAACAGCGGCAGGAACAGAAGCGGGCAGATCGGCGAAAATCCGGCCTCGTAGACCAGGCGGCAGTATTTGGCGGCGTTTTCGGTGTTCTCAAACTCGTTGTCGCCCCAATGGGCGGTGATATACGCAAGCGGGCGTTTCATGCGAAACTCCTTTCTCCCCATGTCCGGGGTGCAGAAAAGGCGGCCCTTATGAGCCGCCTCCGTAAAGGTCGTGATTGACCAGCATCGTGTAGTGGTTGTCCAGAGAGGACGGTGCATTGAACAGCGCCGCCATCAGATATGCCTTGGTGTTCCAGACGCGGGTGGTGTTTTCGTGGATACCGTCCAGCACTTTTTCGATATGGGAACAGGTGATCTTCGCAAACCGCTGCTGAACAAAAGCGGTGGGGTATTCCGCATCCCGCCCAATCTTGATGGTGGGGCTTTTGGTCAGCGCCACTTCCAGCATGATTTCCACGAACTCGTCTATCTGTTCTCGGTTCAGGGAATTACAGATATGCTCGTACTCAATCTGATCCCTGATTTCTTCTCGTTTCTCCATCACTTCCGTCTGTCCGTCCGTCTCTGCCGCCGCAGGTGCAGAAGGAAAGAATGAATGAGTATTTGATCCATGAGTATTTGATTTTTGGATATTTGATTTCTTAGTATTTAATTGCGGCGGGTTTTCCGTATCTGGTACAGCCATATCTGGTGTTTCCATATCTGGATTTACCATATCCGGGTTTTCCGTACCTGGTGAAGCCGTATCTGGCGGGGCCGGTTCCGGCTGGGGCTTGACCGGCTTCTCAAAGATGGTGTACTCGGTATCGGTGATCCGGCCATTCTTGCCCCGGAGCTGCCTGCGGGTCAGATACCCCGCGCTTTCCAGCTCCCGGAGGGTCTTGCCAATCGTCTCCACGCTTTCCTTGCAGATGGAGGCCAGGCCCCGCGTGGTGTAATTCCACTCATCCGGCAGGGAGAGCATCATAGAAAGAAGCCCCTTGGCTTTCAGGGTCAGGCCGGTATCTTTCAGGTGGTAGTTGCTCATCACGGTGTAGTCCCGTGTGCGCTCTACGCGAAAAACTGCCATATTCATCACTCCCATTCTGAAAGGGCGGCCCGGCCCTGGGGCCAGCCGCCTTACTGGTTACGGTTCATAGACCGGCTGGGTATGTTCATACACCGGGCCGCACAGCCCGTTTAAGTCCTTCACAAGCTCGCCCAGGTCCAGGCACAGCTCGCTGTCCATGACCGGCGTATCTTTGATGGTGCGGTACTGCGTGATATAACCGTCATGGTCGTAGTTCACGCTCACGCAGGAGACAACCGCCAGGGACATATCTTCCAGGAGCCACAGCTCCAAGGTGCGGGTAGCCACCACGATCTCCATTGTCACCTGGTCGGTTTCCTCATACAGCAGGCTGGCTTTCTGGCGGAACAGGTCCTCTCCCCGGTAGTTAAAGGACCGTTCCTGCCTTCCCTGGGTGATGTAGGAATACACCGTTGTGGCATTATGGCGGACCACCTGCAACAGACTGTAAATGTCCAGGCTTTCCACCAGCTCGGCAGCTTCGTCCTCGGTGTAGCAGCCTTCCTCCACCGCCTGCTGGAACAGATCGTCAAAGGTTTCTTTCAATGCTTCATAAGCGTCCATACTTAAATCCTCCTATGGGTGCGCCTGCCATCAATGGCGGCGCTTTTTGGGTTTGTCGGGCAGGATATGCCCCTCGATGATTGCAGCGTGACGGCGGATCTGAAGCTGGCCCTGGCGTTCCAGGGACCGCATCCGGGCATATTCGTCCTCGGTCAGAAACAGCCGCTTATACTGGCCCCTGCGCCCTAGGGGACAGTGGGTGGACAGAATAAGAAATTCTGCCATGTGCCGGGTATCGTCCTTGAACCGTTCCACAGCCAGCAGATCGTGGCCTTCCAGCGGAAGATGCAGAGGTTTCATGCCTTGCTCCCCCTTTCGTGAATATCCAGGACCGCACAGCCATACCGGGCGATGAGCAGGGCGTTCACAATCATGCGGAGCGCCGCAGCGTCTACAACCTCGGCATCTGCCAGGTCACGGGTTGTCAGTCCTCCCGCGTTGGTGTAGATGCCCCGCGCAGCGATATAGAGGGTGTAGTCATGGGGCGAAATCTCATGGAGCCTTGCATAATCGAACTCCGCGCCCCGCCTGCACAGGCAGTTTCCAGCGCGGCGGTAAATGTCCTCATCGGAAGTGAACAGGAACATGACCGCAAAGAAGGCAGGCGTGTCCCGGCGCTTGCTGTGGCCCAGGTGGATTTTCACGCCCTCCATGCGCTGCCGGTGACGCTCATCCTTCCAGAGCATACCGGGGAAATCCCGGATCAGCGGTTCCAGGCGGGCCATCAGGCGCTTGTCATGGGGAAACATCTGCCGGACCACCTCTGCATAGTTCACAACGCCCGCCTCAATGCGCTCGGCCATCCAGGGGCAGCCGCAGGCGGTGCAGCCAAATTTCTTGACATACTCGGTACAAAGTTTGCAGTCCACATCTTCCGGTGTGTATTTGAAAGTGTTGATATACATGGATACCTCCTTATGAAAATGAAAAAGCCGGGCAAATGGATTGTCCGGCGGTTTAGGTGTATTCAGTTTTATCGCTCCTGGCTGCGCTGGCGTTTCTTCTGCCATGCCTCAAGCAGCTTGATGATGGTGTTCTCCATTTGCAGGGGCGTATAGGATTTGGGGAAATACTTGCGTATGCGGTCCCCGTCAAAGGTCAGACTGAACTTCTCCGGCTTCTTTTCCTCGGACATGATTGCCAGCATACTGTCCTCATTGAGCCGCCCGGCCTGGCTGAATTTCTTCATCCGCTGGGCCTGGGAGAGTGACGGGGTGGCCTGCTCATAGTCTATCGTGGTGACGAGCATCTGCTGTTCCTCCGGTTTGAGCGCCGCAATTTGATAGGCGGGTGAAAGGGCAATCTTTTTCTCGTCTACCATCTGCATCAGCTCCGGGACCAGGTTCGTCAGGGAAATATAGTTGCGGACCGTATCGCCGCTGACCCCCATCTGCTGGCCGATTTCATCATCACTTCTCAACTTCGCCGAAATTTTCGGCGAAGTCAAATCGTTTCGTGCGCCCTGCCGCTTGATAGCCTCCAGCTTCATCTTGTACGCCTTGGCCCTTTCGCTGGGAAGGATGTTCTCCCGCTGAAGGTTGCTGTCCACCATGATGATGGTGGCCGCATCCCGGTCCAGGTTGCGGATCAGAACCGGCATGGTATCCAGACCGGCCTGCTCACAGGCGTATTTACGCCGGTGTCCGGCCACAATCTCATAGCCGCCTTCCTCGCGGGGCCGCACGATGGCAGGGACAATCACGCCATACTCTTTGACGCTCTGGATTGTCTCCCGCATTTCCTCATCGTCCCGCACCTGAAAAGGGTGGTCCGGGAATGGGTAAAGGTCCGTCAGCGGCAGACGAACCACCACTTCCTCCTGGGGTGGCTGCTGGGCAGGCGGGGCGGTTTTCTTTCGTCCCCTGGCAGGTGACGCGGGCTTATCGCTCAATGCTTCTCACCTCCACTGAGACACAAAAAGGAGGCCCAGCCCGGAACCTCCTTTCGCATCTGATTTTAGGCATAGAAAAACGGACATCAGCAGAAACACTAATGTCCGTCAATCCATCGGCTCACAAGAGCCGCTATATTCAGTTGTCCGGCTTCACACAGGGGAGGCTCCGGCGGAGCCTGGCACACATCACGACAGTTCTCTTTGCCACTTCATTCTCTTGTCGTTCCCTGTGTTTTGCCCTTAATTTTTCCCTCACGAGCGTCCGTGAGGCCATAAAAATGCGGTAATGTTCGATAACAGCCTATAACGCCTTCGCATGGATAAATTGGCGTATTTTCAAGGGTTTCCGGGGCTTTAATAACACCCAACAACACCTCTCGGAAGGTGGTGAAATCTCAAAGGGGTAATTTATATTGAAGAAGAGAAAATGCAAACTGTTGAGTGATAGATCACTGTATAATATGGAGAGGAAAAGAAATGAAGACAGACAGAATATTGGGAATCATCATCTATTTAATGAATCATGATAATGTTTCGGCCAGCTATCTTGCAGAGAGATTTCATGTATCGGTTCGGACAATTCAAAGAGACACGATAAGCATTTCGGCGATTGGGGTACCAATATACTCGGAAAGCGGGAAAAATGGCGGTTATTCCATTTTGCCAACATACAAGATTAAAAATGGTATGATCAGAAGTGAAGAGCAGCAGATGATTATAAAGGCATTGGAAAGTCTTGCGACATCTTATACCAATGATACTTTAAAGAACTTGATTGAAAAATATAATGCGATTGTTCAAAAAGAAGGCGGTCAAAAAGTCTTTTGGGATTTTGGCGTAACGAAAGAAAACACCGGTATACAAAGTAAAAATCAATTGTTAGAGCATGCTATTGGCCAGAAAAAGTATGTGTCATTTGAATACTGCAATGCTGATGGGAGAAAATCAACACCGATGGTTGAACCACTGGCAATTCACTATAAATGGTATGCATGGTATCTTTTTGCATATTCCGACGATAAAAAACAGTATAGAACCTATAAAATAGCCAGAATACAAAATTTAAAAGAAGAGAAAAGAGTTTCTAACACAGATCATGGTGATGTTAAGAAATTGATGGAAGAGTCAGAGCAAGCTTACTACCGGACGAGCATTCACATTGAAGTGCAGTTTGCTAATGAAGAAACAGCATTGATGGAAGAATATTTTCCGGATTGTCTGATAGAACGGATATCAGAAGATACAAAGCGTATGTTTATCGATGTACCTGCAAAAGAAAGGCTATGGAAAGCATTGTTGCTAAGTTTCGGTAATAAAGTAAAAGTCGTAGGACCAGAGGAGTACAAGAAAGAGTTGATACAGACAGCTCGAAATTTTTTGTCTAATTATGACATACAGTTGTCGCGGTAATTCTGTAAAATAGAGCCATAAATATCAAAGATAAACATGCTTTATCATTTGTGAAAGTTTGGAGGAAAGTCTATGACAAAGGAAACATTAATACGTTCATTTGAAGAAAAGCATAAGGAATTGAAACTTGCATTGCAGGGAAATGACATTGAACACATAAGGAAACTGACCTTGGATGTTCATGCACTGGTTCACCCGGCGGAAGTATCAGGCAGAGCAGAGAAAACAATAGCGGATTATGTGCTGGATTATATGATGGATGGACATCAAAATGACCTAGTACCTCGGGAAAACTGGGAGGAAGACCTACATTATGCCGGGACAAACACAGTACCGATGTGCTGGCAGTTTTGGCATACCTATAGGATTGAAGATCTAGTAAGTAATATCTTGATGGCAAATCAAAACCAGTTGTTTGATGAGCAGTGGCAAAAAAGAATAGGTGCGAATATTACAGATACAGGAAATGCTCTGGAATTAGATGAAGCAATCGTCTTTGCCAAAGATATTCATGCAGAAGCTTTACATGAATACATGATTGCTGTCGGAAAGAACACAAGGCAAATTTTAGAAAATCTTACATTGGAACAGATCAAATCGATGGTACCAGAAGAGTGGGTTATGCGTATTCTTGAAGAAGGTGGAGTTACCACTGACTTTCGTTCTGTATGGTTATTGGTGTATTGGGGAAGATTGACAAGAGGCGGAATGATTTTGACTCCGATGACAGGACATCATATGATGCATTTGCCGCCTTGTCTGAATCATTTGCCAATATTGAACTAATGCAACTGATAAGACGTAGTTCAATCAGATTTCTGATTGATTCTGAGGGTTTGGGCGATTCTGAATAAAATGAAGAGGACATATCCACGATGCCGGATATGTCCTCTTCATTTTATTTGCGTTTCTTTTTGCCCTTTCCGTGCGGCATCTGCGCTCGTGCTTTCCCCCGCTGACTGATAGGATTTTTCATTTATTTGGACTTTTTAAGAATCCCAATCAGGGAAAACGGCGAAATAGTTTTCCGCTCTGTGCGGTTATCTGCATTCTATTTGAAATTTGTGGTGTCAATCGGAGCCTTGATATGATACAATAGGCGTGTCATAGCAAGGCTTGAAGGCTTTTGAGAGGATTGACAGCAATGACAAAAATCTTATTCATCTGCCACGGCAACATCTGCCGCAGTCCCATGGCGGAATATCTGATGAAGGCGCTGGTCCGGCAGGCCGGGGCGGAAGACCGGTTCACCGTTGCCTCCGCCGCCACCAGCCGGGAAGAAATCGGCAATCCGGTCTATCCCCCGGCCCGGCGGGAGCTGGCACGCCACGGCATCGCCTGCGACGGCCACGCCGCCCGGCAGATCACCCGGCAGGACCTGACGGATTACGACCTGATTTACTATATGGACGGGCAAAACCGGCGGAATCTGCAGCGGATGTTCCCGGACTGCACCAAATTCCGGCCCCTGCTGCCCGACCGGGAGGTGGCTGACCCCTGGTACACCGGCGATTTCGGCCGCACCTGGACCGATCTGCTGGCGGGCTGCCGCCGGATTCTGGAGGAGCATTTATGAAAAATCCCGAAGAATTTCAGCAGAAGCTGGACCAGCTGCCGCTGCTGGGTTACTACGACATCGATCCGCAAACGCTGGAGTTTTCGGACCGGATCCGCTGGATCTGCGCCCACGAATGCCCCATGTACGGCAAAACCTGGGCCTGCCCCCCGGGCGTCGGCCCGGTGGAGGCCTGCCGGGCCAGATGTCTCTCCTATCCGAAGGCAATGCTGATCGCCAGCGTGGCCGAGGTGACGGACATTTCCGACATTGCCGAAACGCTGGCCACCCGCCCCGCCCACGAAGCGCTGACCGATCAGGTCCGGGATCTGTTGCTCGAGCAGGGGGAGCAGCCCTTTGTGCTGTCCACGGAGGCCTGCGCCATCTGCCCCCGCTGCACCATGCCCGAGGGCAAGCCCTGCCGCCACCCGGACCGGATGCACCCCTGCGTGGAAAGCCACGGCATCAACATCATTCCCACGCTGGAGCGCTGCGGCCTGACGTTCCAGTACGGCAGCAACGTGGTCACCTGGGTTTCCCTGCTGTTTTACGGGAAAAATCCTGAATAATTTCCCCTGCTCTGGCAAAGAATACCTCCGAACACCAAATTGAGGAGGTTATTCCCATGTTCCGAACCCGTATTCTGTGCCTGCTGACGGCGCTGTGCTGCCTGCCGCTGCTCGGCGCCGCCGTTTCCGCCCGGGAGGTGGACTGCGACGGCACCTACTGCTTCTCGGCGGAGGATTTCGGCAGCGGTGAAAAGACGCTCACCGGCATCTGCATCACCGGCCTGCCGGACGCCGACGCCGGTACCGCCCTGCTGGGCGCCCGGGTGGTGAAGCCCGGCGATATTCTCACCGCCGGGCAGGCCTGCGCCATGACCTTCGTCCCCGTCCGTACCGAAACCGACCGGGACGCCGTCATGACCTACCTGCCCATCTACGGCAACACCGTGGGCGCCGCCGCCGAAATGACGCTGTCCATCCGCGGCAAGGAGGACAAGGCCCCCGTGGCGGAAAATTCCACCGCGGAGACCTACAAAAATCTGCCCAATGAGGGCAAGCTGAAGGCGTCGGACCCGGAAGGTCAGCCCCTGGTTTACACCCTGACCCGCCCGCCGAAGCGGGGCGACGTGACACTGCGGGAGGACGGCACCTTCCTGTACACGCCGAAAAAGAATAAAGTTGGGGTGGATTCCTTCACCTACACGGCCACGGATCCCGCCGGGAACGTCTCCCGGGAGGCCACCGTCACCATTACCATTCTCAAGCCCACCGACGCCGCCCAGTACGGCGACACCGCCGGGAAAAGCTGCCGGTTCGCCGCGGAATGGATGAAAAACACCGGTATTTTCACCGGCGAACAGGTGGGCGGCGCTGCCTGCTTCCAGCCGGACAAGGCCGTCACCCGGGGTGAATTTCTCGTCATGGTGACCCGGGCGCTGGACCTGCCCATGGCGGATGAGACGGCCGAAACCCTCTCCGCCGAGGACGCGCCCCAGTGGCTGAAGCCCTATCTGGCCGCCGCTCTCCGCAGCGGTCTGACCGCCGGATTGCCCAGTCGGGAGACCTTCGGTGCTGACGAGTCGATCACCGGCGCCGAAGCCGCCCGGATGCTGCAAAACGTGCTGGACCTGACGGAAGCGGCCCCGGAGGCCGCCGAGACCGCCGCCCGGCCGGAGCAGACCAAGCATGACGGTCTGGAAACGGGCGAAACGGACACCGCCCCCGTCTGGGCGGAAAGTGCCCTGCGGACGCTGGCGGAAAACGGCATGACCCTGTCCGCCAACGGACCGCTGACCCGGGGGCAGGCCGCCGAGACGCTGTATCAGGCCAGCCTGCTGGCCCCCACCGCCCCCGGCATGGCCGTGTTCCGCACAACCGCCGGAGAATTCTGAAGCCGGCACAAAACAAATTTCCCGCAAGGCGGCAGCCTTGCGGGAAAATCATGCCATTGTCATTTGCCATGGTTCGCCAGGATAACAATCAAAAGAGATAACCGCCCTCTCTCAAAGTAACGGTTATCTCTTAGCCATTAGATGGGGGAGCCGATCTGCTGGCAGCCCCTTTCTTTGGGTATGATACCACAATTGGTCTTTTTGTCAACCGCCCCGCAACGCAGGGCGGTGATCTTTTTATTGCCCGGACACCATGGGCCGGAGCTTGTTCCGGACCGCCCGGCGGAGGAAAATCGCCGCCACTGCCGCCGTCAGGACCTCCGCAACGGGAAACGTCCACCACACCAGCGTCAGCACCTGCTCCGTCCGGGAAAACACCCACGCAAGGGGGAACACAAACACCACCAGCCGCAGCAGCGCCAGCACCAGCGGCCGGACGGCGTCCTCCAGCGATTGCAGCACGCCCTGCACCGCCACCGTCACGCCCATGAAGCAGTAACCCAGGCTGGCAATCCGCAGCGCCGTGGCGCAGACCCCAATCATTTCCTGATTGCTGCCGCCGGTCAGGCCGAACAGACTTGCCAGCGGCCGGGCAAACACCTCCAGCAGCACGCTCAGCCCCAGACACACCGCCAGCGTATCCGTGATACCCCAGCGGACGCAGTCCAGCGCCCGACGGCCCTCCCCCATGCCGTACTGGAACGACAGCACGGAAATGATGGTATTGGACAGGCCGAAGGCCGCAAACAGCGGAATCTGCTGAATTTTATAGTAAATGCCGAAGGAGCCAACCAGCACGGTGCTGTCCGCCGGGGCCGCCTCCAGAATGGCATTGACCCCCGCCATCATCACCGCCAGCAGCGCCAGCATCAAGGCGGCGGAAATGCCGATGCCGTAAATTTCCCGGGTCAGCGCCCAATTGGGGCGGATATAGCGGGGATGGCCGTCAATTTCCCGGTTGGACGTGTAGTGCAGCGCCATGGCCGCAAACAGCGACACGAACTGGCCGATGACCGTGGCCCATGCCGCCCCGGCCACGCCCATGTCCAGCGGGTAAATGAACACATAGTCCAGCAACACATTGGTCAATGCGCCGGAAATCTGGGCCAGGGTCGAGGCCAGGGTCTTCCCCGTAGCCTGCAGGAACCGCTCATACACGGTAAAGCCGATGGCCCCCAGCGAGAAGCAGGCGCAGATCCTCAGATAGGACGTACCCAGCGCCGCCACCTGCCCGTCGCCGCCTGCAAACAGGGAAATGAACCGTTTCGCCCCCACCAGGCCGAACAGCAGGAACACGGCATACAGACACAGACTCAGGAAAATACCCGTACCGGCTACCCGGTTGACCTTGTCCCGGTCCCCCTGCCCCAGGCTCCGGGAAAGCAGGGCGTTGATGCCCACGCCGGTTCCCACGCCTACGGCGATCATCAGAATCTGGATGGGAGACGCCAGCGTCAGTGCATGATTGGCCATCGCCCCCGCCGGCCCCATGTTGGAGACGAATACGCTGTCCACCACGTTGTAAAGGGCCTGCAGAACCATGGACACGATCATGGGCAGCCCCATCCGCCAGATCAGCCGCCCCATCGGCGTTACCGCCATTTTGTTTTGCTGCATGCAAATGCACTCCTTTCCTGTGACGGCATGAAAAAAGGCACATGCCGCAGCATGTGCCTTTGGGAAAGCCGATGGAACGATACTGCAAAACGTGCCGTTTCGTATCAGAATGCAGGTGCATTCGTGTATCGTGCCGTTCAATTGTGATGATTATATCGCGTTTTTCCGGAAAAGTCAAGCCCGGCCGGCCAGATCCTGCTTCTCCACCACATGGGGAATCCGGGCAATCAGCAGCGACGCCGCGGCAGTGAAGATGATCTCCGGGACCATGTACATACCGTTGTACACCAGGCTGTAGACAAAGCCCAGCACACCGGGGGCCAGGGTTTCCACCAGATGGGCGCCCCAGGCGGGGAAGCCGTCCTGGGTGAAGAACCACTCGGCATAGCCGGAGAACAGAATGTAGCCGGACAGAATGTGGCACACATACCGGGCCGCCAGCGCAACCAGGCTGCCGCACATCAGGGAGACGCCATTGTTCTTGATCTTGTTGCGGAACAGGCCGCCCAGACCCAGCACCGTAAACGCCAGCACATAATCAAGCAAACACATGGCCAGCGCCTCGGCCACCATGGTGCCGTCGCCGAAGTAGCCGGGCATAAAGGCCGCGCCGATAGTCTTGGCGCCCAGCACCATCTCGATCAGCGCATAGGCAAAGGACGTCAGAAAGCCCCATTTCAGGCCGTAGCGGTAGGACACCAGCACCACGGGCAGCATACTGACCAGCGTCACCTGGCCGCCGAAGGGCATTTCCGGGATGAACAGCTTGCTCACCAGCTCCAGCACGATGGCCAGTGCCAGCAGCATGGCGCTTTCCGTCAGCCGTTTTGTGGATTTTCTCATGAGAATACCTCCAGATAAAAAATGATCGCATTGCAAACCGGTCCGGGCGCAATGCGATCCTCAAGTATCTCACGCTTTCCCTCCGACGGTGCTAACCGTATCAGGTTCACGGGTCAGGGCGCGCTTCCGCCCACTCTCAGCCGGATCGTCCGGCCCCCCGAAGACATGTCTGTATGCGATTTGAGTGTATTATACGTTCTTTTGGCCGGAATGTCAAGCCATTTCCAGCGCCAGCATCTTTCCGCCGAGAATGTGGAAATGCAGATGGGGCACCGTCTGGCCCGCGTCGGCGCCGCAGTTGGACACCACCCGGTAGCCGCCGGTCAGTCCCTCCGCCGCCGCGATTTTCGGGATCACCTCGAAGATATGGGCCACGATGCCGCTGTTTTCCGGCGTCACCTGATTCACGGAATCCAGATGGGCCTTGGGAATCACCAGAATGTGGGTCGGCGCCTGGGGCGCGATATCCCGGAAGGCAAACACGGTCTCGTCCTCGTACACCTTGGTGGACGGGATCTGACCCGCAATAATCTTACAGAACAGACAATCCGACATGATTTTTTCCTCCTATTATGACAGTCCAAACACGCTCAGCAGGCCGCTGCTGGCCAGCGCCATAATGACCCCCGCCAGCACCACGCCCAGTGAAACGGACAGGGCCGTTGTTTTGATGCCCATATCCAGAAAGCTTGCCCCCAGCGTCCCGGTCCACGCGCCGGTGCCCGGAATGGGAACGCCCACAAAGAGCATCAGCGCCGCGAACAGGCCGCCCCGGCCGGTTTTCCGCACCAGCTTCTGCCCGGCCCGCTCGCCCTTCACCAGAAGCCCCCGGCAAATTCTTCCGATATACCGTTTGTTCTTCCCCCAGTTCAGGATTTTCCGGGCAAAAAAGTAGATAAACGGCACCGGCAGCATATTGCCCAGCACGCAGGTCAGCAGCGCCGGGAAAAAGGGCAGCCCCATCCCCACCGCCACGGGAACCGCAACCCGCAGCTCCGCCAGCGGCAGCATGGAGATGAAAAACACCGTCAGATATTGATGGAACATCGGAATCACCGCCACAAGAAGTTGCCCCTATTGTACCATGGGACGCCCCGCCGCGCAAGCGAGCCGGGGCTAAGCTTTGTTTAAGATTTCCGGAGCAGCGGCTCCATTTCCGCATAGCTGCCGATGCGCCAGTCGCAGTCCAGCTGCTCCGGCACCGCCGGGCACATCAGGTGCAGCGTGTGAATCCCGGCGTTCCGGCCGCTGCCCAGGTCGCACTCCCGGTCCCCCACCATGACGGATTCCTCCGGCTTCATGCCGTACTCCTTCATCAGGGCCAGCACCCCGTCCGGCGACGGCTTCCAGGCAAAGCCCGGGGTTTCCGGGGCCATAATGTCCCGGAACAGGTCCGTCATGCCGTATTTGGCAAGATAGGCCCGGGTTTCCTCCAGCTTCCGGTGGGTAAAAATGTAATTGTACCGGCCGGAATCCCGGATCTCCGTCAGGGCCTCCCGGACCCCCGCCATGGGCTGGGCCTCCAGCTCCCGGTTGGCCTGACGGTGGCAGACCTGATAGGCCTCGTTCAGCGCTTCCAGCGGAATCTGATACGTCTCGGCGTAGTATTTCATGGCCGCGGGAATGCAGTCGAGCATCAGGCCCATGGCCTGCACCGGATCGGCATCCCGGCCGAACTGCCCCAGCGCCGTCCGCAGGTTCCGGATAATCACCGGATAGGTGTCGAACAGCGTTCCGTCAAAATCCCAGATAAAATGCCGTAATGTTTCGCTCACCGGCCGCTTCCTTTCTCAGGCCGAAGCCTTTTCCTTCACAATGACGTAGCCGTCCACCAGGTTGGCCTTTTCCAGCGTGCCCTCGATGGCCATCTGACGCTCCATCAGGTCCGTCAGAATCACATAGCCCTCCTTGCACTCGATGGTCATGACGTTTTTCATGGCCACGGTTTCCGGCGTCATCTTATTCTTATAAACGGTTGAAAGACACATGGCTTCCCACTTCCTTATTTCACATCCAGGCTGGCCAGCACCGTGCTCAGCCGCAGATTGCCCTTTTCAAAATCGGACACGGCGGCCATCACCTGCTCGTAGGCGACGTGGCTGCCCGCCTTGTCCAGCTGCACGGCCAGATCCGCCAGCTCCTTGGTGTGGGCGGCGTTGTGGCCGATCATATACTTCATCAGCGCCAGCAGCTCCTCCATGGGGGTATGCTCGCAGCCGCCGGAGCAGGCGGTACACTCGCCGCCGCAGTCATGGGAATGGCTGTGGTTGTGGTCGTGGTCGTGCTCGTGGTCGTGGGTATGGCCGCCGGCGGAATGATCGTGATCAAGATGCATAAAAAGCACTCCTTTTTGTTTGTTTCTTCCTTCTATTATACCACAGATTCCGATTCTGTCAAAGGATTTTCTTTTTCCGAAATATCCCCGGGGCAGGGTTGCCAGGCCGGGAAAAATGGGGTATAATAGTGGAAATTTTGTAAAGGAGGCCACTGCCATGGACGAACATTATGAGGAGCACGACCACGCCTATCTTCATGCCCACGGCATCCCCCATTCCCACGGCCACGTTCACGAGAATCAGAAGGCCGTCATCAACCGTCTGGCCCGGGCCATCGGCCATCTGGAGAAGGTCAAGCGCATGGTGGAGGAGGGCAACGACTGCTCCGAGGTGCTGATTCAGCTGGCCGCCGTCCGCTCGGCGCTGGAAAACACGGGCAAGGTCATTCTCCAGGACCATATGCGCCACTGCATGGTGGACGCCGTGGCGGCAGGCGATCAGGAGGCCATCGAGGGGCTGCTGCAGGCGATTGATAAGTTTATCTGAGAACGAAGGCGGAGGTGTGCGCCGGAAGGGACGCGATTGAGGAAGGTTCGGGTCACGCCGTGTATGGACGGTTCCGTTTCATCTACATCCCTTGCGGGATGCATCCGAAACGAAAGGGACTCTCCCACGGGCACAACGCAAAAACAGGTTATCCCGCATGGGATAACCTGTTTTTGGTACGCCAGAAGGGACTCGAACCCCCAACCCTCGGAACCGGAATCCGATGCTCTATCCATTGAGCCACTGGCGCATATCTGATTTGCTTTGCTATTATAGCAGAGTTTTCTCCGTTTGTAAAGAGGTAATTTGGAAAAAATGCGCGTCGGCCGGAAATCGGAAAACGGTTGTTTTCTCGACGGCATTGTGCTATGATATTGGAAAGAATTCTGGCAAGGAGGGCGCTTTATGGCATCTTCGCACAATTTTCGCTCCGCACTCAACGGCTTCAACCGGGAGGACGTGGTGCATTATCTGGAATATCTCAACGCCCGGCAGCAGGCCGAGCAGAACCGGCTTCAAGCCGAGATCGGCCGCCTGACCGCCGAGGTGGAGCGCCTGCAGACGGCCCCCGCCCCTCAGGATGTCACTGGCGAGCTGGAGGCCGCCAACCGGCGCTGCGCCGAACTGGAGGAACGCTGCACCCGGCTTCAGGCCGAGCTGGAGCAGGCCAAGGCCGCCTCGGCTGCCAAATCCGACGATGAGCTGGAGGCCTACCGCCGGGCCGAGCGGGCCGAGCGGACGGCCCAGGCCCGGGCCGATCAGATTTACCTGCAGGCCACCGGCGTTCTGGCCGATGCCACCGCCAAGGTGCAGGAGGCCTCCGAGCTGGTCAGCGGCGCCTCCGACCAGCTGTCCGGCCAGCTGGAGCAGTGGCGTCAGGCGGTGGAATCCGGCAAATCCCTGCTCACCGAGGCCGCCGGGACGCTGGCCGCCATCCATCCCGCAGGAGACGAGACCTGATGCGGCAGACCCGCCCCGCCTATTTTGACCGGTTCCGCTGTCTGGCCGGTGCCTGTCCGGACAGCTGCTGCGCCGGGTGGGAAATCGACGTGGACGACGTGTCCGCCGCCCGGTATCGGACGCTTCCCGGTCCGCTGGGGGACCGGCTCCGGCAGGTGCTGGAGGAGACCGAGGACGGCGTCCGGTTCCGGTGCACAGACGGCCGCTGTCCCATGTGGCGGCAGGACGGACTGTGCCAAATTCAGGCGGAGCTGGGCGAAGCGGCCCTGTGCGACGTCTGCCGGGAGTTTCCCCGGCTGACCCACGACTACGGCGCCTTCCGGGAGCTGGGGCTGGAGCTTTCCTGCCCCGAAGCAGCCCGGCTGATTCTGTCGGACCCCGGCGGGCCGCTGCTTTCCCGGACGGTTCCTGACCCGGCGGAGGAGCCGGAGGATCCCGATGCGCTGGAAACGCTGCTGCGGACCCGGGAACAGGCCTTCACGCTTCTCCGGCAGCCCGGACCGATCCGGCAGCGGCTGGCGCTGCTGCTGCTCTACGGCTATCAGGTCCAGGCGGAGCTGGACGGGGCGGAAGCCGCCCCCTTTGACCCGGAAGATGCCCTCCGCGCCGGTCGGGCGCTGGCCGAAGGCGCGGACACGCCGTCCTTTCTGCCGCTTTTCCGGTCGCTGGAGATTCTGACGCCCCAATGGCGGCAGCGGCTGGACCGTCCCGCCGCCGCGACGGACTGGGACGGGCCTTACGAGGCGCTGGCCCGGTATGGCGTGCTGCGCTACTGGCTTCAGGCCGTCAGCGACTACGATCTGGCGGCCCGGGTAAAGCTGGTGGTACTCTCCTGCCTGCTGACGGCGGAGCTGGGCGGCGATTTTTTGCAGACGGCTCAGCTTTACGCCAAGGAAATTGAAAACGACGCGGACAATCTGGACGCGCTGCTGGATGCCGCCTACACCCATCCCGCCCTCACCGATGCCGCCCTGCTGCATCGACTGCTTTTCTGAACAACATCGCGCCGGAGGTCACAGAACGTGATTCCCGGCGCGGATTTTTTTGCGGTATTGCAGCGGCGATTCGCCGCACAGCTGCTTGAATCGCCGGGCAAAATAGAACTGGTCGCAGTAGCCCAGCGACTCGCTGATTTCCCCGATGCTCCGGCCGGTCCGCAGCAGCTGCCACTGGGCCGCCGCCATGAGCTGATCGTCCAGATACCGGCCGATGGTCACGCCGGTCTCCCGGCGGAACCGCTCCGTCAGGAAGCTGCGGGACACGAACAGCCGCCGGGCCAGCTGCTCCACGCTGAGCCGGGCGGAAAGATTGGCCTGAATGTAGGAAATGGTGTCCTGAATCCAGGGCGAATAGGTCCGCATGGCGTCGGAGGCGAAGTCGTACTCCGTCAGGATCTGGTCCATCAGCCGGTACAGCTCCGTTTTTACCTGCACCAGATCCGCCAGCCGGTTGCTGCCGTACCGGGCCGCCAGATTGGCAATCCGGGCCGGTTCCACCGACGCAACGCCGATGCGGCCGAAGCCCTGCATCAGGTCGTAACCGTCGGGGCGGAGGATATTGACGTGAAAATAGAGCTTGGTAAACCGGTCCCGGCAGGAATAGTCGAACCGCAGCCCCGGCGGAATCAGATACAGGTGGCCCGGCTCCATCACCACCCGCTGCTCGTCGGTGGTCAGCACCGCCTCGCCCTCGATCATCAGATACAGCCGGGAAAAGGGCGAAACCACATTTTCGCTGTTCCAGTCCGGGCTGAGCCGGGCATAGCCGCTGTCGCTGACGGTCAGCTCCATGCCGTTCATCCAGGCGTTCATTTGGGCATTGTGTTGAATCTCAAAGTCCTCGTTCTGTGCCATTCAATCAATTCTCCATATTCTCCCGCCATTCCTCCATACCACTTCCCGGGCGTCTGTGGTATGCTGATGGCGTAATCTCCATAAAACCTATTGTAACAGGGAGGAACCGCAATGTCCAGCTATGTCACGAAAAAAACGCCCGGCGATACCGCCTGGTTCACCCACGACCGGTTCGGCATGTTCATCCACTGGGGCCTGTACGCCATGCCCGCCCGCCACGAGTGGGTCAAAAACCGCGAGTGCATCCCCGAGGAGAAGTACGACCTCTATTTCAAGCACTTCAACCCCGACCTCTACGACCCGGCCCAGTGGGCTAAGCAGGCCAAGGCCGCCGGCATGAAGTATGTGGTGCTGACCGCCAAGCACCACGAGGGCTTCTGTATGTTCGATTCCAAGTACACGGACTACAAATGCACCAACACCCCCGCCGGGCGGGATCTGGTCCGAGAATATGTGGACGCCTTCCGGGCAGAGGGGCTGCATATCGGCTTTTACTATTCCCTCATCGACTGGCACCACCCGGAGTTCCCCATTGACCAGAATCATCCCCGCCGGAACGACCCCGACGCCGAAGAACAGAGCCGGAACCGGGATATGCACAAATATGCCCAATATATGCGGGATCAGGTCACGGAGTTGCTGACCAACTACGGAAAAATCGACATTCTCTGGTTCGACTTTTCCTACGACAAGGACCCCAAGGCCCCGGCCTGGATGAAGGGCAAGGGCAAGGACGACTGGGAGGCCGAGGCGCTGATCGCCACCGCCCGGAAGCTCCAGCCCCATATCATCATCGACAACCGGACCCAGATCGATCAGGACCTGTGGACACCGGAGCAGTACCAGCCCACCGAGTGGGTCCGGGACCCCAAAACCGGCGAGCTGGTCACCTGGGAGGCCTGCCAGACCTTCTCCGGCTCCTGGGGCTACCATCGGGACGAAATGACCTGGAAATCCCCGGAAATGCTGATTCAGATGCTGGTCAACACCGTCTCCTGCGGTGGCAATCTGCTGATGAATGTCGGCCCCACCGCCCGGGGGTATCTGGACAGCCGGGCCGAGGCGGCGCTGAAGGTCTACGCCGATTGGATGAAGTACAACGGCCGCGCCATCTACGGCTGTACCATGGCGGAGCCGGAATTTCTGGCCCTGTGCCCCAACGGGGTGAAAATGACCCAGAGTCAGGACGGCTCCCGGCTGTATCTCCATCTGTTTTCCTATCCCTTCAGCTTCCTGGAGCTGCCGGGCTTTGCCGGGAAGGTGGAATACGCCCAGTTCCTCCACGACGGCAGCGAGCTGCTGTTTACGAAAAAGACCATTCCCCATTTCAGCGAAGGCCGCACCGCCCAGGACAACCTGCTGGCCATCCAGCTGCCGGTGGTCAAGCCGCCGGTGCTGGTGCCCGTCATCGAGCTGTTCCTGAAATAACCGAAACCCGGCGCGGAGGTCCCCTCCGCGCCGGGCTAGACTGTCGGAAAAGGCTTGCAGCCTGATCGGCATTTTTGTCGACGTACGCGCCGCCGTCGAAAATGATTACACTTGATTCACCGCCTGCGGGCGGTGAACTTTGCGAGGCTTTGGGATACGCTTGGGGCACAGCAACGCCCCATCCCCACGCCGGGTTCTTGCAAGTTTGGCCGTTTTGTGGTATACTGTCCCCAAATGCGAAAGGGGGCGCTGCTTACGGCCCGTTCTGGTTCTTCTCATCCATCCAAAAAGCGGCTGCTGTCCGGCCTGATGGCCGTGGGCGGCGGGCTGCTTCTGCTGCTGGTGCTGGCCATGGGGCTTGCCAACCGGGCCGCCGCCCCCGGCAGCGTCACCACCGCCGTCACCCTGCCGTCCAACCCCTACGGACCGGAGGATTTCGGCTACGAAAACGGCTACCTCACCTGTCTGGCCGGGGAAAGCCGCCTGGGCATTGACGTTTCCACCCATCAGGGAATCATCGACTGGCAGCAGGTCGCCGACGCCGGAATTCAATTTGCCATGATCCGGGTGGGCTACCGGGGCTACGGCACCGGGCTGATCGACATTGACGAGGACGCCCTGCAAAACCTGACGGGCGCTTCCGACGCGGGGCTGGAAATCGGCGCCTATTTCTTCTCCCAGGCCACCACCGCCGCCGAAGCCAGAGCCGAGGCGGAATTCACGTTGGACATCCTCAAGGACTACCCCGTCACCATGCCCGTGGTGTTCGACTGGGAGCGGGTCAGCGAGGACACCGCCGCAGCTGCGGTGGACGGCGACACCATGACGGACTGCGCCGAGGCCTTCTGCCGGACCGTGGCCGACGCCGGGTACACCCCCATGGTCTATTTCAACCAGAGCCAGGCCGAATGGGAGTACGAGCTGGAGCGGCTGTTGGACTATCCATTCTGGCTGGCCATGTACGACGATCAGATGACCTTCCCCACCCGGCTGACCATGTGGCAGTACACGGAAACCGGCACGGTGCCGGGCATCGACGGCTATGTGGATATCGATCTCTATTTCCCCTCATAAATACAGTAAAGGCGCCCCGGATCAGGGCGCCTTTACTGTATAGGAAAAGAAAGGAGAGAGTAGAAATCAAAAGGAAAGCAATGTCGTCCGGTGACGGACACTGAGAAATTACATCAGACGGTGCGCCCCGCCGCGGGGCTGTCACTTGTTCTGTCTTCATTATAGCGCAAAGTTTCTTTTTGTCAACACCACAATAGTTCATAGTTTTTGGCATCCGTTTTTGTATATTTTGTACACAAATCAAAAAATCCACACCCAGAAGTTGTGTGTCTTCTGGGTGTGGACGTTTTTTCGGTTTCAGCAGTAGAAATCCTTGATTTTCTTGGCGCGGCTGGGGTGGCGCAGCTTACGGATGGCCTTGTTTTCAATCTGGCGGATCCGCTCCCGGGTCACGCCGAAGATCTGACCCACCTCTTCCAGCGTATGAGTCCGGCCGTCATACATGCCGAACCGCATCCGCAGCACGTCGGCCTCCCGTTCCGTCAGGGTGTCGAGAATTTCCTTCAGCGCCTCGCTGAGCAGGGCGTTGGAGGTGGCGTCCGCCGGTCCGGGGGTCCGCTCGTCCTCCACGAAGGAGCCGATGGACGTATCCTCCTCGTCGCCCACCGGGGTATCCAGACTCAGCGTGTCCGCCGCCGTCCGGTTGGCTTCGATGATCTTCTCCACCGGCAGCCCCAGCTCCTTGGCGATTTCCTCCACCGTTGGCTCCCGGCCCAGCTCCTGCACCAGCTTCCGGTTGCAGCGGGTGGCCTTATTGATGACCTCCACCATATGCACCGGCACCCGGATGGTCCGGGCCTGATCCGCAATGGCACGGGTAATGGCCTGCCGGATCCACCAGGTGGCATATGTAGAGAATTTGTTTCCCTTTGTCCAGTCAAACTTGTCCACGGCCCGGATCAGGCCCGTATTGCCCTCCTGAATCAGGTCCAGAATGTGCAGGCCCCGGCCGGAATACTTCTTTGCAATGGAAACCACCAGCCGGAGGTTGGCCTCGGTCAGCTTATTTTTGGCCTCCTGATCGCCCTCGGACACCTTCTTGGCCAGCTCGATTTCCTCATCCGCCGACAGAAGCTTCACCTGGCCGATTTCCTTCAGGTACATCCGCACGGGGTCGTCCAGATTATACTCCGCCGCCAGATCCACCGGGTTGATCAGGTCCTCGTCGGTCAGCTCCATCAGCTCCAGATCGTCGTCGCCCAGCAGATCCATGCTCAAGTCGTCGTCCAGCTCCAGATCCATGTCGTTGCCCACAATCTGAATGTTCATGGCCTCGAACCGGTCGTAGATCTCCTCGATCTTTTCCGGGGAAAGGTCCATTTTTTCCAGCATTCCGTTCAGGTCGGCCGCCCGGATCACGCCGTCCTTCCGGCCCTGGGCAATCAGATTCTGCATGGCAGTCTGAAATTCTTCCGTATCCTTTGCAGGTGTGGGCACTGCTTTTTTCGCCATACTCATTGTGCGTCTACCTCTTTCAAAATTCATCCTGTCCGATCACAAGCCTTTCAACTATAGCCCGTTTTTTCCGTTTTGGCAAGGGTTTAGACGGATTTTTTTCAAAATCCCTGAAATTCGGTGGTTTTTTCCCTTCCTCGTTACAAGTTTCCCCCCAAATCCGGAAAACATACGGTTTACTTTTGACCCGGAACTTGGTATAATGATGAAAAATGCGTTTTTGCGCCCGCCGGGCGATTTTCTGACTTTATGAGGTGCGATTTATGACCGATCTTTCCAAAATTCGAAACTTTTCCATCATTGCCCACATCGACCACGGCAAGTCCACCCTGGCCGACCGGCTGCTGGAGGCCTGCAACGCCGTGGAGCAGCGGGAAATGGAGGCCCAGATGCTCGACTCCATGGAACTGGAGCGGGAGCGGGGCATTACCATCAAGGCAACCGCCGTCCAGCTCAACTACCGGGCCGACGACGGCGTGACCTATGACTTGAACCTCATCGACACCCCGGGCCATGTGGACTTCAACTACGAGGTCTCCCGGTCGCTGGCCGCCTGTGAAGGCGCCGTGCTGGTGGTGGACGCCTCCCAGGGCGTGGAGGCCCAGACGCTGGCCAACACCTATCTGGCCACCGACGCCGGGCTGGAGGTGCTGCCGGTCATCAACAAAATTGACCTGCCCTCGGCCCGGCCCGCGGAGGTCAAGGCGGAAATTGAGGACATTGTGGGCATTCCCGCCGAGGACGCCCCGGAAATCTCCGCCAAAAACGGCATCAACATCCACGCCGTGCTGGAAATGATCGTCCATGGCGTCCCCGCCCCCCAGGGCGACCGGGACGCGCCGCTGCAGGCGCTGATTTTCGACAGCCAGTACGATGCCTACCGGGGCGTCATCGTCTACGTCCGAGTGAAGGAGGGCACCGTCCGCCCCGGCACGGACATCCGGATGATGTCCACCGGTGCCGTCTATAAGGTGGTGGAAACCGGCACCATGAGTCCCCGGGGGCTGGTGCCCCGGGAAAGCCTGGGGGCCGGAGAGGTGGGCTACATCACCGCCTCCATCAAAACCGTGTCCGATACCCGGGTGGGCGACACGGTGACCACGGTGGAGCATCCCGCCGATGCGCCGCTGCCCGGCTACCGGCAGGTCCAGTCCATGGTCTATTCCGGCATTTACCCCGCCGACGGCGCCAAATATCAGGACCTGCGGGACGCGCTGGAAAAGCTGAAGCTCAACGACGCCGCCTTTGTCTACGAGCCGGAAAGCTCCATCGCCCTAGGCTTCGGCTTCCGCTGTGGCTTTCTGGGGCTGCTGCACATGGAGATCATTCAGGAGCGGCTGGAGCGGGAATACAATCTGGACCTGATTACCACCGCCCCCAACGTGGTCTACCGGATCACCAAAAACGACGGCACCGTCCTGATGGTGGATAACCCGCTGGATTATCCGGATCCCATGGAAATCCAGCTGGCGGAGGAGCCGTTCGTCAAGGCCAGCCTCATTGCGCCCCAGGAATATGTGGGCAACATCATGGATCTGGCCACCTCCCGCCGGGGCGAATTCAAGGACATGGTGTATCTGGACGCCCACCGGGTGGAGCTGCACTATGAAATGCCCCTCAACGAAATCATTTACGACTTTTTCGACGCCCTCAAGTCCCGGACCCGGGGCTACGGCTCGCTGGACTACGAGCTGATCGGCTACCGGCCCAGCCGTCTGGTGAAGCTGGACATTCTGCTCAACGGGGAAATCGTGGACGCGCTGAGCTTCATTCTCTTTGCGGACAACGCCTACCCCCGGGCCAGAAAAATCTGCGAAAAGCTGAAGGACAACATCCCCCGCGCCCAGTTTGAAATTCCCGTCCAGGCGGCCATCGGCGGCAAGATCATCGCCC
>CAJLCS010000031.1 GCA_905205195.1 uncultured Eubacteriales bacterium
AGTCCTGACACTGGTGGAGTTTTCCGCCTGCGGAAAACGGAACATAGTGACAGGTGCTGCGACGAAGTGCGCGCAGCAGACTGCAATCCTTTTGTGTGAAAAGCCCGCAGGGGTTTTCACACAGTCTGTAAGCCCGGAGACTGCAAGCAGTCTCCGGGCTTTTTTGACGATTCACGGCAGCGTTTCGCTTTGTTTTCCGGCGGAACGGTACTGCCCCGGTGTCTGGCCGGTCAGCGCCTTGAACTGACGCATAAAGTGGGTCAGATTCCGATACCCCAGCTTCTCCGCAATTTCCGCCAGTGAGCAATTGGTGAACAGCAGCGCGTTTTTGGCGCTGTCCACCCGGGCGCGGATCAGGTCGTCCATGGGCGCGTTGCCGTAAATGCCCTTATACAGCGCGAAAAAGCGGGATTTGCTCAGCCCCACCGCCGACGCCATCTGCTCCACCGTCCAGTGGGATTGCAGATTGGAGAATACCGTTCCCCGCAGCAGCCGGAACCGCTCCCCCACGTCGTCATCCACGGCAGGCCGGGACGTTCCCGCCGCGCTGCGTGCCAGCCGGATCAGCAGCTCGTCCAGCTTGTCCGCCATGAGCCGCCGCCCGTCCGGCAGTTCGCTGAGAAATTCAAATTCAATGTCCCGGGTCAGTTCCGTGAGAAAGCCCGCGCTGCCGGGATAATACAGCCGGCCGCATTCCAGCCCCGGCGGTACCACCGCCGGATCATCCGTAAAGTGAATCCAGTCGTGGGTCAGCGGCTGGCGGCTGTAAAACCACTGGGGCATTCCCGGCGCATAGAGAATGCAGGCGTGGGGGCGGGTCACCACCCGCTCGCCCCCCACCAGAAGCTCCACGCTGCCGAAAAAGTGCAGAAACGTATAATCCGGATAGCCGTTTTTCCGCTCCAGATGAAATCCGGCCCGCTCCGGCCACGCGTGGCGGGCATTGGTAATCTGCGTCATGGGCCACGCCTCCTTTCGGATTCCATTATAAAGACGCAGGAGGATATGTCAATAAAAACCGTAGGATTCTTCATTGTTTTTTCCGTCTCAGGCGATATAATGAAGCTATCAAATGTCAGGGAGGAATTCCGCATGATTTACAGAACCGAGCATCCCAAGCCCCAATTCCGCCGGGACGGCTGGGTGAACCTCAACGGCCCCTGGGCCTTTGAGATCGACCGGGCCGACAGCGGCGAAGCCCGGGGGTATTTTGCCCCGGACGCCCCGCTTGGCCGCGTCATCAACGTTCCCTTCTGCCCCGAAAGCAAGCTCTCCGGCGTGGAGGACAGGGACTTTATGGCCGCCGTCTGGTACCGGCGCAGCTTCACACTGACCGAGGCCCAGGCCGCCGGGCGGGTGGTGCTGCATTTCGGCGCCGTGGACTATCTGGCCACCGTCGCCGTCAACGGCACCGTCTGCGGCAGCCACAAGGGCGGCTATGTTTCCTTCAGTCTGGATATTACCGACTACATCCACGCCGGTGAAAACGTGGTCACGGTCCGTGCGCAGGACAGCAGCCGGGACCCCATGATCCCCCACGGCAAGCAGAGCGACCGGTACGCCTCCTACGAATGCTCCTACACCCGGACCACCGGCATCTGGCAGACGGTCTGGCTGGAGTTCACGCCGAAGGCCTATGTGGCGAATGTCCGCTACGAAACGAACGTCTCCCCTGCCCTGCTGACGGTTTTCGCGGAAGTCGTAGGCGCCGGCACACTGACCGCCTCCGCCTTCTTTGACGGTGCCCCCATGGGCACGGCCAAGGCCGTCACCGACGGCGGCAGCGTGGTGCTGGCGGTGACGCTGACGGAAACCCACCTGTGGGAGCTGGGCAAGGGCGGCCTGTATGATCTGGAGCTGACCTTCGGCGACGATCAGGTCCACAGCTACTTCGGTCTGCGGTCCATCGCCTATCAGGACCACCAGTTCCTGCTCAACGGTCGCTCCGTGTTCCAGCGCACCGTGCTGGATCAGGGCTTCTACCCCGATGGCATCTACACCGCCCCCTCCGACGCCGAGCTGGAAGCGGACATCGACCGCTCCATGGCCATGGGCTTCAACGGTGCCCGGCTTCACGAGAAGGTCTTTGAGGAGCGGTTCCTGTACTACTGCGACCGGAAGGGCTATCTGGTCTGGGGCGAGTACCCCAACTGGGGTCTGGACCACTCCCGCCCCGAATCTGTGTACGGAATGCTCCCCGAGTGGCTGGAGGAAGTCCGGCGGGACCGGAACCACCCGGCCATCATCGGCTGGTGCCCCTTCAACGAAACCGGGGACTTTGACGGCCGGAAGCAGTTTGACGACCTGCTGGCGCTGGTGTACCATGCCACCAAGGAAGTCGACCCCGCCCGCCCCTGCATCGATACCAGCGGCTACTTCCATGTGGTAACCGATGTGTATGACCTCCACGACTACACCCAGGACCCGGCGGAATTTGCGTCCCACTTTGCGTCGCTGCCGGTGGACGGCACCGTCAGCGGTCCCCACTACTACCCCAACCGGCAGCCGTATGACGGGAAGAAGCCCTTCTTCCTCAGCGAGTTTGGCGGCATCCGCTGGACCGACGACCAGAACGGCTGGGGCTACGGCAACGCCCCCACCACCCGGGAGGAATTCCTCACCCGGCTGAAGGGACTGGTGGATGCCCTGCTGGACAATCCCCGGGTCATGGGCCTGTGCTACACCCAGCTGACAGACGTGGAGCAGGAACAGAACGGCCTGTACACCTACGACCGCCGTCCCAAGTTCCCGCCGGAGGAAATCGCGCCGATTTTCTCCCGTCCCGCCGCCATCGAAGCGGAGTAAAAAAACAAAAAACGCCGCAAGCGCGGCTCCACAAAGAAGAAGGCAGTGCAAAATTTGCGCTGCCTTCTTCTTAGCCTGTCGGAAAACCCTTCGGGCTTTTCCGACAAAGGATTGCAGCCTGCGGCTTTCGTGATCGGCTATTCGCCTGTTCAGCTGCCGCAGGCAAATATCACGGAGGCGCACTTCGCAAGGAAGTGCGCCTCGGGGCGTTCGTTTTTTTGCCGGATCAGTCCCGCACCCGGGCAGGCAGCCGGGACGCAATAAAGAAGGCCAGCGCCATCTTCAGCAGGTCCGGAATGATGAAGGGGAACACGCACTTCGTCAGCGCCAGCAGGAAGGTCATGGTGCCGCTGCCCACATAGCCGATGACGTACCAGGTCGTGCCGAACAGATACAGCACCACCAGTCCGACCACCAGCGCTACGGGCTTGGCAAGCTTGCCCTTCCAGAAGTGGGTAATCAGCAGATACACCAGGCACATCACCGGGAAGCCCACGATATAGCCGCCGGTGGGTCCGAGCAGCACGCTGGGGCCGCCCCGGAAGCCGGTAAAGACCGGCGCGCCAACCAGGCCCAGCAGCAGATACACCACAAGACTGATGGCCGCTTTGCCGCCGCCCAGCACCAGGCAGGCCAGAAATACCGCAAAGGTCTGCAGCGTAAAGGGCACCAGCGGGGCGGACAGAGGAATGCTGATCCAGGCGCACACCGCGCAGAGGGCGGCGAAAATGGCGATCCGGGTCAGATCTTTCACACGAAATTTCATGATACGTCTCCTTCAATTGTCAAGTTGTTTTTTTTAACGTTGACAATTATAGCAGAGGCCGGGCAGATTGTCAATCCCATAAGTTCCGGATTTACAATCCGCCCGGTTTGTGCTATGATAGCCAAAGGAGATGATCGCATGATTGCAACCAGAGATCAGGTGCTGTCCCTGCTGCGGCAGCGGGGCGAATTTGTATCCGGCGAGGAAATCAGCAGCCGGATCGGTGTTACCCGGGCGGCGGTCAGCGTGGCCGTGAAGGCCCTGCGGGAGGACGGCTACGAAATTCAATCCGTCACCAACAAGGGCTACCGGCTTGTTGCCGGTCCGGACCGGCTGTCCATGGGGGAGCTTCTCCCCTATCTGCCGGCCGAGCAAGTCGGCCGGGTCACCGTGCTGGATAGGGTGGACTCCACCAATCTTTATCTGAAGCGGCTGTGCGCCGCCGGGGAAGCCCGGCCCGGCGACTGTGCCATTGCCAACTGCCAAACCAGCGGCCGGGGCCGGATGGGCCGCAGCTTCGTGTCGGCAGAAAATGTGGGGATTTATCTTTCCTATGTTTTTGATCCCAAGGACTGCGGCGCGGCGGAGCTGTCGGAGGTCACGGCGTGGATTGCCGTAGCCATGCGGGCAGCCATCGAAGAAAGCTGCGGCATCGACTGCGGCATCAAATGGGTTAACGATCTGGTGATGCACAGGAAAAAGCTCTGCGGCATCCTGACGGAAATGTCGCTGGAGGGAGAAAGCGGCCGGATTCAGAGCGTGATTATGGGCATCGGCGTCAACGTCAACAACGATGCCGCCGATTTCGCCCCGGCGCTTTCGGATATCGCTACCTCGCTGAAAATCGAAAGCGGCGCCGTTCAGAACCGGGCCCGGCTGGCCGCCGCCATGGTGCGGCATCTGGACCAGCTTCAGGCAGACTTTCCCCACCATCGGGCAGCCTATCTGGACGCCTACCGGCAGCACTGCGCCATGCTGGGTCAACCGGTTCTGTTGGCCCGGGGCGACACGGTACGCCGGGGAACCGCACTGGATATTGACGACCATTTCGGCCTGATTGTCCGCTGGGACACCGGCGAAACGGAAACCGTCACCGGCGGTGAAGTCAGCGTCAAGGGCTTCTACGGCGTTTGAAAAGGCGGCGGGCCACCCGGTCCGCCGCCCCTATTGGCAGAAAAATCGATTACACCGTCTCAGTCCGCTGCTCCCGGGACGCGGTATAGGCCGCCACCATAATCCGGGTCAGCGCCACCGCATCGTCAATGGTAAACCGGGTGTTCTCCGTGTTATCCCGGATGCTGGTCAGCCAGTAGAAAATGGCGGAAGAGGGCTTCTCCGGCACCTGACATACCTCCACCCAGTTTCCGTTCGTTTCCTCGGTCCGATAGCGCAGCGTATCGCCGATAAGATGGACATAACCTTCCGTGCCGCTGACCTCCACCACATAGGGATCGCAGGTCGAAACAAAGCCCGTTTCGGACACGCCCACGGCTCCGTTTTCAAACTCGATGACGCTGACGGCGTTGTCCTCCACCGGACGGCCGGTCACGTTGGTGAACATGGAGGCCACCTTCTTCGGGTGACCCAGCAGCCACTCCAGCAGATACATGGGGTGGGCACCCAGGTCGATCATGGCGCCGCCGCCGCACTGGGTCGGATCGTAGAAATGGGCCGGCAGCCAGTTCTTCACCGCACCGGAATGGACGTTCCGCACCCGGGCATAGGTCACAGGGCCGAGCTTTCCGTCGGTGAGCATCTGCTTGATATAGAGCAGCTTTGGATTGGTCTTGTGGGGAAACGAAATGGTGAAATGGACGTGATTGCGGGCCACCGCCTCGGCAATGGCGTCGGCTTCCTCATTGGTCAGCGCCAGCACCTTTTCCGTGTAGATGTGCTTGCCCGCATTGGCCGCCCGGATCATGATCTCCCCGTGGAGATTGGTGGGGGTGCAGACGGCAACGCCGTCAATGGCCGGATCGTCCAGAATGGCCTGATAGTCCGCCACAAAGGGGCAGCCAAGCTCGTCGGCCCATTTCCGGCCCCGCGCCGGGTCCTCGTCCCACACGGCGGTGATCTTCGCGCCGGGGAACGCGGCGATTTCCCGGGCATATTCCGGGGCATGGACGTGCCAGCAACTGAGCATTGCAATATTCATGGTTTTTGCTCCTTTCAGTCCTCCACCGGCTTGCCGTCCTTGAAATAGACGGGCTTTCCGGTGCGGGCAGAGGTGTAGATGGCCTCCAGAATCTCGGAAACCACGCAGGCCTGCTCCGGCTTGGTGAACAGCTCGGTGTCGTTGAGAATGGCATCGTAGAACCGGCGCTGCTCCAGGTACTCCTGGGAGGCTTCCACGCCGTTATAGAACGCCGCGCCGCCGGGGCCCATCTGGGGATAGATGTTCACCGTCCGGCCCAGATCGTCCTTGTTGATGCTCAGCTCGCCGTTTTTGATCTGCGCGCCGGCCTTCGTACCGCACAGCACCGTAGCCGCCGCGTCGCAAGGCTCAATGATGTTCAGCGCCCAGCTGGATTTGAGGATAATGGTGGCGCCGTTTTCCATGACGATGAAGCCGAAGGCGGAATCCTCCACCGTGTTCTTCTCCACGTCCCAGGGGCCCCAGGGGTTGCCGTTGTCGGGGTTGGGCAGCTTCTTGTAGGTCGTGCCCACCACCATCCTGGGCCGGTAGTTGTCCATCAGGTACAGCGTCAGGTCCAGAGAATGGGTGCCGATATCGATCAGCGGACCGCCGCCCTGCTCTTCTTCATCCAGGAACACGCCCCAGGTCGGCGTGCCGCGGCGGCGCATGGCAATGGCCTCGGCAAAGTAGATCTCACCCAGATCGCCCCGGACGATGGCCTTTTTCAGGTAATCGGCCTTGGCGGAGTGGCGGTTCTGATAGCCGATGGTCAGCTTTTTGCCGGTTTTGGCCGCAGCCTCCACCATCCGGCGGGCGTCGGCGGCGCATTTGGCCATGGGCTTCTCGCACATGACGTGCTTGCCGGCATACAGGGCGTCAATGGAAATCTGGGCGTGCTCCCGGTTCGGCGTCAGGACGTGGACCACGTCGATGCTCGGATCCGCCAGCAGCTCGTGATAGTCCGTGCAGACCTTGGCGCCGGGAATGCCGTATTCCTTGGCCGCCTTTTCCGCCCGCTCCGGCCGGATATCACAAAACGCGACCATTTCCACCTCGGGAATCTTCTTAAGCGACGGCAGGTGCTTCCCGTTTGCAATCCCGCCGCAGCCGATAATACCGACTTTCAGCATGATTTATCGCTCCTTTTTCTTGTTCGGATGCCTGTATCGTACCACATCGCTTTGTAAAAATCTATCATAAATCTGTCAGAAAATATCGGAATTTTGTTCATAGTGTCAACGGAGGCCATCGGCATGACGTCAAAGCCAAACGCTTACCGGGAAACGGAGTTTACTTCTCTTCAGGATTTCCCATTTTCCTGCCATATGCAGCGGGTGATCGCCGCCGGACCCGTCGCCCAGCCCCATGTCCATACCCGGATCGAATTGCTCTACTGCCTGTCCGGCTGTCAGCAGGTCACCGTCAATCAGGAGGAATTTCCTTTCCGCCCGGGGGACCTGATTCTCATCAATTCCAACGCCATTCACGCCGTCACCGCCCTGACGGACGAGCCGCAGGCCTACGCGGTCTATCAATTCAGCCCGGAGCTGCTGTACGCCGCGGCCCCCTCCGGGGCGGAGCTGAAATACCTGCTGCCCTTTACCATGAAGGACGCCCAGACCCAGAAGCTGTTTACGGCGGCGGAACTGGAGGGCACCGCCGTGCCGGGGCTGATCCGCAGCCTGTCCGAGGAATACGAAACGCTGCCCTTCGGCTATGAGCTGGCCATCCGGCTGAGCATCCAGCAGCTGTTTCTGTGGATTCTGCGCCGCTGGCACGACCGGGGGCTGTCGCTGGAGCTGACGGCCAGCGACACGGGCCGGAGTCTGGCCCCGGCGCTGGACTATGTCTGGGCCAACTTCTCCCAGAATATCACCGTGGCGCAGATGGCGGACCTGTGCTCCATGAGCTACAGCTACTTTTCCCGGACCTTCCGGCGGTTTACCGGCCAGAATTTTGTCCGGTATCTCACCTCCGTCCGGCTGCTCAACGCCAAGACGCTGCTGTCCACCACGTCGCTGTCCGTGACGGAAATCGCCATGCGGGTGGGCTTTTCCGGCGCCAGCTATTTTATTGAGCAGTTCCGCTGCGCCGAGGGCATTCCGCCCCACCACTACCGCAGCCTGCTGCACCGGCCACCGGAGCAGGAGCAGCGGCGGTCGGTCTAAAGGCCGTAGCGCTGCCGGGACGGCGGATAGCCGAAGGTGCGCCTGAAGGCGGTGGAGAATGTTTTTTCGTCCGAAAATCCAACCTTCTCCGCCACGGCGGCCACGGAATCGTACCCGGCATTGAGCAGCATTTTGGCCCGCTCAAAGCGAATCGCGTCCAGCGTCTGTTTGGGCGACGTGCCCAGCGTCTGCCGGAACTGCCGCCGCAGGTAGGAATCGCTGACATGCAGCGCCCGGGCCACCGCGGCAATGTTCAGCGCAGGATCCGCGAAATGCTGCCGCAGATAGTCCCGCGCCGCCGCCACAAGCGCCGCCGTCTCCCGGCTGTCAGCCCGGCCCGCCGTTTCCCCCAGAGTGCGGTACAGCAGTGCAGCCGTCTCGTAATAATACCCCGGCTCCTGCCGGTTCCACAGTTCCAGCGCCCGGCGGAACAGCGGCTCCAGCGTCTCCCGGTCCGCCGACGGCAAAACCTCCGGCTCCGGCCAGGGGCATTCCGGCAGCGTAAAGTGAAATACGATCATTTTGTCCCGGACCGCCCGACGGCGATAGCCGAATTGGGCCGGGAAAAAGGCCAGATCCCCGGTATGCAGCGGGAGGGTGCGGCCCCGGAACTCGATTTCCGTCTCCGCCTCGGTCCGCAGGGACAGGGCGCAGAACGGCCGGGGCGCGGTCCAGTAGTCGGCATTCCGTTCGTCAAACTCCAGAACGCCCAGCAGCCGGATTGCCAACTGCGGTTCGTCAAAAAACATGGCGGTCACCTCATCTTCAGTGTAACACGGCAGGTTCCGAAAATCAAACCTTTTCTTCCGAAAAATCAGTGTCCTTTTGGGTCGCAGCGCGGTAAACTGGTTGCAGCGGGCAGAGATTGCCCGACCATCGGAAAAGGAGAACGGTTATGTCCAGAAAAGAAACTGCCCTGAAGTATTTTCAGGAGCAAAGCACAGCCACAGCCCAGCGAGTCCGTCACGACATCGAGCAGAACCGGAAGGGCGACGCCCATCTGACGCTCCGCAGCGCCTCCGGCACTTTACCCGCCGACCTGACGGTGGAAATCCGCCAGACCGGCCACGAATTCAAATTCGGCGCCAATCTGTTCATGCTTGACGAATTTGAGAGCGAGGAAAAGAATCGGATTTACCGGGAAAAATTCCCGGAGGCCTTCAATCTGGCCACGGTTCCGTTTTACTGGAGCGATCTGGAGCCGGAGGAGGGCAAGCCCCGCTATGCGGCGGATTCCCCGAAGATCTACCGCCGTCCCGCCCCGGACCTGTGCGTGGCCTACTGCAAGGAAAAGGGCATCGAGCCAAAGTGCCACTGCCTGAATTACGACGCCTTTGTGCCGGAGTGGGTCCGTTACCGCACGGTGCAGGAGCAGAAGGAGCTGCTTGAAAAGCGATTCCGGGAGATTGCTGCCCGCTATGCCGACGATCTGCCCAGCTTTGAGGTCACCAACGAGACGCTCCAGAACTGCAAGTCCGCCTTCTTCTACGAGGATGATTTCCTGGACTGGAGCTACCGGATGGCGGACCGGTATTTCCCCAAAAACCGGCTGATTATCAACGATTACAACATCTGGTTCCCGGAATCCTACAATAACCGCCACGCGTACTACATGCAGATCGAGCGGCTGTTCCGGGACGGCATTACCCATCTGGATTCCATCGGGATGCAGTTCCACAGCTTCTTCCCCCGGGAAGAGGAACCCCGCATGGCGGCCCAGCGCTACAATCCGGAGACGCTGCTGCGGCTGATGGATCTCTACGCCAGACTGGGCAAGGCCGAGCAGATCACGGAAATGACGCTGCCCGCCTACAGTGCCGACCCCGAGGACGAGGAAATTCAGGCCGAGCTGCTGCGGAACGTCTACACCGTCTTCTTCAGCCATCCCGCCATGGAGGCCATCATTTACTGGAACATGGTGGACGGCTACGCCGCTTTTGCCCCCCAGGGCGATATGACGGCCGGTGAAAACCACTACCACGGCGGCCTGCTCCGGTTTGACATGAGTGAAAAGCCCGCCTATCGGGTGCTGAAGGATCTGGTAAATCGCCAGTGGCATACGGAGCAGACCGTCAAGGCAAGCGGCGACCGGCTCACCTTCCGGGGCTTCTACGGCGACTATCAGCTTACGTTCCACGGAAACGGGAAAACCGTCACCGTCCCCTACCGACTCTCCCGCCACGCCGTCAACGACCGGACCATTGAAATTCCGAATTTATAACCGCACTGCGCCGCCCCGGAACATCCGGGGCGGCTTCTTTTTTCACGGACGTGCCGATTTCGGAGCCATCTTTTCCGCAAGCGGCTCTTGCAAAAAACCGGGGGAAATGGTATGATATTGTCTTAAGAACGTATGACCGGAGGAACCTGATTTGAACGGAAAAACAACAGTCATTCCGCAGGAACAGCTTGCACAGCAGCTGGCCCGCTGCGACCGCATTGCCGCATATTGGATGGAACGGGGCCGGACGCCCCTTGCCTATGTGGAGACCTACGGCTGCCAGCAGAACGAGGCCGACTCGGAGAAGATCCGCGGAATGCTGGTGCAGAGCGGCTATGCCATGACGGACAGTGCCGAAGGCGCCGACGTGGTGGTGCTCAACACCTGCGCCATCCGGGAGCACGCGGAGCAGCGTGTGTTCGGCAATCTGGGCGCGCTGACTCACACCAAGCGCCGCCACCCGGACCAGAAAATCTTCCTGTGCGGCTGCATGGCCGGGCAGGCCTCCGTTTCCGAGCGGATCCGCAAAAGCTATCCCCATGTGGACGGTGTTTTTTCCACCCATCACCTGTGGCAGTTCCCCGAGCTGCTGGAGCAGGTGCTGACCACGGGAAAACGGCAGTTTTATGTGGCCGACGAAGCCGGTTCCATCGCCGAAGGCATTCCCCAGGTCCGGGACGGGAAACTCAAGGCCTGGGTTTCCATCATGTACGGCTGCAACAACTTCTGCACCTACTGCATTGTGCCCTACGTCCGGGGCCGGGAGCGGAGCCGCAAAAAAGAGGACATTCTGGCCGAATGCCGCAGCCTCATCGAGGGCGGCTGCCGGGAAATCACCCTGCTGGGCCAGAACGTCAACTCCTATGGCAAGGGTCTGGAGGATAACGGGGACTTTTCCGACCTTCTGGCGGAAATTGCGGCAATTCCCGGAGATTTTCTCATCCGCTTCATGACCAGCCATCCCCGGGATGCGGGGAAAAAGCTGTTTGACACCATGGCTTCTTCTCCCAAGATCGCCAAGCAGCTGCACCTGCCCTTCCAGTCCGGCTCCAGCCGGGTGCTGAAGGCCATGAACCGGCACTACGACCGGGAAAAGTACCTGTCGCTGGTGCAGTACGCCAAGTCCGTCATGCCCGAGCTGGTGCTGACCAGTGACGTGATCGTGGGCTTCCCCGGCGAAACCGAGGAGGAATTCGAGGAAACCGTCTCGCTGATCCGTCAGGTGCGCTATGACGCCCTGTTTACCTTTATCTTCTCTCCCCGGGAGGGAACCCCCGCCGCCTCCATGGCGGACCCCACGCCGAAGGAGGAGAAAAACCGCCGGTTTGACCGGCTCTGCGCCGTACAGAACGAAATTTCCGAGGAAATTCACCGGGGCTATGTGGGCAAAACCCTGCGCTGTCTTGTGGACGGCCGGGAAAAGGACCTGCTCACCGCCCGCACCGAGGGCGGACGTCTGGTGCGGCTTTCCAGCCCCGACTGCCTGATCGGCACCTACCAGCCCGTCACCATCACCGGCTCCACCACCTGGAGCCTGACCGGCCGAATCGCCGACTGAGAAAAGGAGATGCATCCATGGCCACACCTGCCGCCGAGCTGACGCCCATGAAGCGCCAGTACTATGAAATGAAGGAACGCAATCAGGACTGCATCCTGTTCTTCCGACTGGGCGACTTCTACGAAATGTTCGACGAAGACGCCAGACTGGCCGCCAAGGAGCTGGACCTGACGCTGACCACCCGGGACCGGGGCAAGCCCAAGGAGGAGCAAACGCCCATGTGCGGCGTGCCCTTCCACAGCGTGGATTCCTACATTGCCCGGCTGGTGGCCAAGGGCTACAAGGTGGCCATCTGCGAGCAGATGGAGGACCCGGCGCTGGCCAAGGGACTGGTGGACCGGGACATTACCCGGATCGTCACCCCCGGCACCGTCACAGAAAGCTGTATGCTCGACGAGCATAAAAACAACTACATGGCCTGCCTGTACGGGCTGGACGGGAAATTCGGTCTGGCCTTCTGCGACGTGTCCACCGGCGCGTTTTACGTCACCGTCTGCGACGGTCCTCAGGCCGTTGCATCGGAGTTGGGCCGGTTCGGCCCCTCGGAGGTCATCCGCGGCGGCGACGGCGTTTCCTGCAAGCTCATCGACGACGCGCTGTTTCTCCGGCTCAACTGCTGCGTGGACGAAGGAAAGCCCGACCAGTTCGACCTGACCAATGCCGAATCGCTGCTGGAGGACCATTTCCATACCACCCTTGCCGATCTGAGCCTGACCGGCCTGCCCGCCGCCCAGATTGCCGCCGGTACCCTGCTGCAAACGCTGCTGTTCGTCCAGAAAAACGATCTGGCCCACATCCGGCAGCTGCAATACTACACCACCGGCAAATTCATGGAGCTGGATCTGGACGCCCGCCGGAATCTGGAGCTGACGGAAACCATGCGCTCCAAGGATAAAAAAGGGACGCTTCTGTGGGTGCTGGACAAGACCCGCACCCCCATGGGCAGCCGGATGCTCCGTAGCTGGCTGGAAAAGCCGCTGCTGGACCCGACGGAAATCGAGCGCCGCCTGACGGCGGTGGAGGAGCTGAACGGCGACGCCATCGTTCGGGGCGAGCTGACGGAAGCGCTGAAGGACATTCCCGATCTGGAGCGGATCATGGCCCGGATCGTCACCGGACACGTCAACTGCCGGGAGCTGCTGGGACTGGCCCGGGGCCTGCGCGCCCTGCCCGACGTCAAACAACAGCTGCAGAAGCTGTCATCGCCCCTGCTGCGGAAAATCGAGCAGGTCATCGACCCGCTGACGGCTTTTGCCGACCAGATCGAGAATACCATCGTGGACGAGCCACCGCTGACCGTCCGAGAGGGCGGCATGATCCGCAAAGGTGCCAACGAGGAAGCCGACCGGCTGCGGGACATCATGGAAGGCGGCTCCGGCACCATTGCGGCCATCGAAGCCGCCGAGCGGGAGAAAACCGGCATCCGCACACTGAAAGTCGGCTTTAACCGGGTGTTTGGCTATTATATTGAGGTATCCAAGTCCTTTGCCGATCAGGTGCCCGCCAACTACATCCGCAAGCAGACGCTGGTAAACTGCGAGCGATACATCACCCAGGAGCTGAAAGAGCTGGAAAATCAGGTGCTCACCGCCAAGGACCGGCTCACTGCGCTGGAATATCAGATTTTTAACGAGCTGCGGACTGATCTTGCCGCTCAGGCGCCCTCCGTGCAGCTGTCCGCCTCCGCCGTCGGCGCCGCCGACGCCCTGTGCAGTCTGGCCGCCGTGGCCGCCGCCAGGGGCTACTGCCGCCCGGAAATCAATCTGGGCAACGAAATCCGCATTACCGACGGGCGGCACCCCGTGGTGGAGCAGATGCAGGCCGACAGTCTCTTCGTGCCCAACGACACTGCCCTCGGCGCCGCCGACAATCAGGTTTCCATCATCACCGGTCCCAATATGGCCGGTAAGTCCACCTATATGCGTCAGGTGGCGCTGATTGTGCTGATGGCCCAGATGGGGTCCTTCGTCCCGGCCCGCTCCGCCAGCATCGGTCTGGTGGACCGGGTGTTCACCCGCATCGGCGCCAGCGACGATCTGGCCTCCGGCCAGTCTACCTTCATGGTGGAAATGTCCGAGGTGGCCTCCATCCTGAAATACGCCACCGCCCGGAGTCTGCTGATTCTGGACGAAATCGGCCGGGGCACCTCCACCTACGACGGCATGGCCATTGCCCGGGCGGTACTGGAATATGCCGCCAGCCCCAAACGGCTGGGAGCCAAGACGCTGTTTGCCACCCACTACCATGAACTGAGCGTCATCGAAAACGAGCTGCCCAACGTCAAAAATTACAATATTGCCGTGAAAAAGCGGGGCGACCAGATGATTTTCCTGCGGAAAATCGTCCCCGGCGCTGCCGACGACAGCTACGGCATCGAGGTGGCCAAGCTGGCGGGTCTGCCCGCCCCGGTGATCACCCGGGCCAGAGAGATTCTGGCGGAGCTGGAAAGTCAGGTCCCCTCGGCACCCCAGGCCCCGGCGCCCCAGCCCGACGATCAGGTCAGCCTGCTGGATCTGCGGGCGCAGCAGGTCTGCGGCGTGCTGGAAAAGCTCACCGTGGAGACGCTTACCCCCATCGAAGCCCTCAACGAACTGTATCAACTGAAGAAAATGCTGGAATAACCATGAAAAAGCATACCACAACACCGCAAACCCCCTCCCGGCGGGAGATGCTGCCCGGTTGGATCTATCTGATCGCGGAGCTGTTCTTCCTGCCCTCCCTGCTGTCGGCCGGCAACCGGCTTCTGCCCCGTCCGCTGTCCGACGCATGGCTGAATTTTCTGTTTTTCTCCCTGAATTTCCTCGTCATCCTGCTGATTTTCCACCGGCTGCTCCGGGCGGGCCTGACCGTTGCCCGGAAGGATCCGTGGAATTTTCTGGTGTCCAGCGCCGCCTGCTTTGTGCTGTACTGGCTGTGTGCCGCGGCGCTGAACCGGGGTATTCTGCTGCTGGACCCGTCCTTTTCCAACGCCAACGACGGCAGCATCGCCGCCATGGCCGGGAACCACTACCGGCTGATGGCCATCGGCACCGTTCTGCTGGTGCCGCCGGTGGAGGAATGCCTGTACCGGGGGCTGATTTTCGGCGGCCTGTACCGGAAAAACCGGTTTCTTGCCTATCTTCTGTCCATTCTGGCCTTCTGTGCCATTCATGTGCTGGGATTTCTCGGCACCCGGCCGCCGCTGACGCTGGCGCTCAGCGCGCTGCAATACGTCCCCGCCGGCTTCTTTCTGGCGCTGGCCTTCCAGAAAACCGGCACCGTCTGGTCGCCCATTCTGGTCCACGCCGCCATCAATGCCGCCGCCATGTACTCCGTGAGGTGATTTCATGCCGAAAATCGTTCAGCTGTCCCCCCATATTGCCAATCTGATTGCCGCCGGTGAAGTGGTGGAGCGTCCCGCCTCCGTGATGAAGGAGCTGCTGGAAAACGCCGTGGATGCCGGAGCCTCCAAAATCACCGCCGAGATCCGGGACGGCGGCATGACCTTTCTCCGGGTCACGGACAACGGCTGCGGCATGACGCCGGAGGATGCCCGCACGGCGTTTCTCCGCCACGCCACCTCCAAGCTGCACAGCGCGGAGGATCTGGCTGCCATCTCCACCATGGGCTTCCGGGGCGAAGCCCTGGCCGCCATTGCGTCGGTCAGCCGCATCGACCTGATGACCAAAACCGCCGGAGCCATCGCCGGTGTCAGTCTCCATCTGGAGGCCGGTGCCGCGGAGCGGGAGTCGGAAATCGGCTGCCCGGAGGGCACCACCATCCTGATCCGGGACCTGTTTTTCAACACTCCGGCCCGGATGAAGTTCATGAAGGCCGACACCGTGGAGGGCAGCCGGGTCACCGCCGCCGTCCAGCTTCAGGCGCTGGCCCATCCGGAGGTGGCGTTCACCTACATCCGGGACGGCAAGCAGGTCCTCTCCACGCCGGGCACCGGCGGCCTTCAGGCGGCCGTCTACTGCGTGTACGGCCGGGAGTGCGCCCAGATGATCCCGGTGGAAAGCCGCTGGGACGGCTACACCGTCACCGGCTACGTCTCCAAGCCCACCGACGCCCGGCCCAGCCGGAATATGCAGACCTTTTTTGTCAACAACCGGCCGGTCAAGTCCAAGCTGCTGATTTCCGCGCTGGAGGAGGCCTACCGCAACCAGCTGATGGTGGGAAAATTCCCCGCCTGCGTGCTGCATCTGACGCTGCCCCCCAACGCCGTGGACGTCAACGTCCACCCGGCCAAGACGGAGGTCAAATTTCTCTCGGAAAAGGCCGCCTTTGACTGTGTCCACTACGGCGTGCTGGCAGCGCTGAACCGGACGCCGGACCGTCCGGCCATGCAATTCAGGAAGGAGCCGGAAGCGCCTTCTCCCCGGCCCGCCGCCCCGGCAACGGCTGCGGCACCGAAGCCCGCCGCCGCTCCGCCCCGGCAGGAATCCTTCTTCCGCACCATGACGCCTGCCGAATACCGGACCTTTGCCGCTGCCGTGCAGGAAGCGCCGAAGCCGGGCAAATCCGCGGCCGCTGCCGCGGCGGCGCTGGTGGAGCGTCCGGCCAATATGCCGCTGCGGGAAACCGTCCTGCTGCCCAGCCTCCGCCCGGACCCGGTGCCGGAGCCGGAGCCTGTGCCGACGCCCCCCGTGCCTGCGCCCGTACCGGAGCCGGAACAGGAGCAGCAGGCCATCTCTCTGCCGGAGGAAACGCCCTGGCGGATGGTGGGCGAGTTGTACCGGACCTACATTCTGGTGGAGCAGGGCGACGACGCCTTTCTGATCGACAAGCACGCCGCCCACGAGCGGATTCTCTTTGACCGGCTGAAGGCCAATCCGGAGAAAATCAGTTCCCAGCTGCTGCTGACCCCCCTGTCCGTCCGGCTCATGCCCGACGCCGCCGGGGAGCTGCTGGCCCACACCGGGCTGCTGGCGGAGCTGGGGTTTGAACTGGAGGAATTCGGGGAAAATACCGTGCTGCTGCGGCAGATTCCCATGGATCTGGCCCCCGAGGACGCCCCCGACGCGGTGGAAACCCTGGCCGCCGACCTGCTGGCCGGCCGCCGGGACGGCAAGGACACCGTCCGGGACGAGCTGCTCCACACGGTGGCCTGCAAGGCCGCCATCAAGGCTGGGTGGCACAACGACGAGCAGGAGCTGCTGGCGGTCTGCCGGGAGGTCATGGGTCGGGAGGACCTGAAGTACTGCCCCCACGGCCGCCCCATCTGCATCAGCCTCAGCAAAAAGCAGCTGGAAAAGCAATTCCGGCGGACCTGAGCTTCGGGAGGTTACCATGAACCGAATCATCTGTATTGCCGGTCCCACTGCTTCCGGCAAAACGGCGCTGGCCGTTGCGCTGGCCCGGGAGCTGGACGGTGAGGTGGTGTCCTGCGATTCCATGCAGGTTTACCGCGGCATGGACATCGGCACCGCCAAGCCCACCGTGGAGGAGCGGGCGGGCATCCCCCATCATATGCTCGACGTAGCCGACCCGGCGGAGGACTTCTCCGTCAGCCGCTACTGCGCCATGGCCGCCCCTATCGTAGATGACATTCTGGCCCGGGGCAAAACCGCCGTCATCGCCGGCGGAACCGGGCTTTACATGGACGCGCTGATCCGGGGCAACGACTTTGCCCCCTTCCCCTCCACCGGACGGCGGGAGGCGCTGGAGCGTCAGGCCGACGCCGAGGGCATAGAGCCGCTGCTCCACCGCCTGCGGGAAATCGACCCCGAAACGGCAGACCGGCTGTCCCCTGCGGACCGGAAACGGATTCTCCGGGCGCTGGAGGTGTATCTGGAAACCGGCGAGACCATCACGGAGCACAACCGGAAAACCCAGATGCAGCCGCCCCGGTACCGGCCCCTATGGCTGGGCCTCGATTTTGAAGACCGGGCCGTGCTGTACCGCCGGATTGACCTGCGGGTGGAGCAGATGCTCCGCCTTGGTCTTCTGGACGAAATCCGATCGCTTCTGCGGCAGGGCGTGCCGGAAAAATGCACCGCCATGCAGGCCATCGGCTACAAGGAATTTCTGGACGCCCTGGACGGCCGCTGCACCGTGGCCCAGGCCGCGGCCCAGGTCCAGCAGTCCTCCCGCCGCTACGCCAAGCGCCAGCTGACCTGGTTCCGCCGCAACGGGGCCATGCACTGGCTGCACCGCGCCGCCGACGATCCGGCGGATAAAATTCTTACCCTCGCGCGACAGGTTGCTCAAGAATACGACAGCTGAAAGATGCTAAGATAGGAGTATTCCAAAAGAAAGAAGGGGTACTTATGTCCGAAGTCATCACGCTTCAGGAGGCCGTTCTGCGGGAAGTCCGGCGAGACCGGGTTCCGGTTACCATGTTCCTGATGAACGGGTTTCAGCTTCGGGGAATCATCACCGGCTACGACAGCTTTGTCGTGGTGCTGGTGACGGATGGCAAGCAGCAGATGATCTACAAGCACGCCATCTCCACGCTGGTTCCCTCCAAGCCTCTGAAGGCCGCAGCGCCGACACCGGCTGTCTAGCATCCAAGGGCGACGGGTTGCACCGCCGCCCTTGTGTTTTGTGGAAAGGAAGATTCGCTTGACCATTGCCGAAAACGTGGCCGCCATCCGCAGCCGGATGGACCGGGCCGCCCGGGCAGCTGGACGGGACCCCCGGGAGATTCTGCTGTGCGCCGCCACCAAGATGAACGGTGCCGACGCCGTCCGGCAGGCCGTGGCCGCCGGGGTGGACTGCTGCGGTGAAAACCGGGTCCAGGAGCTGACCGCCAAGCTGGCGGCGGATGCCTATGCCCCCTGCCCCGTTCATTTCATCGGCCATTTGCAGACCAACAAGGTCCGCCAGGTGGTGGGCCGGGCGGCGCTGATCCAGAGCGTGGACAGCCTGCACCTGCTGGAGGCCATCGACCGGGAGGCCGGGCGGCAGGGTGTGCGGCAGGATATTCTGCTGGAGGTGAACATCGGCGGCGAAGCCAGCAAATCCGGCTTTGCGCCGGAGGAAATTCCCCCGGTTCTTGAAAAAATCCCCGGTTTTTCCGGGATTACCCTCCGCGGACTGATGTGCATCCCGCCCATTTGCCAAAATCCCGGCGATAACCGTAAATTTTTTCAAAAAATATTGCAGCTTTCTGTTGACATAAAGCGAAAAAAATACGATAATGTATGCATGGACTTTTTGTCCATGGGAATGTCTGACGATTTTGAAGACGCCATCGCCTGCGGCAGCACTATGGTCCATGTCGGAACGGCCATTTTCGGTCCGCGGAGCTATCATACGGCTCCGGTAGCAGACGGAGTCATACAGGAGGATTTATAAAATGAGTTTTTGGGACAACGTCAAGAAATTCGCGCAGCCTTACGCAGACGACGAAGAATATGACGACGACTACGAAGACGCCGACGAGTACAGTGACGAGGAGCAGCCCGAGGAAGCCCCGGCCCATCGTTCCCGCCGCACCGAAAGCCGCAGCAGCTTCGGCTCTGCCGCATCGGCTGCCGACACCTCCGCTTCCGTGTCCTCTCCCGCTGCATCGACCGTGAGCGCCGGCTTCACCGGCTCGGTTCTGGGCGGCAGCGGCTCCGGCAAGCAGGAAGTGGTGCTGTTCCGTCCGAACAGCTTCAACGATACCTCCAAGGCCGCCGACGATCTGCGCCGCAAGAAGGCCGTGGTGGTGAATATGGAGAACGTGGACAAGGCCATGGCCCGCCGGGTTGTGGACTTCCTGTCCGGATGCGCCTATGCGCTGGACGGCAAGGTCAAGAAAATCGCCCAGTCCACCTATCTCTTCTGTCCGTACAATATGGAAGTGGTGGGTGATCTTGAGAACGTCCAGAGCGAAGTGGAGAGCTACGTTTAATTCCGTCTTTCCGCTGCCCGACCCCCAGAAATATCAGAGAGGATGATCACATGTTTACGCCGCAGCAAATCGACCAGATTTCCTTTAACCGCGCCACCTTCGGCGGCTATGATATGCAGGCGGTTGACGAGTTTCTGGAGCCGCTGACCGAGGATTACGTCACGCTTTACAAGGAAAACGCACTGCTGAAAAGCAAAATGCGGGTGCTGGTCAACAAACTGGAAGAATACCGCAGCAACGAAGCCAGCATGAAGGACGCCATCGTCAACGCCCAGAAAACCTGTGACATGATGGTCAAGGAAGCCGAGGCAAAATGCACCCAGATGCTGAATAACGCCAATCAGGCCGCCGCGGAAAACGCCCGCAATGCCGACGCTCTGATTGCCGCCGAGGATCAGCGGGTGGAGGAAGCCCGCAAGGCTGCCGCCGCCAAGATTGAGGAGCTGGAATCTCAGCTCAAGGGCTGCATTCAGGCGCTGGAGCGGATCAAAGCCGCCAATGCCCCTGCCGCACCCAAGGAGCCGCAAAAGACGGCCTTCGATTACGATGCCAGCGAGCGCAACGCCGGCGCCGTTGCCGACGAGATTTCTTCCAATCTGGAAGCGCTGGTGGGCACCACGGTGGACACGGCCCCCAAGGCCGAGCCCAAGCACCCCACCGCCGACTCCACCACCACCAAATTTGCCAACCTGCAGTTTGGCCGCAATTACGACCCCAACCACCGCAATAACTGAATTTCACAGGCTGTGAAGAAGACAGGTGACGGAATTCCGCTTTTTCAGAGAGCTGCCGGTCCGGTGCAAGGCAGCAAAAGCGCTTCCGGGCATATCACTTCCGAGCCGCGCACCGAAGCTAGCGTAGGCTGCGCCGGGTTCGCCCGATAACGCGAAATCGAGTGCCGGGAAACCGGAACAAGAGTGGTACCGCAGAGGTCAATCATGCCTTTGTCTCTTATGCTTAGGAGACAAAGGCATTTTTATTTTCAATAACCGCACATCAAAACGGAGGTTACGTTCATGGATTACAAGAAAACAATCATCACCCCGAAAACCGACTTTCCCATGAAGGCCGGTCTGCCCAACCGTGAACCGGGAATGCTGGAAAGCTGGAACAAGATGGACCTGTACCACGCCCTGCTGGAGAAGAACAAGGATCTTCCCCGGTTCGTGCTCCACGACGGCCCCCCCTTCTCCAACGGCGACATTCACATGGGCCACGCCCTGAATAAAACGCTGAAGGACTTCATCGTCCGCAGCCACGCCATGATGGGCTATTACACCCCCTATGTCCCCGGCTGGGACAACCACGGTATGCCTATCGAGTCCGCCATCATCAAGAAAAACAAGCTCAACCGGAAGGCCATGCCGGTACCCGAATTCCGGAAGGCCTGCGAGGAGTTTGCCGAAACCTATATCCAGCGTCAGATGACCGGCTTCCGCCGTCTGGGCGTGGTGGGCGACTGGGAGCACCCCTACCGGACCATGGACAAGCATTTCGAGGCCCAGGAAGTGAAGGTCTTCGGCGATATGTTCCGCAAGGGCTACATCTACAAGGGCCTGAAGCCCGTGTACTGGTGCCCCAAGGACGAAACCGCCCTGGCCGAAGCAGAAATCGAGTATCAGGACGATCCCTGCACCTCCGTCTATGTGAAGTTCCCCATGCAGGACGATCTGGGCAAGCTGTCCGGCTTTGATCTTTCCAAAACCTTCTTCGTCATCTGGACCACCACCATCTGGACCCTCCCCGGCAACATGGCCATCTGCCTGCATCCCCGGGACAGCTATGTGCTGGTGAAGGCCGACAACGGCGAGACCTACATCATGGCCGAGGCCCTGATGGACAAGGTCATGCACATCGGCGGCTTTGACCACTACGAGGTGCTGGCCGCCTTCCCCGGCAGCTTCTTTGAAAATATGCTGGCCAAGCATCCCTTCCTGGACAAGACCTCCCGTCTGGTCAACGCCGAGTACGTCACCATGGACTCCGGTACCGGCTGCGTCCACACCGCCCCCGGCTTCGGCGCCGACGACTACCAGACCTGTATGCGCTACGGCATGGATCTGATCGTCCCCGTGGACGACCGGGGCCGCCACACCGAATATGCCGGAAAATACGCCGGCATGACCACGGCAGAATCCAACCCGGTGATTCTGGAGGACATGAAGCAGAGCGGCGTGCTCTTCGCTTCCGAGGAAATAGTCCACTCCTATCCCCACTGCTGGCGCTGCAAGAGCCCCATCATCTTCCGGGCCACGCCTCAGTGGTTCTGCTCCGTCGATTCCTTCAAGGACGAAGCCGTCGCCGCCTGTGACGACGTGCAGTGGTACCCCGCCTGGGGCAAGGACCGGATGATCAGCATGATCCGGGAGCGGGCCGACTGGTGCATCTCCCGTCAGCGCCGCTGGGGTCTGCCCATCCCCGTGTTCTACTGCAAGGACTGCGGCAAGCCCGTCTGCACCCCGGAGACCATCGACCATATCTCCGCCCTGTTTGACGAATACGGCTCCAACGTCTGGTTTGAAAAGGACGCCATGGACCTGATTCCCGGCGGCCTGTCCTGCCCCCACTGCGGCGGCAAGACCTTTGAAAAGGAAACCGATACACTGGACGGCTGGTTCGATTCCGGCTCCACCCATTACGCCTCCCTGTACCACCGGACGCCGGAACTTTGGCCTGCGGACGTGTATCTGGAGGGTGCCGATCAGTACCGCGGCTGGTTCCAGTCCTCCCTGCTGACCTCCGTCGGCGCGCTGGGCAAGGGTGCCCCCTTCCGTCAGGTGCTGACCCACGGCTGGACCGTAGACGGCCAGGGCCGGGCCATGCACAAGAGTCTGGGCAACGGCATGGATCCCAATGAACTGATCAAGGAATACGGTGCCGACATCGTCCGCCTGTGGGCCGGTTCCTCCGACTATCACGCCGACGTGCGCTGCTCCAAGGAAATCTTCAAGCAGCTGAGCCAGAACTATCTGAAATTCCGCAACACCGCCCGCTACTGCCTGGCCAATCTGGACGGCTTTGATCCCAACGCGCTGGTGCCCGCCGATCAGCTGGAGGAGCTGGACCGCTGGGTGCTGACCCGGATGAACAGCCTTGTGAAGCAGTGCCGGGAGGCCTACGACAAGTACGAATTCCATGTGGTGTCCCACGCCATCAACGATTTCTGCGTGGTGGAGCTGTCCAGCTTCTATCTGGACATCATCAAGGACCGGCTGTACTGCGA
>CAJLCS010000032.1 GCA_905205195.1 uncultured Eubacteriales bacterium
GCCAGTGCCTCCAGAATCGGCCCGGCGGCCCCTTCCATGCCGTCCACAATCCGGCCGTAGGGGCCGAACTGGGGATCAAAAACCGAATACAGTTTCATCATGATTCCTCCTTGGCAAAGTCTGCAAACAGCTGCTTGCAGGCGGGATAAATACGTCGGAACTGCTGATAGCGCCGCTCATAGGCCGCCGCCAGCGACGGCTCCGGCCGCACCGTGGAGGCCACCCGTACCATGGCCCGGCAGGCGTCGGCCACGGTGGCGTAGGCGCCGCAGGCCACCATGGCCAGCATGGCGCCGCCCATGCCCGGTCCCTGCTCCGACACCGGGCTGTTCAGCGGAATGTTCAGCACGTTGGCGAGAATGGTCTTCCACAGGGGACTTTTCGCGCCGCCGCCGCAGATCATGGAGTGATCCGGCGCAACACCCAGCTTTTTCGCCGCTTCCACGCTGTCCCGGATGGCGAAGGCCACCCCTTCCAGCACCGCCTGCGTCAGATCCGGCCGGGCAGTGTCCATGGTCATGCCGAAAAAGACGCCCCGGGCGTTCGTGTCGTTAATGGGGCTGCGCTCGCCCATCAGGTAGGGCAGGAAATAGACATGATTGCGGCCCAGCTTCTCCGGATCAATGGCCGCCTGCTCGGCGGCGTAGTCCTCCGTCCGGAAGATTTCCTCCATGAGCCATTTGTTGCAGCTGGCGGCGGAGAGCATACAGCCCATCAGATGATAGCCGCCGTCGGCATGGGCAAAGGCGTGGAGGCTGTTGGCTGCGTCCACGCCGAAGGTTTTCGACGAAAGGAACACGGTGCCGGAGGTGCCAAGGCTGATGTTGCAGCCCCCCTGCCCCACCACGCCGGTTCCCACCGCCGCCGCCGCATTGTCACCGGCACCGGCGCAGACCAGAACGTTCTCCGGCAATCCCAGCGCCCGGGCCGCCTCCGGCCGGAGGGTGCCCACCGGCGCGTAGCTCTCGTAGAGCGTCGGCATCTGGTCCTCCGTCACGCCGCACAGGGCCAGCATCTCCGGGGACCAGCGTTTCCGGGCCACATCCAGCAGCAGCATTCCCGACGCGTCGGAGTAGTCGGTGCAATGGACGCCGGTCAGCAGATAATTGATGTAATCCTTGGGGAGCATAATTTTCGCAATGCGCCGGAAATGCTCCGGCTCGTTTTCCCGCAGCCAGAGGAGCTTCGGGGCGGTAAACCCGGCAAAGGCAATGTTCCCCGTCCAGGCGGACAGCTTGTCCCGGCCTACGGTTTCGTTGAGATAGGTCACCTGCTGCGCCGTCCGGCCGTCGTTCCACAGGATGGCCGGGCGGATCACCTGGTCCTCCCGGTCCAGCACCACCAGACCGTGCATCTGCCCGCCGCAGCCGATACCGCGGACCGACACCGGGTCAAAGCCCTTCAGAAGCTTGGGAATTCCCTCAAAAACCGCCTTTTCCCAGTCCTCCGGGTTCTGCTGGCTCCAGCCGGGATGGGGAAATTCCAGCGGATATTCCCCGGACACGGTGTTCAGGACCGTACCGGCTTCGTCCATCAGCAGCAGCTTCACCGCCGAGGTCCCCAGATCAATTCCGATGTAGGTATACATGGCATTTCCTCCCGCAATCCGATTTTTCTGCTGTCAGCATACCGCACAGGGCCGAAATTTTCAATGTCGATTTTGAAAAAAGATTAGACGATTTTGCTGTCAGCGCTATTTTCGGCAGTTTGGTCAATTTGGGGCCGCGCCGTTTGTGGAACTTGACGAAGGTCCTCCAGATAGGCCATGCTTTCCTCCGGCGTGTACAGCCGCTCCACGGAGTGAAGGCTCCGGGACTGCCCCTCGTCCGGGCAGGCCGTTCCGCTGCGGCAGAACTGCTCCGGCGTCATGCCGGTATACTGCCGGAAGGCCCGGGCAAAGTAGCGATAATCGGAAAAACCGGCCTCCATGCACACGTCCAGCATTTTCCGGTTCCCGGCGGCCATCTGCTGGCAGGCGCTGCGAAACCGGACCCCCGTGACGTATTCCTGAAAGGTCTGATTCAGGCAGTCCCGGACAAAATGGGACAAAAAGCTCACGGTGCAGCCCTCGGACTTCGCAAAATCCGCCAGTCTGATTCTATGCCGGTAGTTTTCATCGACGAAGGCCTGCAGGCGCAGTAGCCGCCGGTTCCGGATCTCCATGCTCCGGGCCTCGTCCCGGGAAACGGCATGGGTGGGCACGGCCAGGAAAATCCGGCGCAGGACCCGGCTGAGCAGCTCCGTCACCTCCAGCTCAAAAAACGGCTGTCGGGCCAGATACACCCGGGCGCAGCGCAGCAGATCGGCCCGGATCTGGGCGGTGTCCGCATCGTCGTCCACCACATAGTGCTCCGGGTTCAGATTCTCGATGCCAGGGAGAAAGTCCCGGGCCAGCTGCACGCACAGAAAGGTGCAGTTTCCCGTCGGGCTGCGGAACTCATGGGGCAGATTGGGCGGCAGAATCACCACGCTGTCCTTCGACACCTGAAAATCCCGCTGCATGGCCGAAATGTTCAGCTGCCCCTCCAGCACCAGCAGCAGCTCCCAATCGGTGTGAAAATGGGCGGTGCGGTACTCCACCGCATCCAGAAACAGCCGCATTCCGGGAAGATTCCCCCGGGCAATGATTTCCAGCTCCTCCATCGCGCTTCCGTCCTTTCCTGTCTTTTTTATAGCATATCACGTTCCGCCGAAAAGCACAAGAACGCAAAAGCCCCCGGAATACCGCTTCTGCGGCATTCCGGGGCAGTGCATCAAAAAAAGCCTCGCAGAGTTCGTCGCCCGCAGGCGGCGAAACGATCAAAATCATTTTGTCCGGCGGCGTGTACGTCGGGCAAAATACATCTCAGGCTGCAAGTGTGCGAATCGTCCGCCAGCGGCGGACGATGAGTGCGCGCAGCAGACTGCAATCCAATTGTCGGAAAAGCCCGAAGGGGTTTTCCGACAGGTTCCCCCGGAATACCGCTTCTGCGGCATTCCGGGGGAACTGTTGTTGAGAAACAGGCTTAGTGCAGCGGCACCACGGCACCGTCGTAGGTGTCGTTGATGTACTTGGTCACTTCCGCGCTCTCCAGCGCCTTCACCAGCGCCTGGGTCTTGGCGCTGTTCTCGTTGCCTTCCTTCACCACGATCACGTTGGCGTAGGTCTGGGCGGACACGGAGTTGGGATCCTCGGCGGCAATGGCGTCCTTGCCCACGCTCAGACCGGCGTTCAGGGCGTAGTTGCCGTTGATGACCGCCACCGCCACGCTGTCAAGGACGGTGGTCAGCTGAGCGGCTTCCATCTCCACGATGTCCAGATTCTTGGGGTTCTCCACGATATCCAGCTTGGTGGCGTTCATGTCGGTGCTGTCCTTCAGCTTGATCAGGCCCTGGGCCTCCAGCAGAATCAGCGCCCGGGCGCGGTTGGAGCCGTCGTTGGGAATGGCAATCTTGTCGCCGTCGGTCAGGTCATCCAGAGAGGACTTGGTGCCGGGGTAAATGCCGAAGGGCTCATAGTGAATGCTGGCCACAGCCACCAGATGGGTGCCGTTCTCGGCGTTGAACGTATTGAGGTAGGGGGTGTGCTGGAAGTAGTTGGCGTCCACTTCGCCGTCCTCGGTGACGTTGTTGGGCTGGACATAGTCGTTGAAGGTCTTGACCTCCAGGGTGTAGCCTTCCTTGGCCAGGATGTCCTTGGCCGCGTTCAGAATTTCCGCATGGGGCGTGGGAGAAGCCGCCACCACGATGGTCTTATCATCGGCAGTCTTGCTGCCGCAGCCGGCCAGCAGGCCAAGGGCCAGCACCAGCGTCAGAACGATTGCAATTACTTTTTTCATGATTAAAACTCCTTTTCATTTTCTATTACGCAGCCGCTTATCGCAGACTGTGGATAGCTTGGTTCCGGCAGACTGGAAAATCTGCACCAGAATAATCAGGCCGATGACCGCCGCCCACATGACCAGATACTTGAAATTGTAGTAGCCGTAGTTGATGGCCAGCTGGCCCAAGCCGCCGCCGCCGATGATACCGGCCATGGCGCCGTAGCCCAGAATGGTGGTTACCGTAATGGCGGCGCCGGAAATCAGGCTGGGCTTGGCCTCCGGCAGCAGCACATGAAGCACGATCTGCCAGGTCGAGGCGCCCATGGACTGGGCCGCTTCCACCACGCCGTGGCTGACCTCCCGCAGGGAGCTTTCCACCATCCGGGCCACCAGCGGGAAGGCCGCGATGACCATGGGCGGAATGGTAGCCACCGTGCCCACCTTGGTTCCCACCAGAACCTTGGACAGCGGCAGCACGATAATCATCAGAATCAGAAACGGCACGCTTCGCAGCAGGTTGATCACCGTGTTGAGAAGCTTCATCAGCCAGCCGGGCAGCGGATGGATGCCATCCTTTTCTCCCGTCACCAGCAGCACGCCCAGCGGCAGGCCGATCACATAGGCAAACAGGCCTTCCAGCAGCAGCGCGTAAATCGTTTCCCACACGCCGAAGGCAAATTCGTTTTTCAGGATCTCAAGCTGCTGCACAACCTTGGGATCCGCAAGCCACTCAGCCATTCCACTTTACCTCCTCTGCCGTAATACCGGGGCATCCCTTCAGATAATCCATGACGTTTTTCCGGTCCGTCGGGTCCTCCGGCAAACTGATGAGCATGGTGCCGAAGGCCTTGCCGTCCACGTTCCGGGTGTCCGCACCCAGAATGCTCACCTTGATGTGCAGGTCCAGCGCCAGCGACGCGATGATCGGCTCGGAGGACGTCTGACCGTTGAAGGCCAGCCGGGCCACCGGTCCGTCCTCCCGGGACACCGGCAGGGCCGCCACATCGGGGCTGACCAGCCGCCGGCCGGCTGCCGTCTGGGGATTGGAGAACACCGCCTCCACATTGCCCGTTTCCGCCACGGCGCCCTGATCCAGAATGGCCACCCGGTTGCAGATCTGCTCGATCACGGACATCTGATGGGTGATGATGATAATGGTAATGCCGTGCTTCCGGTTGATTTCCTGCAGCAGCCGCAGGATGCTGTCCGTGGTCTGGGGGTCCAGGGCGGAGGTCGCCTCGTCGCACAGCAGCACCTCCGGATTGGAGGCCAGTGCCCGGGCGATGGCGACACGCTGCTTCTGGCCGCCGGAAAGCTGCACGGGATAGGCCTTGGCCTTATCCGGCAGACCCACCACCTCCAGCAGCTCCATGGCCCGCTTCCGGGCTTCCTTCCGGGACGTTCCCGCCAGCTCCATGGGGAAGCAGATGTTGTCCAGCGCCGTCCGCTGATCCAGCAGGTTGAAACTCTGGAAGATCATGGCGATCTTCCGCCGCTCCAGACGCAGCCGCTTCTCCGAGTAGGTCATCAGGTTTTCGCCGTGGAATCGGACCTCGCCGTTGTCGGGCCGCTCCAGCAGGTTGATGCACCGCACCAGCGTGCTCTTTCCGGCGCCGGACAGGCCGATAATGCCGAAGATTTCTCCCTGCCGGATGGACAGGCACACATCCTTCAGTGCCTCCACCTGATCGTCGCCGGTGCCGAAGGTTTTGCAGAGATGATTCAGTTCAAACAGATTCTCCAAAAATCCTCGCTCCTTTCAAATCAAACAAAAAAGCCGTCCTCATGCAAACGCACAAGGACGGCTGTCAAACCGTGTTACCACCTTGATTCGCAGATTCCTCACGAAATCCGCCTCTGAGAGTACCAACATACTCCTGCGCGATAATGGGCGCACCCATCACAGACTACCTATCGCCTGTGCAGCTCCGGGACCATGTTCAGTCCATTTATCCGTACCCCATTCCACCAACCGGGGCTCTCTGAACGGCATCGACGGGCTTACTCTTCCCTTCACAGCCTTAATGAATTGATGGCATTATTGTAGCGCAGAAGCGCCCGTTCGTCAATAGGCCAATTTTCACGACGATTTCACGAAAAATCCGAAAACATTTCGTCAATCTGTCCAAAACCGTGGTTACGACCGGATGCCCTGCACGTTCAGCAGCTCCACCACCGCCTGGCCCCGGGCCGTCAGCGCCATGCTGCCGTGTACCGGATAGCGGCGGTACACTTCCCCGTCAAAACCGGCCAGCGGCTTGTCGTAATCGATGGAAATCAGCCGTTTTTTCTCCAGGCACTGCAAAATCAGGCTGTAGGTTTCCGGCAGATAGGCATCATCCTCCAGAAAATAAGGCGTCATATCGTCCGCCCGCCGGGCCACCGGCAAAAACGGAATTTCCTCCAGCTGCTCCAGCAGCACCACCTCGCCCTCGGTCAGCTCCAGCTCCCCGGCGCAGCCGCCGCAGCTTCCGCAGCCGCTTTTTCCGCCGGTGCATCCGCCGCAATCCTTGCATCCACTCACTTCGATCCCACCTTTCTTCTTCCCGGACTATAACAGGATTCCCGCCGGAAGTCAAGAAGATTCTCTTGAACATTTGAAAGAAATGGGGTATACTGTCCTCAGAAAGATCAAAAGGAGGCAACGGTTATGGAACCGATCACCGTTACAAAAGAAAATTTCAGCACCGCCGTTCTGGCGGCGGACAAGCCCGTGCTGCTGGACTTCTGGGCCACCTGGTGCGGCCCCTGCAAGATGGTTTCCCCCATTGTGGACGAAATCGCCGCCGAGCGCAGCGATCTGGTGGTGGGCAAGGTCAACGTGGATGAGCAGATGGAGCTGGCCGTCCAGTTCGGCATCACCAGCATCCCCACGCTGATGGTCTTCAAGGGCGGCAAGGTCGTAAACAAAACCATCGGCTACACTCCCAAGGAAGAAATCCTCGCCATGCTGAAATAAACGATTCCCTGCCGCGCAAAACGCGGCAGGGATTTTTTTACTCGACGGTAATCAGCTCGTAATCCCGGGAGCCGATGCCCAGCGCCTCTGCCGCTTCCACGGTGAGCTTGCCGTGACGGCTTTCGATCCGCTCCACCAGATGGTCCCGGCCGGGGTCCTTGGAGGCATACACCAGATCCAGGCAGGCCTGATCGATGGCCACCGGGTCCGCGGAAATCAGAATGCCGATGTCCGCCATACAGGGATCCTCTGCCACGGCGCAGCAGTCGCAGTCCACGGACATATTCTTCATCACGTTGATATACACCGCGTTGCCCTTAAAATACCGCACCACGGAGGATGCCGCGTCGGCCATGGACCGCAGGAAGGAATCATGGTCCGCCGTCCACATGTTCTCCGGCACACCGGCGCCGTGGATGTAGGCCTTGCCGTAGGAGGACGCGACGCCGATGGACAGCTGCTTCAGTGCGCCGCCGTAGCCGCCCATGGGGTGGCCCTTGAAGTGGGACAGCACCAGCAGGGAGTCGTAGTTGGCCAGATCCTTGCCCACAAAGTTCTTATGGATGACCTTGCCGTCGGGAATCTCCAGCTCCAGATCGGGGCCGGCCGCGTCCAGCAGATCCACCCGGAAGCAATCGCTCCAGCCGTGCTTCTTGAAGGTGGCCATGTGGCGCTCGGTAGTGTTCCGGCCGCCGTCATAGGCCGTGTTGCACTCGGTGACGGTGCCGTCCACCGCTTCCACCATGGGCTTCCAGAACTCCGGATGCAGGAAATTCTGATTGCCCGGCTCGCCGGAATGCACCTTGACCGCTACCTTGCCGGGAAGCTCCTTGCCCAGCGTCCGGTAAAGCTCCAGAACCTTCTCGGGGGTAATCACCGGGGAGAAATAGACTTTGGATTTCATATTGCATTGCCGCCTTTCGTTTTTTCTTTTATTATACCCTCCGCAGGCGGGATTTGCAACAGATTCTTTCGTGTACGGCCGTTTTCCTCCGCCACCGGCAGGCCCCGGAGCCTCACCGGACTAAGCTCCACCCGCACCGGATCCCCGGAACGGCAGGGGCAGTCCGTCACGTCGATGACCGTGGCGTTCATTCCGATCCGGCCCAGCACCCGGCATTCCCGGTTCCCGACCCGGACCGTCAGGCGGCGCCGGACCAGCCAGTCCCGCATACTCCGGGCCGCCGCCCGCAGACAATCCCCCAGCCGCCACGCATCCGGCCCGTTGCACAGGCCGAAGCCGCAGCTGTGACCCACGTCGATCACCGCCGCCCGGGTCCGGCGGCAGGTCCGCACCGTGCTGCCGTAGCCCACCGGATGGCCCTTCGGCAATTCCCGGATCCCGCTGATCCAGCCCTCGCAGTACCCCGCCGGGGCAAGTCCGGCCTCCGCCGCAAAGGGCACCCGCCCCAGCAGCGCCGAGCCGAGCCGGACCCCGTCCAGCCGCATCTCCGGCCAGTTCCAGAAGGCCTCGGAGCTGCAGCAGTGGAGCATTCCCAGGGATAGCCCCATGGACCGGAGCCGCCGGGCCGTCTCAAGAAACACGCGGAATTGCTTCAGCGTCTGTCTTTTCCGGCCCGGCGTCGGGAAATGGGTGTACATCCCCGTCACCGTCAGTCCCGGCACCCGGAAGCACCGGGCCATCGTCTCCCACTCCGACGGCAGAAAGCCGAAACGGCCCATGCCCACATCCAGCTGGACATGAAGCCGCCCGGGAATGCCGCAGCGCGCCGCCGCGTCCAGCTCTTCCCCGCTCCCCACCGACAGAATCACGCCGCCCAGCAGCAGCGCCCGAATCTCCGCTTCCGCACAGGTTCCCCGGAGCATCAGCACCTCCGCGTCGCGGAAATGCTCCCGCAGCAGCAGCGCGTCCTCCGGCTCCGTCACCGCAAAGCGGCGAATGCCGTTTTCCGCCAGCACGTCCGCCAGCGTCAGCGTGCCCAGACCGTAGCCGTTTCCCTTCACCACGCCCCAGACCGCCGTATCCCCCGCCATGGCCTGCAGGCGGCGGGCGTTGTACCCGATTTTGGATGCCTCCATGATATAACGTGCCATTTCCACTGCCCCTTTCACCGTCATGATACGACGGCGGCGCATCGGAAATGGCACGAAGTCGTATCCGGTTTGTATCAGCCGCTTAAATCGGCCCAGGCCAGCGGCATAATCTCGTAGGCGTTGACCATGACCTCCTCGTAAAATGTCACCGTCCGGTTCCCGTCCGGCAGCCGTACCGTCAGCCAGCTTGCCTCGTTGCCCACCTCCTGGGAGTAATCCCGGCGTTCCTCCAGATACGGCAGATTCTCACCTGCGGTGGTTTCCGCCGTCATGCCCAGATAGGCGGCAAAGGACTCCAGCTGTTCGCCCCGGCTGTCCGTCCCGTATGTTTCCGCGCCGTTCTCCCACCAGAACCCCAGCCGGACGATCAGGCCGCTTTCAAGATCCACCAGAAACGACAGAGAATAGGATGGCAGGCCGCCGCAGGACACCTCCGCAAAGCTGCACCACTGCCCCTCCTGCTTGTCGTAAAAGCGGAGAAGATTCACCACGCTCAGCGCCGGGCCGCTTTCCTCCCACTCCGCCATCAGCAGCTTGGGCAGCACCTTCCAGTCGGTCAGATGCCGCAGCGCCTCGGTGCAGCGCCCTGAAAGCGTCTCCCAGTTCTCGACGGTATCGTCATAGGTCACCAGCAGCCGCTGGCCGTTGCTTTCGCCGTAATAGTCCGCCAGCAGGCACAGCCGCCAGCTCAGATCCGACTGGAAATCGGAGGTCACCGTCACCTCCGTCCGGTCCAGCACGGTCTGGGTATCCAGCCGGTCCTTCCGCCGCAGCAGATACTCCGGTCCCACCGCCGCAGCCGCCACCAGCGCCGCCGCCAGCGTCCCGGAAAGAAGATATTTCCAGAAAGCCATTATGTTTCCTCCCGCAGCACAAAGGATACTTCCGTGCCCTGTCCGGGGACGCTGACATAGTTCAGCGTGGTCCCGTGGCATTCGGCAATTTTCTGTCCCAGCGCCAGCCCCAGACCCGCGCCGCCCTCGGCCCGGGAACGGGATTTATCCACCATGAAAAACGGCTCCGTCAGCCGGTTGAGAGCCTCCGCCGGAATGCCCCGGCCCCGGTCCCGGACGGTGATCCGGTAGCCCTCCGCCGTCGAAGTACCGGTGAGCCAAACGGTCTGTCCCTCCCCGGATGCCTTGCGGGCGTTGTCGATCAGATTCACCAGCAGCGTCTCCAGCAACGCGCTTTCACCCAGCACGACGGCGGGGGCCATGGAAACCTCCAGCGTCATTTTCTTCTGTTCCAGCGCATAGCGGGTACTCCGGGCCGCCGCCTGCCCCAGGGACTGGGCCGAAAGGCGGCGCAGCGCCGGCTTTTCCTGTTCCAGCGCAAACAGACGCAGCAGCGACCGGGACATGGTTTCCAGCCGCTTTCCCTCGGTAAAAATAAAGGTCTCCGCCTTCAGCTGCTGCTCCTCCGGCAGCTTCCGGCTCCGCATGGTGTCGGCATAGCCGATGATGGAGGTCAGGGGCGTTTTCAGCTCATGGGCAAAGGCGGCGGTGAATTCCCGCTGCTGCCGCGCCGACTGCTCCAGCTCGGTCATATGGGTTTCCAGCGCGTCGGCCATGGTGTTGAACCGCTGGGCCAGGGCGCCGATTTCGTCGCCAGTGCGGACGTCTGCCCGGCACCGGTATTCCCCTGCCGCAATCCGCCCCGCCGACCGGGACAGCTTCCGGATGGGCGCCGTCATGAACCGGCCCAGCGCCCACCCCGCCGCCAGACTCAGCACCGCCGCCGTCAGCAGCACGACCCGGTAGGTCCGCAGATTCTGCCGGCAGAGGGTATAGCAGTCCGTCACGTCGGTCCGGCTTCGCAGGCAGAACGTCTCGCCCTCCACCGAAAACCGGGTGGTCACCGTCAGAATCGCCCGACCGTCCCGCTCCCAGTCGATACGGAAAGCCGCGCTGCCGTCGGGCAGCGCTTCGCCGTCCAGCAGCTCCAGCTGCCGGTCCCGGACGAAGGATTCCTCCTTCAGCTCCTGCCGCAGCGCCTCCTCTACGCTCTGTTCCATGACAGTCCGGCGCAGCGCCAATGTGCCCAATGCCGCGCAGAACATCTGGTTTTCGTCCGCCGCCTGGGTGATTTGCCGGTCCAGCTGACTGCGAAAGCCCGTGCCGATCAGCACATAGCCGCTGACGCAGACGGAAATCGCCACGATCACCACCACCGCCAGCGCTATTTTGAAGGACAGCTTCATCCGTCCCCCTCCAGCCGGTAACCGACCTTATAAACCGCCGCCAGCCGCTGCTGCCAGCCCAGCTTCTTCCGCAGCCGCTGGACATGAAGGTCCACCGTCCGGGAATCGCCCAGCTCCTCCGTTTCCCAGACCCGCTCGTAAATCGTCTCCCGGAACAGGGCCACGTTGGGATTCTGCATAAACAGCACCAGCAGGTCAAACTCCTTCCTGGTCAGCAGCACAGGCTTTCCCGCTCTGGTCACCTGCATGGATTCCAGATTGATCGTCACGTCTCCCTGCGTCAGCACCGTTTTACCCTTTCCGGCCCGGCGCAGCACTGATTCCACCCGCGCCAACAGCTCCACAATCTCAAAAGGCTTGGGCAGATAGTCGTCCGCCCCGGCCCGCAGCCCCCGGACCCGGTCCTCCACCGCCGAACGTGCCGTCATGATGATCACCGGCATCCCCGTGGGCCGGATCTGCTCCAGCAGCGCATAGCCGTCGATGCCGGGCAGCATCAGATCCAGCAGAATCAGGTCAAAGCTCCGCTCCGCAATCAGATCGGCGGCCGCCGTGCCGTCGTAAACCTTGCTGCACTGATAGCCGCAGGCCGTCAGATTCCAGTCGATCAGATTGGCAATAGGCTTTTCGTCTTCCACAATCAGTATTTTGGTCATTGCTCTTCCCCTCCGCCAGTCATTGTGCATCCGGGTTGTATCCGACTTGTATCAAAATCACCCCGGCGCCCAGGAAGTTCATTTTTCCATAATCCGTTTGGCGGTTTCGTGGTACACCCGGGCGATATGCTGCAAAGTATCCGGGTGGGAGAAGGTTTTGTGATAAAGGATGTTGGTCTCCCGAACCATGCTCAGGTTTTCGATGGGCAGCACTGTGATTTTTCCCTTTCGCAGCTCGTCCATGCAGGCGCTTTTGGCCAGGATGGACACGCCCAGGCCCTTGCGGATCAGGTCCTTGATGGTGGCAATGTTGTCCACCTCCACGGTGATGTCAAAGGCGTCGATGCTCTCGTCCAGGCTCTCCAGCGCCGATTCAAACAGCATCCGGGTGGCCGACGTGGGCAGCCGGAGAATCAGCCGCTGCTTTTTCAGCTCCTCCAGCGTCACCATGGAGTGCCGGGCCAGCGGATTGGAATTTGCCATGACGCACACCAGATAGTCCGTGTCCAGCATCAGGGAATTGAAGTCCGGATTGTTGTTTTTCCCCTCCACAATGGCGATGTCAATTTCAAAATTCTCCAGCATGGTATAAAGGTTTTTTATTGTATCCGTGATGATGGTAATACTGACATTGGCATTCTCATTGCTGCATCGGGCAATAACCTCCATCATCAGGTTGCTCTCTGAGGTGTGGGTCACGCCGATGCGGAGCTTACTGAGGTTATGCTGCACATCCGCGATCTCCATCCGCATTTTGGCCTCCATTGCCTTCAGGCGTTTGGCATATTTGACCGCAATTTCCCCCTCACGGGTTAATAAAAGTTCCCCTTTCTTCCGGACAAACAGCGGCGCGCCGTACTCACGCTCCAGCTGACTGATGTGGTGACTCACCGCAGGCTGTGTCAGTGACAGCTGCTGCGCCGCCTTAGTAAAGTTTTTCTGCTCCGCCGCCGCAAGAAGCGTGGCGACCTTCAGATCCAGCATGACAACCCACCCATTTCTCTTTTTTATTTTAATCAAAAGAATTATAATTTTACTTTATTGTGAAAATAGCATATCATATTTTAAATCCGATTGCAAGCACCGCTTGCCGGTGTCCGGCATTTTTCTTAAGGGGGGAGTATCTTGCTGCATTTGATTTCTCAAAAGCTCCAGAGCCTGCCTGCCGTCTCGACGGTGATTCTCTCCGTAGCGCTGATGATGTTTACCGGCTTTGCCGTGACGCGCATCACCAAGCGGCTGCGGCTGCCCAACGTCACCGCCTACATTCTGGCCGGTATCCTGCTGGGGCCATACTGTCTGGACTTTGTGCCCGCTTCCATCATTCAGAACACCGATTTTATCGCGGATATTGCGCTGGCCTTCATCGCCTTCAGTACCGGCGAGTTCTTCCGGTTCGATACGCTCCGGAAAAACGGCGGGAAGGTGCTGGTCATTACGGTGCTGGAAGCCTGCATCGCGTCGGTGCTGGTCTTTCTGGTCTGCTTTTTCCTGCTGCGGCTGGAGCTGACCTTCTCCGTGGTGCTGGCATCGCTGGCGGCGGCCACCGCCCCGGCCTCCACCCTGATGACCATTCGCCAGACCGGCGCCAAGGGCGACTTTGTGGACACGCTGCTGCAGGTGGTGGCGCTGGACGACGTAGTGGGGCTGATTGCCTACAGTGTCGCCATTTCCATCGCGCTGGCCGCCGCCTCCGGGGCATTCCATCTGAGCAATGTGCTCCGCCCGCTGGCCGTTAATTTCGGCGTCCTGCTGCTGGGCGGACTGTGCGGCTGGTTTCTGAAGCTGCTGATGCCGAAAAAGCGCTCCACCGACAACCGGCTGATTATCTCCATCGCGCTGCTATTCTTGTTCTGCGGCATCTGCACGCTGCTGGAGGTGTCGCCGCTGCTGGGCTGTATGTCCATGGGCACCGTGTACATCAATCTCACCGACGACGATAAGCTGTTCAAGCAGCTCAATTACTTCAGTCCCCCCATTCTGCTGCTGTTTTTCGTCCGGTCCGGGCTGAATTTCCGGCTGGACACACTGCTCGGCTCTGCCGGGGCCGTGGACGGCACACCGCTGCTGGTCATCGGCGTCTGCTATTTCTTCGTGCGGATTGCAGGAAAATACGGCGGCGCCTTTCTCGGCTGCCGAATCGTCAAAAAGGACCAAAAGGTCTGCAATTATCTGGGGCTGGCGCTGATTCCCCAGGCCGGCGTCGCCATCGGTCTGGCCGCACTGGGTGCCCGCACGTTGGGCGGTACCATGGGGCAGGCGCTGGAAACCGTGATTCTGGCCTCCAGCGTTCTGTATGAGCTGATCGGTCCGGCCTGCGCCAAGCTTGCGCTGTACCTGTCCCATTCCTATTCCAACAAGCTGGAAGACCTGACACCGGAGGTCACCGCCGCGGAGGCCGACCGAAAGCCGGCACCTGTGGAGGAGCTGATTGCCCGCATTCAGGCCATCCAGAAGGATCTCCCACAGCACACGGCCTCCTCCGAAGAAGAGCAGGCCTTTCTGGAAGCGGCCGAGGAGCAGTACGCCATGATCGGCCGCAGTCATCTCAATCATCGCCGTTAGGAGGTTATGATATGAATTTTACCGTTGCCGATCCGCTGGCACTGGCCCTTGGGGGCTGGGCCGCCGATCTGACCCCCGGTGCTATCTGCCTGCGTCTGGGTATTACCGTTGTCCTTGCCGCCGTGGTAGGCTGTGAGCGGGCCAGCAAGCGCCACTCCGCCGGTCTGCGGACCTTTATTCTGGTAGCCTTCGCCTCAGCCGTGGCAATGATGCTGGATCTTTTCCTCATGGCGGGGACTTCCGTCCGCTTTCCGCTGCTGTCCGCCGCCACGGTGGTCGGCACCGCCATGCTCAGCAGCAACTCCGTCCTGTTCAGCTCCCGGAGCCAGATCAAGGGCCTGACCACCTCCGCCGGTCTGTGGACCTGCGGCATCATCGGCCTGTCCGCCGGTGCCGGGTACTATACCGTCACGCTGATTGCTTTTCTTCTGCTGCTGGCCATTCTGATGTATCTGCCGGGACTGGAAACCTATCTGAAAAACCGCTCCAATCATTTTGAAATTCATCTGGAGCTGAAAAGCCGGGACCGTCTTCAGGATTTCGTCTCCACCATCCGGCGGCTGGGACTGCGGATCGACGACATTGAGCTGAATAACGCCTACCTGGGGTCCGGGCTCAGCGTTTACTCCATCACCATCACGATCGAAAGCCCGGAGCTGAAGAAATACAAAACCCACACGGAAATCATTGACGCACTGTCCACGCTGGATTATATTTATCACATCGAAGAAATGAAATAGCCGACCGGAGGCATGTCATGCACACATTGGAAGATATCCGTCGGGAGTACGACCGGCTGGACCGGCTCTGCGGTGTTGACACCCGCAGTATCCGTCTAAAGCAATCCCCAACGTCCGTCCAACGTTTGGGGGCGTTTCGTTATCCCCTCCGCACCGGCGGCGGGCCGCTGCAAATTTCGGTATCGCCGGTGGTTTTGCAGAACGACAACCTGTTCTTGGACACCATCCGTCACGAATACGCCCACGCGCTGGTTTACCTCCGGACCGGAGAAAATCACGGCCATGACGCCCTGTGGAAGGATGCCTGCCGGGAGGTGGGCTGTAACCCCGCCGCCACCACGCCCATGGACGGCACCCTGACCGCCGCCCGCATACGGCAGGCTAGGTACCGCATCGTCTGCCACGGCTGCGGCAGTGAAACCTACTATCTGCGGGAAGGGAAAATCGTGAAGGCCATTGAGGCCGGTCTTCCCGTCCGATGCGCCCGCTGCGGCGCAGGAAAGCTGACGCTTTACGAGCGGGCGGACACGAAAAAGTAAAAAAAATCCGATACGTTGCAAAAACGTATCGGATTTTTTAATAATCTATGGTCAGTTTTTCCGCCTGTGCCGCCGTCAGCTCCGTCACCCGGCCGTCCGCCACCTGATAAATCCGGCTGCACAGCGACAGGACGCTGGGCCGGTGGGTGGTGACAATGCAGGTTTTGCCGGGATGGACGCGCATCACGTTCCGAAGCAGCTGCCGCTCCGTGGCCACGTCCAGCGCCGAGGTGGCTTCGTCCAGAAGCAGCACCGGCGCATCCCGCAGCAGCGCCCGGGCAATGGCAATCCGCTGGGCCTGCCCTTCCGACAGGCCGTGGCCGTTCTCGCCGATGAGACCGTTCACCCCGCCGGGCATCTGGGACACGAAGTCCCAGGCGCAGGCGTCCCGCAGCGCCTGTTCCAGCTCGCTTTCCGCCGCATCGGGGCGAACCATTCGCAGATTCTCCGCCACCGTCCCGGAAATCATGGTGTTTCCCTGAGGAACGTAGGAATAGCAGCTTCGCAGCGCCGTGTTCATTTCCGCCTGCTGCCCGTCGTCCGCCTGAAGATATGCCCGCCCGGCCGTGGGGCGGATCAGGCCCAGCATCAGCCGGATCATGGTGGTCTTACCGCCGCCGGAGGGGCCGATCAGCGCCACAATCTCCCCCGGCGCCGCCGAAAACGAAACGTGTTCCAGCACCGGGTGGTCCGGCTTGTAGGCAAAGGAAACCTCCTCCATGGAAACCGTCAGGCCCTTCGCCGCCCGGGCCGTCACCGCGTCGCTGCAAGGCGCCGGACGCTCCGGCTCCATCCGGTTCAGCTCCCGGAGCCGGTGGGCCGACACCGACGCATTGAGAAAATTCGGCACCGTCCGCACCAGCGAATGGAACGACGACGTCAGCGTCATGGTGCCGTAGAGAATCTTCCCGGTCCACAGCAGATACAGGCAGTACAGAAACGCCGCCATCTGCACCGCCATACCCAGCACGGACAGCGCCGCCTCGGTACGGATGCCGAACAGATTATACCGCAGGCTCAGCTGCCGGTAGTCGTCCTGCCGCTGCCGCATGGCCCGGCCGTACCGCGCCGTCACGCCGAAGCCCTTGATGGTGTCCAGATTCCGGAAGGTTTCGGACTCGTAGGCCATCAGGTCGCTGCCCGCCTTCCGGACCTCCTGATTGTAGTACCGCATTTTGCCCATAAGCCGCTGGGAGCTAAGCAGCAGAAACGGCGCCGACGCCAGCGCCAGCAGCGCCATGACCCAATCGTAATAGACGATGACCGCCAGCGTCGCAGCGAAGGTGTAAACCGCGATCACCAGATCCGGCAGCCAGTTGATGGCGTTCCCGGCCACGTTCACCGCGTCGGTATTCAGCCGGCTGAGCAGATCGCCGCTGGAATAGCCGTTCAGCTCCGTCCAGTCCGCCTCCAGAATCCGGTCGAACACCTCGGCCTGAATGTCGTTGTTCACCCGCAGCGTCACCCGGGCCGACACCCGGGAGATAGCGCTCCGCAGCAGCAGACTGAGCACGGAGGACACCGCCATCAGCACCAGCAGCAGCCCCAGCTGGGACCGCTGATAGCCGGTGATGATATCGATGGCATACTTCCCCGCCACGGCGGAAACCAGCCCCAAAGATGCGCTGGCAATGCCCAGCAGACCGTAGCCCACCGCCATGACGCGGTACCGGCGGGTATAGGTAAAAATCCACTTCCAGTCGTCAAAGACTTCCCGCAGTGTGCCGTTTTTCCGGCGCTCCCGTAATATTCCAAGGGCTTCGGAGCCGAGCACGCGATTATGTCCCGCTTCGCTCATGGTTTTCAAACCGTCCGTGCTGGTTGGAGCGGTAACCGTAGCCGGCCCCATAGCCGTAGCCGTAACCGTAGCCATAGCCGCCCCGGCCGCCGGGGACGCCGTTGAGGACGCAGCCCAGAATCGGCGTGCCGTTTTCCATCAAAAACTGCATACCGTCCAGAATATGGGGCACCTCCACCGCGCCGTAGCCGGTGATGTACACAGCCCCGTCCGCCGCCCGGGCCAGATTTGCGCTGTCCGCCAGCAGGCCGCAGGGCGGCGTATCCAGAATGATAAAATCCGCGCCGCCGCGCAGGCCGTCAAGGTAAGCCGTCAGCTTTTTGGCCGTCAGCTGCTGGGCAGACCGGGCAGGCGCATCCCCCGCCAGCACCCAGAGCGACGCGCCGTCAATTTGCTGAAGGAAGGGCATCACATCGGTTTCCTTCCGGTCCAGCAGCTCCACCATGCCCTTGGAGGGGCCTTGCAGGCCGATGGTTTTCTTGATGGAGGGCTTCCGCAGGTCCAGGTCCATCAGCACCACCCGGGCGCCGTTCTGGGCCAGACTCATGGCGAGGTTTGCCGATACCACGCTTTTTCCCTCGCCGGGCATGGTGCTGGTCACCAGAATGACCTTGCACCCCTGCTGGGGCAGCTGCCGCAGCAGCTTGATCCGCAGACTGCGGATTCCCTCCTGAAAGGAGCCGGACAGGTGCTTGTTCAGCAGGAACATGGTTTCCGTCTGCTTTTTCCCCCGGCGCTTGAACACCACCCGGGGCAGCGTGGCCAGACAGGTCTGATTCAGCTTTTTCTGGATTTCCTCCGGCTCCCGGACGGTTTTCCGGGACGCCGCGCGAAGCACCAGCAGTGCCAGCCCCAGCAGGAAGCCTGCCACGGCGGCCTTGGCAAAGGTCGGCACCGGCCGGAAGGAATTGATGGGAGCCGACGCCTCCACCGGCTGGGTCAGAAGATTCATCACCGTATTGCCGATGACGTAATCCGCCACCTGCGGGTAAACCTCGATGGTCTTTTCCAGCAGCGTCAGCGCCATTTTCGGATCGCTGCTGGTCACCCGGATGGTAAACAGGTTGGTGTTGGCCACCGTCCAGGCGGAAATGCTGCCGTTGAGGGACGAAACGCCCATAACCCGGCAGATCTTGCTGTACAGAAGGTCCGACTGGATCAGGTAGGGGAAGGTCTTTCCCAGCTGCTCCGCCGTGGCCTTATCGTAATAGGCCGAGGTGCCGGACACGTCCGAGCTGCTGCTGTTGGACACCTCAATGGTGAAGGTGGCCTCGCTGGCATACATGGGAACATAGCTGCTTTTCGCCCGCAGATACCACAGCCCGCCGAGGATCAGCGCCAGCAGCACCGGAAGCCAGAACAGCCGCCGCCAGACGAAGGAAAGCTCCTTCATCAGCCGGCTCAGATCAATGGCCTGGTCCTCCGACCGGTCAACTTTCTTCTCGTCCATCACTTGCCTCCGTCTTCCCGCTGCGTTTCTTTGACGCATAACCGTAACCGTAGCCATATCCGTATCCGTAACGGCCGTAACCGTAACCGTAGCCGTACCCGTAGCCGCCCTCCCGGAACATCTGGGGCACCCGCCGCACATCG
>CAJLCS010000033.1 GCA_905205195.1 uncultured Eubacteriales bacterium
GGATGCTGCCGAGATAGCCGGTGGCGATGGCGTCGAAAATGATCCCCTCCCGCCGCCAGCAGGCGGCAATCGGGGCAAGATCGTCGGTCAGATCCCGGATGTGCGGATCCGGAAAGCCGGTGTGGGTGGACAGAACGGTGGTGGGCAGGGCACAGACCTCCACGCCGCAGGCGGACAGCACCGGCAGCGCCACGGTGAGGGAGCATTTTCCGACACAGGAGAGATCCTGCACCGACAGGACGCGGGGAAGCTTCATGAGGCACCGTTCCTTTCCAAATTTGCGTGAGGCCAGTATACCACAGGCGAAACGCTTTTTCAATGCCTGCTTTCGAACGAAATCCCCCCGCCGGGAAACCCGGCGGGGGGACGTTTGGATGAGCGTTACAGCAGCTCCAGCTCCAGACGGCACTTGGTGTTGTCGGGATCCAGTGCAAGGCTGCGGGTGAAGTACTCCTTTGCCATCGCCCGGTCGCCGTTATACAGCATTCCGTAGCCCAGCATGAAGTAGAGCTTGGCTTCCTTGGCCGCCAGCGGATCGTCTACATAGCACAGGCAGAAGAACCGGCCGCCGCGCTGCACGGGCACGGCATGGCGGGTGTCCGCCAGCTGGGCCTCCCAGTCCAGAATGGCTTCCCGCATGATAGACTGAGCCTTCATGGTGTCGCCGGACAGCTTGGCGATCAGCGCTGTGTAGAAGGTGAATTCGCCGCCCATGTTCCACATACCGCCGTTATTCAGCTTGGAGATGTGGTCAATGATGGCCTTGGCTTCTTCGGTCCGGCCCAGACGGGACAGGGCCTCCGCCTCGTAGTAGCGGTAGGGGACGGTGACGCTTTCGTTCCAGTAGGAGGCGTTGAGGTTCTTGGGAATCTGCAGGGCGGACTGGAAGTATTCCAGCGCCTTTTCGCAGTTGCCCTTCGCCAGCTCCTTCCGTCCGGCGGCAAAGCGGCCGAACATATAGGTTTCGGCAATGGCAAATTCGCCGCCTTCGCCGGGGGTGAAGGTGTGGGCCAGCAGAACTTCCAGCGCCTTGTCGTATTCGCCGCAGTCGTTGTAGGCCTTGGCCAGTTCCAGATTCAGGTCGTCGCCGGCATCGGCGGGGATCATCTTCCGGAGGTAGGCGGCCCGCTCGTCACCGGGGACGTTGACGCTGGCCATCAGGAAGCTGATTTCGTTGAGCAGCTGCTCGTCGTCGGGCTTCAGGGCCACGGCCTTCTTCAGCCAGTCCAGCGCCTCTTCTCTGCGATTCAGGTGGCTGTAGCAGGCGACGGCCATGTTGCGGTAGGGGATGTAGAAGTCCGGCATGACCTCGGTGGCGTGGGTCCACAGTTCGGCGGCTTCCTCAAAGTGCTTCTTGTCGTACAGCAGGCAGCCCAGCAGGTAGGCGGCGGTGCCGTCGTCGGGGTTGGCCTTGAGGGCGGCCCGGAGCACGGCAATTTCGTCCAGCCGGTAGGGGAAAACCTCCACGATGGGGTTCTTGGCGGCTTCGGCCCGGATTTCGGCGGCCTGGGCCGTCTTGCCCAGCTTGTCATACAGCCAGCCCAGCGTGTAGTGGGCCATGGTGGACGGAGCGGACAGGCCCTCCAGCAGTTCGGCGGCTTCCGCATACAGTCCGGCGTTGGCCAGGTCAAAGCCCACGTCCAGCGCGGTCTGGGACGGATCGGACCGGAGCATGGCATAGAAGTCCTCCGACGCGGTACCGGCGACCTTCATCCGGACAAAGCGAGCCAGATGGTTCAGCGGATCCTGGGCCAGCATTTCGTCCAGCCGCTTCAGCGCGCAGGCGGTGTTGCCCAGCTTCCAGCAGGCCGCGGCGGCATAGACCCCGGCGATGGGGTGCAGGGCTTCCTTTTCCACCGCCAGCAGGGCGTGCTGCTTCATGTTTTCAAAGTCGCCCCGGCGGCCGTCGATGGCGGCCACGAAGGTCATGGCTTTGGAAATGGCGTTGGCGCTCCAGGAGGCCTTATAGAAGGTGTCGTAGGCATCGTCCACCTTGTCCAGCGCCAGCTGGCACAGGCCCAGCAGGTAACCGGCGGTGCCGTCCTTGGGATTGGTGTCGTAGCGGTTCTGGACTTCCATGGCCCGGTTCAGGTAGCCGACGGCTTCCTCAAACTTGCCGCAGCGGTAGCAGTATTCGCCCATGCTGATGAGGGAGGGCAGGTGAGTGGGATCGTAGCGCAGCGCCTCCAGATAGTAGACGTCGGGCTTGAAGGTGGGATCCCGGTACTGGTCGATATGCAGACCGGCAATGTACAGCTCCTGGGCGGTGTGCAGCTGGTCCGGCGTGGGAATGCCGGGGTTGTCCTTGGGAATGTGGACGTAATCCGGGGTGATTTCCGTGTAGGACAGCAGCTCGGTGCCGCAGGGGCAGGTGAGGGTGACGGTATACTTCTCGTCGCTGAGGGCAACGTCGAATTCGGCGCACTGGGAGGGCGCCAGCGACACGGTCTGGTCCAGCACGACCTTGCTGCCGTCCAGAACCCGGAGCCGGGCGTCCTTCACCACCTTGGTGGCGATGAGGCGGAGCTTGCTTTCCGCGCCGTTTTTGTCCACGGACACGGCGGCGTTCAGGTTGGCGTAGGTCACATAGCCGATGCCGTGGGTGGGGTACCAGAACTGGGAGAAGCACTTGGTTTCGTAGGGGGCCAGCCAGGTGAAATCGGGCTGGTCATCGGTGAAGGAACCGGCCATCAGCTCGGCGTAGGGGCCATCGTGATCCGTCAGCGCGGCTTCCCAGTTTTCGGCGTTGCGGCCGTAACCCCAGGTGAACATCTTCTTGCCGGGGGAGAGATGGTGGTTGGCCACATGGATGACGCCGCACTGCTTGCTGTAGTCGTAGCCGCCGAAGAAGTCGAACTTGGACGGGGCGGAGAAGTAGGAATTGGCGGAAATGGTGTTTTTGTGCCAGCTCACATCGGTTGGCTTCTCAAACAGCTCGGAACCGTACTGCCCCTGTGCAATGGGGAAGGTGGTGTGGCTGCGGTCATAGTGATGGTGGGCCCAGGTCACATCCGGCGGGAAAATCAGCCGGTAGTCCGTGTTGACCCGGACGGCGGCATTTTCCCACCACAGGAAGGGATGTTCGGCGGCGGTCCGGTTGGCGATCTTCACCCGGGTTTCAAAATAGGAAGCGTCGGGATGCAGGACGATACCCACCATACCCTTGGTCCGGTCGGTAGGATCGTGCTCACTGAGCCAGCAGATGGCGGTGCCGTCTTCCTCGGTTTCCAGCAGGTAGTCCACGGGCATCAGCGTGGAGGGTCGGTGATGGAAGGGCCAGTTGAATTCGATGCCGCCGGAGATCCAGGAGCCGTAGGCGCCGATCAGGGCGGGCTTGATGACGTGCTGCCGGTACAGGAAATTGTAGTCCGTGGTCTTGTCGTAGGCCTCGAACACGCGGCCGCCCAGAGCGGGGATCATGCAGACGCGGATATAGTCGTTTTCCAGACGGACGACCTCATATTCCTTGTCGATCTTGATTTCCCGCTCGACCTTCTGTACGACGCGGTTGGGATAGGGATTGCCGGTGGTTCCCTGATGGCCCCGAAGCTCGGCGAACATGGGCATTTCGTCCTGCCCGGGGATGGGATAGGTGGGGATGACCCACTTTTCAACAACTGCGGTAACGGGTTTGCTCATAAGGCGTTTCTTCCTTTCGATCCATAATAGATAGATGTCTGGGTGGGTTCAGCTGCCTGACGAACGGTTCGTCACTATGCGAATCATACAATGAACGGGCGGCAATGTCAATAAGAAACGAAAAGAAAAGTAAAAATTTTTTGTTGAAATATTATGAAAAGCGGGGCGGCGATTTTGCCGCCTTTTTTGCGTCCGGCGGTTGACTTGACGGCGCGGAGCGTGTAGAATCATGGTATCAGCACCAAAGGAGGACTGGCACTTGATTTCTTATGAACGGTTCAACACCACGCAGGACCATGCGTTCAATGTCTGGAACGCCCTGCAATACTGCCGGGAGACCGGGGAGGACGGCCTGCAGTTTCCCAAGGGGACCTACGATTTTTACCCCGACCGGGCGGCGGAGCGGCTGCTTCATGTGTCCAACCACGACATTTACGGCGAGTACCGGGTGGCGTTTCCGCTGTGCGGCATGAAGCACTTTACCGTGGACGGCGGCGGCAGCACGTTCCTGTTCCACGGCTGCATCATTCCGTTCCTTTCGGAAGGATCCGAAGGGATTACGATTGAAAATCTGACCATCGATTATCCGAAAATCCTCCATCTGGAGGGCATCGTCATCGCCCGGGGGGAGGACAGCCTGGATATCCGCATCCAGAGCCTGGACGACTACGAAATCGAAGGGGAGATTCTGTATCTCACCGACGAATCCGGCAATCGCCAGCGGTTTCGCTATCTGTTCGTCCGGGGCCATGACAATCGGCTCCCCTACACGCCGGACGCCCGGGACACCTGGTCCGACGGAAAGCAGGTACGGTTTACCGAGCTGGGCGACCGGACCGTCCGGATGTTCCATCCGGCGGAAATGGTGGACGTGGGCACCAACGTGACGCTGCGGTGCGACCGGATGCGGCAGGCCTGCAACGTCGTCGCGTCGGACAGCAAGGACCTGACCGTCCGGAACGTGACCATGCTCAGCAGCTACGCCATGGGCGTACTGGCCCAGATGACGGAGAACGTGACGCTGGAGCACCTGACGGTGAAGGCCAAGCCCGGCTATCTGGACTCGCTGGAGGCTGACGCCACCCACTTTGTCCACTGCAAGGGACTGGTGAAGGTGACGGACTGCGCCTTTTCCGAGCAGCTGGACGACGCGCTGAACATCCACGGCGTGTTCACGAAGATCATTGAAAAGACCGGCGATTACCTGCTCATCCGTTATATGCACGATGAGGCCAAGGGGCTGAACCTCTACCGCCCCGGTGACACCTTCCAGACGCTGGACCCCAAGTCCCTGATTCCCAACGGCACCTACCGGGTGGCCCGGGCGGAGATCATCAACAAGGACTATACCAAGCTCTATGTAGAGGGCGGCACCGGCGCCATCCGGGAGGGCGACGTGGTGGAAAACCTGACCTGGAGCTGCGATCTGGAATTTGCCCGCAACCGGGTCACCAACAACCGGGCCAGAGGAATGCTGATTGCCGCCAAGGGCAAGGTCCGCATTCACGACAACTACTTCAACACCACCGGCGTGGCGATCCTGTTTGAAAGCGACGGGCAGTACTGGTTCGAGTCCGGCGGCACCAACGACGTGGAGATCACCGGCAATACCTTCGATCACTGCAAATATGCCCACACCTGGGGGAATAACGTGATTGAAGTGGTTCCCCGGGCGGCGTTCCGGGAAGGGGAGTACTACCACCAGAGCATCCGGGTGACCGGCAACCGGTTCGTGGGCAACGATTATCCGCTGCTCAGCGCCGACAATGTGGCGTCCGTCGTCTTCCGTGACAACCGGATTGAGGCGCAGACCGGAGAACCGGTAGTCCGCTTCTGCCGCTGCGGCAGCGTGGACTGCGACGTCTGAAAGGGGAAGCCATGGAGCTGTTTACGGAGCTTTGCCGACGGTTTCCGGCGGCGGAGATTCAGGCGCTGGAGCGGGGACGGTCGCTGCTTTTGCTGCCCGGTACCGCCGACGTAGAGCCGGTGCTGGAAGAGCTGGGGCTGTATCCCTTGCAGCGGCGGGAGATCGGCCGTGTGCGGTTCGCCGCCTACGGCGACGGGACCCAGACCGTGTATCTGACCGCCGCCGAGGCGGAGGTCCGGCTTGTTTGGGAGCCGGGACAGACGCTGCCTGCGGCGGATTCCGGCCCGTCGGTGACGACGCCGCTGCTGACCCAGCTGCACCTGCGGTATTTCGCTTACGACTGCGGCATGGGGTATGTGATCCGGCTGTGGGACGGCCGGTTTGTCCTGATTGACGGCAGTATGGCCGAAGCGGGCGAGGCGGAGCATCTGCTGGAACTGCTGGAGCGGCAGAATGTGCTGCCCGGCGTGCCCCGGGTGGCGGCGTGGTTCATCACCCATGCCCACGACGACCATTATCAGCTGTTTACCGACGTGATGACCCGGTTTCCCCACCGCCTGAAGGTGGAGCGGCTGCTGCGGAATTTCCCCCTGCAGGGAAAAAGCGGGCGCTTCAGCAGCACCTGCCCGGCCTTTCTGGCGGCGGAGGAATCGGTGCCCGGGATGGCGCAGATCATGCCCCACACGGGCCAGCGGTACGAATTCGGCGGGGTACGGTTCGACATTCTCTATACGTCCGACGACCTCTGCCCGGAATTCAACGGCAACCTCAACGAAACCTCGCTGGTAATGAGGATGGAGACCGCCGGACGGCGGGTGCTCTGGCTGGCGGATGCGTCGGCCCTCGCCTGCGGGATCCTGTGCCGCCGGTACGACCGGGAGACGCTGGGCTGCGACCTGCTTCAGGTGGGCCACCACGGCTATTGGGGCAGCAGCCCCATGCTGGACCGGCTGGCGGACCCGGAGGCGCTGCTCTGGCCGGTGCCGGAAAGCCGTCTGGAGGAGGCGCGCCGGATGGACTGCAATGCGTTTCTGGTGACCTCTCCCCGCATCCGCCGGACCTACGCCGCCGGGGTGGAGGAGGTCACGCTGGATCTGACCGAGCCGCTGCCGGACACGGATCCCTACGGGGCGTACCGGAATTGCAGGGCAGGGGAGACACTTTACCGGGTGGCCTGCACCGTCACGGCGCCGGAACGGCTTCCCGTCGGCTGCCTGATCGCCGGGGGCGTGGACTACGGCCCGGCGTCGCTGACGCTGGACGGACGCGCCGTCACGCTGTCGGCGGGGGACCGGCGGGCGGTCTGCACGTTGATTCCCGCCGGAGTAACGGAGCACGCGCCGAGCTTTACGCTGCGTCTCCGGGGCCGGGGCGGCGCCTTCTGCGGCGAAACGGGGCTGATCTGGAACACCGCGTCGCCCATGCAGTGGAATCCGGAGGCGGTGCTGCCGCTGCCGGTCCGGCCGGGAGAAGAATTTGATCTGACGCTGACGGCGGACGTCCGGAAGGGCTATGCCCTGCTGCGTCAGGCGGGCGCGCCGCTGCGGCAGCTGCCCTATGCGCCGGCATCCCGCCGGGGCATTTACCTCGTGCTGCGGAGCAGCGAGGTTTGTCTGGAAGAAATCACCCTGATGCAGGGATAACAGAAAGGAAACGAATGATGGCACTGGCAGAATTGAAGTTTTTCAGTGAAAGTCTCGGCATGCAGACCGAGGCCTATGTGGTCATCCCCCAGCGCAGCGCCCAGGGGGAAATCGGCATCGATAACAACGCCAAGCAGGAGGCCTATCGCTGCCTGTATCTGCTGCACGGTCTCAGCGACGACCATTCTATCTGGCTGCGGCGCACCTCCATCGAGCGGTACGCGGCGGATTACGGCATCTGCGTGGTCATGCCTGCGGCGGCCAAGAGCTTTTACACGGACATGAAGTACGGCATGAAGTACTATACCTACATTGCCGAGGAGCTGCCCCGGGTGATTCAGGAGTTTTTCCATGTTTCCGCCAAACGGGAGGACAATTTCGTGGCGGGTCTGTCCATGGGCGGCTACGGCGCCCTGAAGATCGGCCTGCGGGCCTGCGACCGGTTCTGCGCGGCGGCGGGGCTGTCCGCCTGCACGGAAATGTCCCGCCGGGAAGGACGGGACATCTTTGCGCCGCTGTTCGGCGAGGGCGGTACGGTGCCGCCAGAGGACGATCTGTTTGCGCTGGCGGAAAAGCAGAAGGACAACCCCAACCGGCCCCGGCTGTACATGGGCGTGGGGCTGGAGGACGGCCTGTATTCCGAGAATCAGCGGTTCCGGGAGAAGCTGACCGCCTGCGGCTATGATCTGACCTATCGGGAGTCCCACGGCGACCACAACTGGGCCTTCTGGGACGAGTACATTCAGTACGTTCTGGCCTGGATGTTCGGTCAGAGAGGCTGATAATCCTCCACCGGACGGCCGAGAAGCCGGAGAATTTCCAGCTCATCCAGCGCGTCGAACAGCGCGTTGTGGGTTTCCCGGTAGCCGCGGTTGCCGGACAGCAGCCGCAGCATCGGCTCCACGCCGTAGCCCCGCTTCAGCCGCCCGGTGGCGCAGCAGTCGGCGTTGGCGGGAATCCGGGGATTATGCTGGCGGTATGCCGCCAGACGCATGATGTCGTGCCAGCGAAAGCCGTGCAGCTCCGGCAGATGGTGGCGGTCAAAGCGGGCGTTGTAGGCGAAGACGGACCGGACGTTTTGCTGCTCCAGCCAGCGGCACAGCTCCTCCATGGCCTCCTGCCGGGTGCAGAGCCGGGGCGGCACCGGCGTTTTCAGAAAGAGGACGCTGTCGTACATTCCGCCCACCTGACATTCCGGCGGAAACACATGGTAGCGGGCGGCCAGGGGGCGGAAGGTGTCCCCGTCGGCCAGAACAGTTCCGACGGACATGACCCGGTCCTCCCAGTTGGTTTCGGTATCAATGACGGCGATGAATGACATGGCGGCCGCTCCCTTCCTTTTTTCGATCAGTATAGCGAAAATCGACACAAAAAGCAATGCCCTCCGCCAAATCGGCGGAGGGCATTGCTTTTCTGATACGGCGGTCAGGCCAGACGGCGGGCCGCGTAATAATGACTCTGATAGTAGCTGGAGTTCAGGCTGGAGATCTTCACCACATCACCGGTGCTGGGGGAGTGGATGAAGTTGCCGTCGCCCACATAAATGCCCACATGGGACAGGCCGGATTCGTATGTATTGGCGAAGAACACGATGTCGCCGGGCTGCAGATCGGACTTGTCCACGTAGGTGCCGTATTCCCACTGGGCTTCCACGGTCCGGCCGATGGTCAGGCCACAGGAGCGGACCACATACTGCACAAAGCCGGAGCAGTCAAAGCCGCTGGGAGAGGAACCGCCCCAGACATAGGGGGTGCCCAGATACTGCTTGGCACAGTCCACCAGCTGCTGGCCCACGGAGGAAGCGGAGGGAGCGCCGGAGGAGGAACCGGAAGAACCGGAGGAGCCGCTGCCGGAGCCGCTCAGCGCGTCGGGGGTCGGCCAGGTGCCGGTGCAGTAGCCGCCGCGGAAGAATTTGGGGGAGTTGGAGGACGCCTGATTTTCATAGGGGTACTCCGTCAGGTCCAGCAGGTCGCTGCGGACATAGCAGATGGAATCCTGATAAATCACCTTGTACCAGCCGCAGTTGATGCCGATGATGTAAGCGGTGGCGCCTTCGTAGGCCTGGGTGACGATGGAATAGTCGGTGCTGGGACCGGTGCGGAGATTGACGCAGTAGGAATTGATCCGGCCATAGCCAAGCTCCACGTTCTCACGGTCGATGAGATTCAGGTAATCGGAATGCATATAGCCTTCCTGCAGGTTGTAGATCACATGATACCAGCTGCCGGTTTTGCCCAGAATGACCACCACGTCATTGCGGGGCGCCACATCCAGAACGGTGTTGTCCATGGACGGGCCGGAGCGGAGATTCAATCCGCTGGCATTGACAAAGGCCACGCCGCTTTTGATTTCGCCGGATGCGAAAACGCTCATGGCCAGACAGCTGACGGCCAGCACAACGGCCAGCGCCAGACTTACGATACGAGTTGAGACTTTCATACAATACCCTCCGTCTTACTGTTTTGATGGGATTATTTCCCGGCCAGAGCCCGCTCCAGCCAAACACAGCCAAAATCCAATGCTGTGTAGAGTCCGTCTTTTTCGCTCTTTTTGACGACGCGGTCACGGCTTCTGGCCGTGGGGTCGGTGAGCTGCAGCTGCACGGAAACCTTGTCGGCCACGTCCAGATCGCCCACCTTCTTGGTGGAAAGAACCTGGAGCATCACAATGTGAGAATCGGCCATGGATCCGTAATAAATCAGGTTGTCTTTCCGCATCAGCGGATGACCCTTGTACATCAGTCCGGCTTTTTCATCTGCCATATGGGAACCTCCTTGATGAATGTAATCAAATTGTAACAGATTGTAACCGTGATGTCAAGCTTTGCAACAAAATAAATTACAAAACCGTAACAAAACGTCTGCTGCCATTTGATCCGAAGGGAAAATGCGGTTGGATTTTGTAAGACGGAGGGGTGTATGAACTTAAAAAATGAAGCATGCGGCTTTCGCTACCGCAAAAGCCGCACGGCGGGGTTTACTGGTTTCCGAACAAATAGCACTGAACCAACTCCTGCAGAAGCTCGTCCCGGTCCAATTTGCAGATCATGCTGCGGGCATTGTCGTAATTGGTGATATAGGTCGGGTCCTCTGTCAGCAGGTAACCGACGATCTGGTTGATCGGGTTGTAACCTTTTTCGTTCAGGGCGTCGAACACACGCCGGAGGATACGGTGCATATTCTCTTTGTCGTCACTGGGAACCGTGAACTTGATGGTGTTTTCCGTCATGGTATCGACCTCCTTTACCTGATAAATGTCATTATAGCCTAATTTCAGTCCGGTGTAAAGCGCCGGGGTGAAAATTTTTTGTAAACGCCGGCGGGGACGTTCTCCTATTGTCAATCCGGCGGCCGTATGCTATAATATCCAATACCATTGTGGAAAGTAAGGATACGGAGGTGCATTCCATGGCAAATTTTACATCCAAGGCAATCAAAGCATCCTTTTTGAAGCTGCTCAACGAAAAACCGCTGAACAAAATCAGCGTCAAGGACATTGTGGAGGACTGCGGCATCAACCGCAACTCCTTTTATTATCATTTTCAGGATATTCCGGCGCTGCTGGAGGAAATGATCCGGGAAAAAGCGGCGGAAATCATCGCCAAATACCCGGAAATCAATTCGCTGGAGGATTTTTTCAGCGCGGCCTTTGAATTTGCCCGCAGCAATCAGCGGGCTGCCCTGCACATCTATCAGTCCGTCAGCCGGGACGTGTTTGAAGCCGAGCTGATGAAGCTGTGCCAGGACCTGGTGACCCGGTACGCCGACACGGCCTTCCCGGATCTGGACATCAACGACACGGACCGGCGGGTGCTGATCCAGTTCATCAAATGCGAGTGCTTCGGGCTGCTGATCGACTGGCTCAACGGCGGTATGCAGGAGGCGGCGCTGGACGATCTGCTGCGGATTACGGAGCTGTGCAAGGGAATGTCCAACGAGCTGATCCGCCGGGCCGAGCAGAAGGCGTAATCGTAAATATTCTCCGGTACGGAAGCACCCCGTACCGGAGAATTCTTTCATACGCCGTTCCGGCGGGATTCGGTTTCCCTTTACGCTTCGTAAATTTTCACCGCACCCAGGGCCGGGGCGTTTGCTGCCGCGGTATCGCCGACGCAGATGACTTCCTTCTGCGAAACATGCGTCAGCAAATAGGCGGCGGCATCCTTCAGCTCCTTTTTGCCTGCAAGAATCAGACGGCTTTGGGGCGCCTTGGCGATCTGCCGAAGCTCGCCGCAAAGAACGGCCCCCATGAAAAAGCCCGTACACTGCGCGGGGGTGCAGCTCAGGCGCGTATCCAGGATGCGCGTTTTGAACAGCGCCTCGTTGATACCGTGCTTTTCGCAGTATTCGTACCCCTTTTCCATAAAATCCTTGTCGGCGGGAACGGCCAGATCGACGGTTTGGTTTAAAATGGTGGTGCTGCTCAGCGCATGGAGCATCTCACCGGTCAGAAAGGTGCGGAATTGCTCGATTTTACCGCTTGGGGATACCGCAATGCACTTGCAGTGAGAGCCGGGCAGCAAAACCAGCGCATCGGCGATGTCCACCCCCAGCCCCATCAGCTCCGTTTCCTCGCCGCGCATGATATCGCTGCGCTCCAAAGAATCGGAAACGGTTTTGACACCCGGGATAAAGTGAAAGGGCATCTCGCAAATTTCTGGAATGGATTTGACCGTGATTGCGTCGTGCAGCTCACGAAGCCCGGCGGGGGCGGGGATATGGGGAATTTCGCAAAGCCCTCCGGCGCTGGTGATCATACCGGAGGCCAGAATGGCTTCCACGGCGTGCAGTGCGACCCCGTGCGTTTCGGCCATCCGCGCCAGCCCGCTTTTCAGGGCTTCTTTCAGAAGCTCACGATTGCCGCGTTTCCCCGAGCCGATGGGATAGCATACGGATTCGAGGACGGTACCGTCAGACACGAGTGTGATTCTTGTATTGGTTGTGCCGCCGTCGATACAAAGATAGTCAGCCATTTTTGACGGCCTCCGCGTAGCGCCTGGCCAGTGCCGTGATGGCATCGTAGTCGTTCCGGTTTAGCGCTTCGGTGTTTACGATATTGGAACCGACCCCGAAGCCGTCGATTCCGGCTTCCCGATACGCGCCGACGTCCTCCGGGTGAATGCCGCCTACGGCCAGCATTTTTATGTGCTTCAGCGGCGCTTTTAACGCCTTGACATAGGCGGGGCCAAGCACACTGACCGGGAACAGCTTGACATAATCCGCGCCGAGCCGGTGGGCGTTCTGGATTTCCGTGGCGGTCATGGCACCGGGAATGGACACCAGCCCGCACATACGGCTTTCGGTGATGACGTCCCGATCGGTGTTGGGGGAGATCACAAAGCTGCCGCCTGCCTTTTTGGTCAGCCGGACCTGTTCCTTTGTCAGAACGGTACCGGCGCCGATGTACATTTTTCCCCGGAACTTTTCCGCCAGCGCCTTGATAGCGGCGGCCGTTTCCTGATCCGTCTTTTGGCCGCCTGCATCAAAGGTGACCTCCAAAAGCCGGATTCCGCCTTCATACAGGGCGGATGCCAACGGCAGCAGCTTTTCGGATGCAACGCCGCGGACAATGGCAATCAGGCGTGTCCGGTCGATTTCCGCGAGGACATCCTGCTTTTTGATGTTATGTTCCGGTTTGCTGACGAGCGAGACGGGAATTTCGTTGTTTTCGATGATATCCTGTTCCCGGAATCGGCAAAAGAGGATTTCCCGCTCCGTGATTCTGCCGCGGTCGTACGATAAGTAAATGTCCTCGCCGGAAAGGTCGGCGTCGGGATAGGACAGCTCACTGCGGGTATCGATACATTTTTTGTATTTCCAGGTTTTCCCGTCATCCTCGGACAGCAGCAGCGTCATGTTCCGCCGTTCGGTTCTGTGATCGTTTGTAATGAGCAGCACCCGGCCCGACGGCAGCTTTTTCACGAAAAACCGCGTATCCGCACATACGATGCCGCTGAGCGCGGACGGCCCCCAGGTTTCACCGTTATCCGCCGATACGGCCTCGGCCAGCTCGCCCAGCGACGTTCTGGCCAGCATTCTGACCCTGCCGTCCTCCAGCTGATAGGCCATCGTTTCGTCAAACCAGGTCGGTATTTTTTTGGCGCCTGCGTAATGCGTGAAGGTTTTTCCGCAGTCCCGGCTGATGTAATAGCCGTACCGGTCCGTCAGCTGGTCGTAAGCGCAGTAAATCCAGCTTCCGTTTTTCAGGAAAGTGGGCTTGCAGCGCAAAAAACCGTGAAACAGGAACCGCGGCTCGCTGAATTCCGGCTCGTCGGCATCGGGATTCCGGCACACGATCTCCCACTCGCTGTGCTGCATATCGGGAAATACCCAGCCGTCCCGGACCACCACCGGCTGATAGTCGTGCGGCTCGGGAATCTCGCCTCTGCATTCGTCGGTGTTGTTTTGCACCCATGCAAGATGCAGGGCACCGGAGGGGGCCGTAAACAGCTGGATATCCAGGGCGTGTACCCGGTTTTCATAGCTGCTGGGGATGACGATCAGCGGCTTGGACCAGGTGACGCCGTGATCGTCGCTGTAAATCAGTAAATTGTAGTTTTCCATATGCGGCTCGCCCGTTCCGCCGGCATACCATCCGAGATAGATCCTGCCGCCGTTTGTAACGGCCAAGGTCGGGCAGCCCTGAAAGGTGCGGATATCCTTGTCGTATTTTTCGCTTTTAGGCTTGTATAACGGTTCACAGGCGATTTTATCTGCGTTTTTCATTGTTTCAACCTCCATGTCTCCGGTATGATTTTCCATTATAGGTTACCGGAATTGCAATTACAATTGTAATTTTGGCGAAAAGATTGCAATTGCTGCAAAATGTGCTATCATAAAAACGGGTGATGCTGCGTGAAGAAAACTGCGATGACGGTATGCCAAAGCTATGATGACGATCATTTGCATCTGCACTATGCCAAGGGACCGTCCCTGGAGAGCGGGCGCGAATTTCATACCTTCCACGAAATTCTGTACATTCCAGAAATAGACGGCCGATTGATCACCGAGGGCGGCGAATTCGCACTCGCGGACGGCTGCCTGCTGCTGATCCCGCGGGAGCGCTTCCATCACCTGATCCTCCATCATCCCGAAGGCTATACGCGGTTTTGCTTCCATTTTGAGCAGCTCGGCGGGCTGGAGAAAATCACGGAGGCCTGTATGCGGGAGGTCTGCGTCATCGAGAAGCCCGGCGAGAGAATCGTCTCGCTTTTCGGCAGATTGCCGGACATTCTTGCCGAAGCGGAGGATGACAAACGAATTCTCATACAGGCGGTATTCTCCGAAATCCTGGTGTACTTGAAAAAGGACCTGAACCGCCGCGTTGAGGTCCGGCCTTACGGCAGCGATTCGGCGGTCTGCAGGGCGCTTACCTTTATCGGCCGGAATTACCGCGGGCCGATCGATCTGCACATGATTGCGGACAGCGTCGGAATGTCGCCGTCGTCCCTGTCGCATATGTTCAAAACCGCGCTGAACACCTCCGTCTATCAATACATTACAAACAAGCGGATGATCACCGCGCAGCGATTTTTAAGCGCCGGTGTTTCTCCCACCGTCACGGCTGATGCCTGCGGGTATTCCGATTATACGGTGTTCTATCGGGCCTATAAAAAGTATTACGGCGTCTCTCCGGCACAGGCGAAGCGAAAAGGTACATTGCCGGATTCAGGTAAGGATTAACGTGGCGCTGCGAAGGCCGTTTTCCTCCGTTTTCCGGTTGGGATTCCCGAAAAATTGTAAATAATTTGTGAGGAACTTGCTTTTTCCGCCGCTGCGTGGTAAACTTGCAGTATTCTATGTTCGGTGAAACCGAGGAAAGAGGCAAGTATGAACTGTAAGTATTGCGGCGGCGAGCTGGAGGAGGGCGTGACCCTTTGCCCCAACTGCGGCGCCGAGAACGATCCTCAGAAGGCGGAGGAGCCGGCTGCGGATGTGCCTGCGGCGGAGGATGTGACGGCGGAAGAGGCCTCGACCACCGAAGCGCCCGAGGCGGCGGAGCCGGTGTCTGAGGAGCAGGCGCCTGCGGAAGAGCCGGTCCAGCCGGAGCAGCCGAAGAAAAAGCCGCTGGGCAAGATCATTCTGGCGGCGGTGGCCGGTGTGGCGGTGATTGCCGTGCTGGTGTGCGTGCTGGTGATGACGCAGCGGAATCAGAAAAATCCGTCTGCCGACGGCGACACCACGGCGGTGACGGCGGAGCCGGGGACGATTCCCACCGACGGCAATCCGGACGACGAAACCTGCAAAGGCTCCTACACCGTCAGCGATGAGGAAGCCGTCAGTCAGCGGGACGTGGTGGTTGCCACCATGGGCGACTGCGAGCTGACCAACGGCCAGCTGCAGGTGTACTACTGGATGCAGGTGTATAATTTCTATAAGTACTATGGCTCCTATCTTTCCAACTTCAATCTGGACCTGGCCCAGCCGCTGGATACCCAGACCAATGTGAAGGGCACCGGCACCTGGCAGCAGATGTTCCTGTCCATGGCGCTGGAATCCTGGCATCAGGACCAGAGCCTGACGCTGCTGGCCGAAAAGGAATCCGTGTCCCTCAGCCAGGAGGATCAGCAATCCCTGGACGGCATGGAGGAGAGCCTGAAAACCAGCGCGGAAAACGCCGGCTATGCCAGCGTGGACGACATGCTGGCCCGGGAAATGGGCGCAGGCTGCAAGCTGGACGATTATCTGAAGTATACCCGGCTTTATTTCTACGGCAGCACCTACTACAGCGCCGGGATGGAGAAACTCAATCCCACGGACAGCCAGGTGGAGTCCTACTATCAGGAGCATTCCGAGGAATATGCCCAGCAGGGCATTGAAAAGGATGCCACGGTGGTGGATGTGCGCCATATCCTGATTGCGCCGGAGGGCGGCACCACGGATGACGACGGCAATACCACCTATTCCGACGAGGAGTGGGAGGCCTGTCGGGCCAAGGCCCAGGCCCTTCTGGACCAGTGGGAGGCCGGGGACAAGACCGAGGACAGCTTTGCCGCGCTGGCCACGGAGAATTCCGAGGATCCCGGCTCCAAGTCCAACGGCGGCCTGTACGAGCAGGTGCAGGAGGGAAAAATGGTGACGGAGTTCAACGACTGGTGCTTTGACGCCAGCCGGAAGCCCGGCGATACCGGCCTTGTGAAGACCAAGTTCGGCTATCACATCATGTACTTCGTGGATTCCATGGAGGCCTGGAGAAGCAGCGCCCGGGCGGGTCTTCTGTCCGAGCTGAAGACCAAGCTGGTGGAGGACGCCATGAGCCAGTATCCCATGACGGTGGATTATTCCAAGATCGTGCTGGCTTACGTCGATCTGGTTAGCGAAAATTAAATCTTCTGACGCAGAAGCAGCCCGGAACGGCGGAATGCCGCTCTGGGCTGCTTTTTGCATGGAATGGGGCGGAAAATTTGGGCATCGGGCGGAAAATGTCGCAATCTGATACAGTTTGACGGTGTGTGTCCGGGTTTTCGGCACGGAGGCAATTCTGCCCATGGTAATCGTTTGGATTCGGGATATAATGAAGACAGAAAAAATCACAGGAGGTTTTCCGATATGTATTATTCTGCCGGAACTTATGAAGCGTTTGCCCATCCCGAAAAGCCCAAGGATGTGGACAACAAATCCGCCTATATCATTGGCACCGGCCTTGCCGGTCTGACCGCTGCGTTCTATCTGGTCCGTGACGGCCAGATGAAGGGCGAGCGGATTCACTTGCTGGAAAAGCTGGAGCTGGCCGGCGGCAGCTGTGACGGCCGCAAGGATGTGACCAAGGGCTTCTTCATGCGGGGCGGCCGGGAAATGGACAACCACTTTGAGGTGATGTGGGATACCTTCCGGGATGTGCCCTCCATCGAGACGCCGGGCGTGTCCGTGCTGGACGAGTACTACTGGCTCAATAAGCACGACCCCAACTATTCCCTCTGCCGGGCCACGGTGGCGCAGGGCCATGACGCCCACACCGACGGCAAGTTTGAGCTGGACAAGGCATCCGCGCTGGCGCTGTCCAAGCTGTTTCTGACGCCGGAAAAGGATCTGGAGGACAAGAAGATTTCCGAAGTCCTGCCGGAATCCTTCTGGAGCACCAACTTCTGGCTGTACTGGCAGACCATGTTCGCCTTCCAGCGCTGGTCCAGTGCCCTGGAGATGAAGCGGTATCTGTGCCGCTACGTCCACCACATCGACGGCCTGCCCGATTTCAGCGCCCTGCGGTTCACTAGATACAACCAGTACGAGAGCATGATCCTGCCGCTGGTGAAGTATCTGGAGTCCCACGGCGTGAAGATCGAATACGGCATGGATGTGAAGAATGTGGTCATCGAAAATGTGGGCCGGGAGAAGGTGGCCAGACGGATCGAGTATGTGAAGGACGGCACGGCCTGGACGATGGAGCTGACCGAAAACGACCTGGTGTTCATCACCAGCGGTTGCTGCACCGACACCTCCTGCTACGGCGACCAGACCCACGCACCGGACCTGTCCGGCATTGAAAACGGCAAGGGCGAGTCCTGGGATATGTGGAAGGCTATCGCCGCCCAGGCAGAGCATGGCGAGTACGGCAATCCGGATAAGTTCTGCTCCGATGTAGACGCCACCAACTGGATGAGCGCCACCGTGGCGACCTCCAACGAGGAGATCATTTCCCGCATCATGGACATCTGCCGACGGGATCCCCGGTCCGGCAAGGTGACCACCGGCGGCATCGTCACCGTCAAGGACAGCACCGACAACTGGTATTTGTCCTGGACCATCAACCGTCAGCCCCAGTTCAAGTCCCAGGACAAGAACATGGTGCTTGTGTGGCTGTATTCTCTAAACACCAACAAGGAAGGCAACTACGTCAAGAAGGCCATGCGTGACTGCACCGGCGAGGAGGTCTGCCGGGAGTGGCTGTACCACATCGGCGTGCCCACGGACAAGATTGAAGCGCTGGCCCATGACGCCTGCAACACCACCACCTGCTTCATGCCCTATATCAACGCCTTCTTCCAGCCCCGGAAGGAATCCGACCGGCCGAAGGTGGTGCCCGACGGCGCCGTGAACTTCGCCTTCATCGGTCAGTTCGCCGAAACGCCTCGGGATACCATCTTCACCACCGAGTATTCCATGCGGACCGGCATGGAGTCGGTCTATACCCTGCTGAACATCGATCGCGGCGTGCCCGAGGTCTGGGGCAGCAAGTACGACGTGCGGGAGCTGCTGCGGGCCTGCTACTACGCCATCGACAAGAAGCCGCTGAACGAAGCGCCCCTGTCGTTTGCCGAGCGGGAACTGCTGAAAATCGTGCTGCGGAAGGTCAAAGGAACGGATGTGGAGCTGCTGCTGAAGGAAAGCGGCCTGATTCAGTAAAAACCTGTGATTTCACCCGACCGGGATAACCGGCCGGGTGATTTTTTTGCAGTCGAATGTTGACAAATCAACATTTCTGTGGTAAACTGATTGCACTTGTTGATTTATCAACAACAGCGCCGCCTGACAAGAGCACGCATGGTTTTCCTGGGTCTAAACGATACCTGGCTACGTTATCCTCGTTGATGGGCGACAGCCCATCTGCCTCGTTTGCCTTGCTATCTGCCGCTTATCCTCCGGGAAAGCTCGAAGACCCGCCGGG